>JAVBTZ010000271.1:0-9511 GCA_031555915.1 Planctomycetota bacterium
GGCCGCCCCCCCCCCGCCGCCGCGAACGATTATCTTGGTCTTTCCGCTCTTCTGGCCGCGGTTTCGACCCTGGCCCTAATGGTGCAGTCGAGGGCGCCGCGGTCCTTCAGGACCAGGTCGGCCTGCTTTACGCCGAGTTCCCTGAGCGTTTCCTCGGCCGCCTGCCGTATGGCCGGGCCGAACTGCGTTCCCACGACCGATTGGACCTCAATCCTGAGACCGCCGTTGCCGGGCTTAATCTCCACCAGCACGTCGCTCGATTCCAGGCTGCCCGCGCTGGCGGCGCTGTTGATAATCATCTCGACCCTTCCTTTCCTTGCCTCGCCTCAACCGCCCGCCCCCACCGTAACCGTGAACATCCTCAGGAGGAAGCTGGACAACAACAGCATGAACGCCCCGCCGATACGGGAGGAAATCTGCCCGAACGGCATAAGTTCCATGCGGTGCGCGGCGGAGAGGACCGCGACGTCGCCGGTCCCGCCCATGTTGGACATGCAGAGCCCGGCGGTAATCCCCGATTCTATGGGGAAGAATCCGACTATGTAGCCGACCAGCGCCGCCCCGATGAGGCCGCCAAATACCGTCACCGCCACCAGAATCACATAGTTGCCGGTGAAGGCGCCGATGACCTGGCCGAGATCCGTATAGGCCACGCCGATGCCGACCAGGAGGGTTGCGGTGAGGTTGACCATGATGAACTGGAACCATTGGTAGCAGTGGATTTCGAAGCGCTCGGGCATGAGGCCGAGAATCTTCACGATCGCGACCGAAAGAATCATCCAGGCATAGGCGTGAATGGCGGGGACGCCCTTTTGGATAATCGTGCCGACCGAGAAGAAGGTGGTGGCGACCAGGAGGCCGACCCCGAGATTCTTGACCGTGACCGGCATTTTATCGCGGTGGTTTTCCTTGTCAGCGTCGGTGCTGTCGTTCTTGAAGCTGCGCATCAACTGGCCTTCGCCGCTGATGGACGGGATCAGTTTGCCGACCTGGTTGAGGAGGCCGCCAAGAATAATCGAGAGGGCGTTACCGAGAGCCACGGCCGGAACCATGATGGAGAGAAGTTCCTTCGGGTCGCCGCCGGTTTGCTGGGCGAAAATCTGCGACAGCGGCACCGCGCCCGCCCCCATGCCGCCCCCCATGATGGGTATGGCGACGAAGAACATGGCCTGCTTTGACCCAAAGCCGATGAGGTCGCCGACCAGATACGCGGCGCCAAGCGCCAGCGCTACCCCGCCGATAATGGCCGGCATATAGCGGACCGCGGCGCGAATCAGCAATTGCCGGTTCATCCCCAGAATCGAACCGGTGATCAGGGCGGCGATGTAGAAGTCCAGAAAACCGCCGGAGGTCATGAAGGTGGTGATGTTTTCCTTCAGGGGTCCCTTGATGACTCCCCAATAAATCAGGGCCGCCGAACCGAAGATGATGACGATGGGGCCGCCGCCGAGATAAGACTTGACGATGGGCAGGCGGTTGCCGATTTCATTGAGGATGGCGCCGACGACAATCATGAAGGAGAAGGCGCCGATCAGCCCCTTGGGGAGCGTTCCCAAAGCCGCCGAGACCAGGACAATCGCGGCGAGGATGGCGAAAATTTTCCACGGAAGCCAGAAGATTTCGAATTCCTTCTTGTCGTTCACGATTGCCGGAGGGGGCGTCTGGGAGGCGCTTGACATGATGGACTTCTCCTTGCGTAATTGGGGTAAACAATGAAAAATGCAAAGTGTTTCACATAATAGGACACCTCTAAAAATGCTATTTTTAGAGGTGTCCAGTAATCAATCCTTCTTGACCCTCAGGTCGGTGACCCGCTTGGCCTTGCCCTGGAAGCGCTCCAGCGTCTGCGGCGCCACCAGGTCGACTTCCATATGAATCCCGGTCACGGAGTTGATGGCCGAGACGATCCGCTCCTTCAACCCCACCATCTCCCGCATCGAAGCCGAGAACATTTCCGGCAGAATTTCGACCCGCACTGTCGCCACGTCCAGGGTGCCGGGCCGGTCCACTTCAATCATGTAATGCGGCGCGACCTCGCGCACCCGCAAGAGGGCCTCCTCGATTTGGGTCGGGTAGACGTTCACCCCGCGGATAATCAGCATGTCGTCCGAGCGCCCGGTGGCGCGGCTCATCTTGACCCCGGTGCGGCCGCAGGGACAGGCGTCGTAATGCAGGCTGGAGATGTCCCTGGTGCGGTAGCGGATGACTGGCATCCCCTCTTTCGTCAGGGTGGTGATGACCAATTCCCCCTTTTGCCCCGGTTCCACCGGCTGGAGGGTCTCGGGGTTGATGCACTCGACCAGGAAATGATCCTCCGAAAAATGCTGCCCCTGCCGGACCACGCATTCGCCGGCCGCGCCGGGACCGATCACTTCCGACAAACCGTAATTGTCGGTGGCGAAGATTCCCATGTCCTCCTCGATGCGGACGCGCATTTCGTCGGTCCAGGGTTCGCCGCCGAAGAAGCCCATTTTCAGGCCGAGGTCGCCCGGTTTGATGCCGTGGGCGCGAAGCGCCTCCCCAAGAGTCAGGGCGTAGCTTGGCGTGCAGACAATCGCGTCCGGGCGGAGATCCTTGAGAATCGCCAACTGCCGCTCGCTGTTGCCGGAAGCGGCCGGGACCACGGCGGCGCCGACTTTTTCAATGCCGTAATGCAAACCGAAACCGCCCGTGAACAGACCGTAACCAAAGGAAATCTGCACCAGATGCCCCGGCCGCAAACCGCCGGCGACCAGGAAACGGGCGACGAGCCGGGTCCAGTTTTCCAGGTCATTCCTGGAATAGGGGACGAAGGTCATCTTGCCGGTGGTGCCGGAGGAGCCGTGGATGCGGGCGATTTCCTCCTTGGGGATGGCCATGAAGCCGTAGGGGTAGCCGTCCCTGAGGTCCTGCTTGGTGGTGAAGGGGAGCTTCTTCAGGTCGTCCAGGCTCTTAAGATCCTGCCCGTTGATGCCGGCGAGTTTGTTCGCGAAGAAGGGAACGCGGGCCTTGGCGTAATCGACGATTTTCCGCAGGCGCTCCAGCTGCAACTTTTGCAGCTCTTCGCGGTGGAGCGTTTCCTCGGGGTCGAGGATGCGGTTTTCGGGGGTGAAGGTTTTCATGGTTATTCGGCGCCTTTCAGAATGTCGATGCCGTTCAGGACGCTGACGCCTTTCGCCTGCAGGGCGGCGATGGCCTGATCGGGGTTGTCGAAGCGGAAGACCATCACCGCGTTTTTGCCATGGTGGTAGGTGAAGGCGTACATGTATTCGATGTTGATGCCGTTGTCGGAGATGATGTCGAGGATGCGGAGGAGGCCGCCCGGCCGGTCGTCGACTTCGACCGCGAGGACTTCGGCGACATTCACCACAAACCCGGCCCGCGACAGGGCGTCCCGGGTTTTCTCCCAGTTGTCCGTAAGCAGGCGGAGGATGCCGTACTGCTGGGTGTCGGCGAGGGAGAGGGTGTAAATATTGACGCCGGCGTCGGCAACGGTCTTGCAAATGGTGCGGAGATGGCCGGGTTTATTTTCCATAAAGATGGCGATTTGGTGGATTTTCATGTGGGTCTCCGGTGGTTGGCTAATTGATATTCGGCAATCAAATCCCGCGTTTGTCTATGACCCGCTTGGCTTTTCCTTCGCTCCTCATGATGGACTTGGGTTCGACCAGCTTCACCGAGGCGTTGATGCCGACGGTGGAGAAGATGGTATGGGCGATTTCCTTCTGAATCGTTTCCAAGGCCAGAATCCGGTCGCCCAATAACTCGGGGGTCATTTCCACCTGGACTTCCAGGTTGTCGAGGCCGGAGGTGCGGGTGACGATAATCTGGTAATGCGGGCTGATGCCCTTGACCCGCAAGAGGGCGGCTTCGATTTGCGAGGGGAAGACGTTGACGCCGCGGATTATCATCATGTCGTCGGAACGGCGGCCGATGCGGCGGATGCGGCGGAGGGTGCGGCCGCAGGGACAGGGTTCGGGCATGAGCGCGGTGATGTCCCGGGTACGGTAGCGGAGCATGGGGATGGCTTGTTTCGACAGGGTGGTGAGAACGAGCTCGCCTTCCTCGCCGTCGGGGAGGACCTCCCCCGTTTCGGGGTCGATGATTTCCGGGTAGAAGTAGTCCTCGAGGATGTGCATGCCGGAAAGTTCGCGGCAGGCGATGGCGACGCCGGGGCCGATGATTTCGGACAGGCCGTAGATGTCGTGGGCGCGGATGCCGGTGGCTTCCTGCAAATGGTGGCGCATGCCTTCCGACCAGGGTTCGGCGCCGAAGACGCCGACCTTGAGCTTGGTGTTCCGGAGATTGACGCCGGCTTCGGCGGCTTTTTCCGCTATGTGGGTGAAATACGAGGGCGTGCAGCAGATGGCGGTGACGCCGAAGTCCTGCAGGACCATGATTTGCCGTTCGGTATTGCCGCCGGAAGTCGGGACGACGGTGGCGCCGAGGGCTTCGCCGCCATAATGGGCGCCCAGCCCCCCGGTGAACAGGCCGTAACCGTAGGAGACCTGGATGACGTCGTGTTCCGTAAGGCCGCAGGCGAGAAGGCAGCGGCGCATGGCGGAGGACCAGATTTCGATGTCTTTCTGGGTGTAGCCGACGACAATGGGTTTACCCGTGGTGCCGGAAGAGGCGTGCAGGCGGACGACTTCCGCTTGGGGTACGGCGAAGAGGCCGTAGGGATAGGTGTCGCGGAGGTCGGTTTTCATGGAGAAGGGCAGGCGGCGGATGTCGTCCAGGCTCTTGATGTCCGACGGGGCGAGACCCATTTCCTGCATGCGTTTTCTGAGCAGGCCGCAGTTTTGGTTATGGTAGGTGAAATGGACCGTTTCCTTGAGCCGGCTTAACTGGAGCGCACGGAGCTGCGGGAGGGGGAGATAGTCCGGGGCGGAATGGGAGTTGAAGGCAAGGTCTGGTTCGGGAGGGAGCGGCATGTGGCGTATTCCTTATTTCGGGTCTGGTTCTGGCAGCGCGCGTTCGTCAAACCGGCGGCGAGAAAAAAAACATCGGGCATGAATTGGTGGACTATTTAAAAAAAAACGAATAAACACATCGGAAAGCAGTCAAGAAAGTCGCGGGTCTCCTATGCCTAGTTTGTCACTCGAAGCGGCTGTCAAGTCAAGAAAAATACCTTGGAAAGAGCCGGGACGGTCCGTTTATCCCGGCGGCGCGGCGGGGCTCTCCGGTTTTCGTTGGCGCGGGGGTTTTCGGCGCTTGAAAAAAAAAGGGATTTGGGTTATAATGAAGTTGCTTAATAGTGTGGTTTAAAAAGACATGGCCCATCGGTTGGTAAAAGGCTCGCCTAATGGCCAGCAAAAGACAAGTGAACAAGCGGGACTCCACCCGCATCGTCATAGACCCGCCGACCTTCACCCCTCCGCAGGAGATGCGTTCCGGTTATCTGCAAAGGCGGAGGGAAGAATTGGAAGGCTTGCAGTATTCCGCCCACCTGGGCGATTGGAAACCGGTCATGAATGTGGTGAATCATGTCCGGGGAACTGGCGCGATGTACGGGTTTGAAAATATCGGCGCCGCGGCGGAGCAGTTGGTCAAGGCGGTGCAGAATGGCTCGGCGCAGTCCATGGAATTGGTCGCCGCCTACGTGCGGACGGTGAAAGAGTCCTACGTATGATTGGCGAAGCGTTTCCTTACCTTTCCCCCTGCGAGACCTCATGTCCTTAACTCCACTCGGCGCCAGGGAAATCGGTTTGGCCGGCGGCGTCTTTTGCCTGGGCGCCATTGTTTTTATCAGCCTGTTTCGCCAAACCGGTTCGGGGTGGTATCTACTGCCGGTGTTTTTGCTGGCGCTGCTGTTCGCCTGGGTGCTGTGGTTTTTTCGCGACCCCAAGCGGGTCATCCCCAGGGAACCAGGTCTCATCGTCGCACCGGCGGATGGAACGGTCACCCACTTGGACGAAGCGCCGGAACCGGATTACATCGGGGGGCGGGCGCTACGTTGTTCCATTTTCCTCTCCATCTTTTCCGTGCACCTGAACCGGGCTCCGGCGGCGGGGAAAATTGAATTCCTGCGTTTCCGCCCCGGCGCTTTTCATGACGCCCGCAGTCCTGAATCCCTGGATAAAAACCAAAACCAGGACCTGGGCCTGCAAACCAGCGAAGCGGGCATGCCCGCCAGAATGGTGGTGCGGCAGTCGACCGGGGCGATTGCCCGGCGGATAATTTGCCCGGTCAAAACCGGCATGGAACTCCGCCGCGGCGAAAAGTACGGAATGATTAAATTCGGCTCGCGCACAACCCTGTTTTTGTCGCCGGAGGCCAACCTGGCATGGAAGGTGAAGGTCGGGGATGCGGTCAAGGCGGGGGAGACGGTGCTGGCGGTGGTGGAGGAAACAGCCGGCGCGGCGCCGAAAAAACCCTAGGATTCGATTGAGCTTCAGCGAGAACGCATGACAAACCGCTTAACCCAACGCCGTTTCTACCGGCGGGTCCATATACTCCCGTCCCTCTTGACAGTCGGCAATTTTTCCTGCGGGTTTATTTCCATAGTCCTGTGCCTGAACGCCCTGTTTTTTTCCACCCGGGCGCAGTTGATGGAAGAGAAGCCGGCTTCCCCTACCGTCGGCGTTACGGCGGGAAACACGGCTTCGGGCCAGTCGGCCTTCATGCAGGCCAACCCGACCGCCGAGGAGGACCGGCTGCTTAACAATGATGAAAAACGCGCCCGGCGCAGCAGTCTGGCCTTGGGGACGGTGCGGGGAGCCCGGGCCCGGGCGGGTTTTCTCTTCCATTGGGCCTGCATCGTCATCTTTTTCGGGATGCTCTTCGACGTCCTGGACGGCAAGGTGGCCAGAGCCATGGGAGCGGCAAGCGCCTTCGGTAGAGAACTCGACTCCCTCGCCGACATCACCTCCTTTGGCATCGCCCCGGCCATTATCGTCAATACCATATCCCTGGCGGTAATGCCCGCTACCTATGCCTGGTGGACGCAGGTGATAACGTTCGGGCTTATTTTCGCCATTTGCGCCGTGCTGCGGCTGGCCCGTTATAACATTCAATCCGGCACCGCCGACAAAAATATTTTTTCTGGCCTGCCCAGTCCGGCGGCGGCGGGTTGCGTGGTGTCGGCGGTACTCCTGGCGGAAGGGGATTACGCCTGGGTGGATGGCATCTGCGCCTGGCTGGCGGGTTTGCCCTTCCTGGGCAATGAAATCATTCAGGTGAAAAGCCGGTTGCTCGCCATCTTTCTGTTGCTGCCGGGACTCTTAATGGTGAGCGAGGTCCCGTTTGTGCATGTGGCGAACCGTTATTTCAGCGGCAAAAAATCCTTCACCATACTGGTGGTCGCGGTCCTGCTGTTGATTTTGATTTGGCATGAGCCGCGGCTGATGCTGTTTTTGTGCTTCAACGGCTATATGGTATGGGGTCTGGTGGCTTGGGCCCGCCATAAATGGCGGGGTGGACATGGCGGCGGCATTCACGCCGCGGCATCCGACACCGAGGCCGGAGACATGGATGAAGTGCCGGAACGGTCGTGACAGGCGGGATGGGTGAGGCTGGCCGAGGCGGTGCGATTCCGGGCCGGATTGGACACCTCCGGGACACCGTACAAAATAACGTCACAAATATCGTTACAGATGCCCACCGGCATTTGTACCCCACATTCCCCGATAACCACCTTTTCACCGCATTTACCGAATAACCACATAAAAAAGGGAGGCGTTTCATGGAAAACATGGTAGCGGTCATCCTCGGAGGCGGTAAAGGCAGCCGGCTCTTCCCCCTGACCAAAGACCGATCGAAACCGGCGGTCGGCGTCGCCGGCAAATACCGTCTAATCGACATTCCCATCTCCAACTGCATCAAATCCGGCATCACCAGAATGTATGTTCTTACCATGTACCAGTCCGCTTCCCTCAACAACCATATCTCCAACGCCTATCGCTTCGACCAGTTCTCGCGCGGCTTTGTCCAGGTTCTCGCCGCCGAACAGACCGCCGAGTCGAACGAATGGTTCCAGGGAACCGCCGACGCGGTACGGAAAACGCTGCCGCACCTGGGACACCGGGGTAACGACCGGAAGGGGCTGGTTCTCATCCTGTCCGGCGACCACCTCTACCGCATGAATTACCGCCTCTTCCGCGATTCCCACATCCGCCAGAACGCCGACATTTCCATCGCCGTAATTCCGGTGACCCGGGAGGAAGCGCCGGAATTGGGGGTCTTGAAGGTGGATGAAACCGGCCGCATCGTCAAATTCGTCGAAAAACCGCGAACCAAGGAAGCCCTGGACGAGATGGCCACCGACACCACCATCTTCGGCCTGACCCCGGAAGAAGCGGCCAAGCGCCCCTTCCTGGCCAGCATGGGCATTTACATCTTCGACCCGAAAACCCTTACGGAACTTTTAAACATCGACCCCACCCGCACCGATTTCGGCAAGGAAATCATTCCCCAGGCCATTGCCACCCATCGCATGTACGCCTACTGCTTCGACGGCTACTGGGCGGATATCGGGACGATAAAAGCTTTCTACGAGGCGAATCTGGATTTGGTGGCGCCGATTCCCAAGTTCAACCTTTTCGACCCCGGACAACCGATTTACTCCAACACCCGCTTCCTCCCCGGCGCCAAAATGAACCGGGCTTCGGTGGAAGCGGCGATTCTGTGCGACGGCACGATTGTGGAGGGGGCGACGGTACGCGACTCGATTCTCGGCACCCGCACGCGGGTGAGGCACGGCTCGGTCATCGAGGAGTCCCTGGTAATGGGGGCGGACTACTACCAGCACGGCGACGACCCGGGCCCGCGCATCGGCATAAACGAAGGGGCCTATCTGAAGCGCTGCATCATCGATAAAAACGCCTCGATCGGCCGCTACGTGCAAATGGTGAACCGCCAGGGCCATAACACCTACGACGACCCCGAAGGCCGGTTCTACGTGCGGGACGGCATCATCATCGTGGTCAAGGACGCGGTTGTACCCGAAGGTTTTGTATTCTAGGGCGGAGGCGCCCTGGTAAGGTTTGGCAAGCTAATTTTTACGAACAATCGCTCGCCCCGAGGGATAACCCTCGGGGCGAAGTTGGGGAGAAGCAGATGAAACGACTTTCGCGTTTATTTATCAATGGTTTGTTGGCCTTTCTCCCCATTACCATCACGTTATATGTGACTTGGTGGATAGCCTCCCTGGCCGAGAGCGTGTTCGGAGCGCCTTTAAGAAGCTGGCTGGGGGTGCGAAGCGACCAGACCGGCTATTATTTCTACGGTCTCGGTTTATTGTTCATGTTCTTTTTCCTGGTGGCGGTGGGACTGTTTCTGGAGTTTTATTTGGGCAAGCTCCTGATGTCGTGGAGCGAAAGCATTTTGTCCCGCATACCCGGGGTGAAGACGCTCTACTCGAGCATCAAGGAAATCATCGACTTCTTCAATCCCAACAAGAAGTTGAGTAAAAACAATTATATGGTGGTGGTCAATTTTTCGAAGGAATTGAAAGTTCTGGGCTATGTGACCCGCGATACCCTGGACTCCTTTCGCGGCGGACAGATTGGCGACGCCGACGAGGTGGTGGTAA
>JAVBTZ010000134.1:0-10155 GCA_031555915.1 Planctomycetota bacterium
GTCCGCCCCGAATTCGTGGTCATCACCGAACCCACCGACGGCGGCATCTACCGCGGCCAGCGCGGCCGCATGGAAATCCGCGTCGACGTCAAGGGCGTCTCCTGCCACGGTTCCGCCCCCGAGCGCGGCGAAAACGCGATCTACAAAATGGCCGACATTCTCCAGGAAGTCAAGGAACTGAACAACCACCTGCACGTCGACCCCTTCCTGGGGAAAGGCACCTTGGCGGTCTCGGAAATTTTCTTTACCAGCCCCTCCCGCTGCGCCGTCGCCGACTCCTGCGCCATATCCATCGACCGCCGCCTTACCGACGGCGAAACTTGGGAAAAGGCCCTCGACGAAATCCGCGCCCTCCCCGCCTGCAAGAAGTACGGCGCCGTCGTCAGCATGTACAAGTACGACCGCCCGTCCTGGACCGGCCTCGTCTACCCCACCGAATGCTACTTCCCCACCTGGGTCATTCCGGCCGACCACGCCATCACCAAGGCGATGGAAAAGGCTTTCGAAGGCATGTACGGCAAGCCCCGCACCGACAAGTGGACCTTCTCCACGAACGCCGTCAGCATCATGGGCCGTTACAAGATCCCCTGCATCGGCTTTGGCCCCGGCAAGGAAAACCAGGCCCACGCCCCGAACGAAAAGACCTGGAAGTCCGAACTGGTCCGTTGCGCCGCCGTCTACGCGGCTCTCCCGAGCATTTACTGCGAAGACAACAAGAAGTAGTACGCAGCAATTCAGTACGATAAGCACTGACTGAATTCTTGCTAAACGCGGTACTATTGTCATTCCGAACGGTAGTGAGGAATCCAGCGACGAACGGGGCTGAGTATAAACCGCCCCATTTGGAAGCGTTTAGTTAGTGAAAACGAGCCAAATGTAAAACGCTTTTACTCAGCGGCATGCGACCCCTGGATTCCTCACTACCGTTCGGAATGACAATAGTTCTGTTTTTCTCAAGAAATATGCGCAGTGATTATCGTACCGAAATGTATTGCAAGGTTTTCAATTCGTTAAAAAATAAATGGTGCCTTGCCATCTTTCCTTCTTTGGAGAAATAAATGAAAAGCTTCGACGCCCTCGTCAACCAGATCGCCCATTCCGACGTGTCCAAGATGTACATGAACGACTTCCTCCTCACCTGGGAGAAGAACGACACCGAAATCGCCGCCACCTTCGCCGTCGCCGACGCCCTCAGGAACCTCCGCGAACGGAACATCAACACCAAGGTCTTCAACACCGGCCTCGGCGTCTCCCTCTTCCGCGACAACTCCACCCGCACCCGCTTCTCCTTCGTCTCCGCCTGTAACCTCCTCGGTCTCACCGTCAACGATCTCGACGAAGGCAAGTCGCAAATCGCCCACGGCGAAACGGTCCGCGAAACCGCCAACATGGTCAGCTTCATGGCCGACGTCATCGGCATCCGCGACGACATGTACATCGGCAAAGGGAACACCTACATGCGCGAAGTCGCCGCCGCAGTTCAGGACGGCTACCGCGAAGGCGTCCTGGAACAGCGCCCCACCCTCGTCAACCTCCAGTGCGACATCGACCACCCGACTCAGGCCATGGCCGACATGCTCCAGATCATCCACCACTTCGGCGGGGTCGAAAACCTGAAGGGCAAGAAAATTGCCATGACCTGGGCCTACTCCCCCTCCTACGGGAAACCGCTTTCGGTTCCGCAGGGCATCATCGGTCTGATGAGCCGCTTCGGGATGGACGTCGCCCTGGCCCACCCGAAGGGCTACGAAGTCATGCCGGAAGTCGAAGCGGTCGCGTCGGCGAACGCCAAGAAGTCCGGCGGCAAGTTCTCGAAGTCTAACTCGATGGATGAAGCTTTCGAAGGCGCGGACATTGTTTATCCGAAGTCCTGGGCTCCCTTCGCCGCCATGGAAAAGCGCACCAACCTTTACGGCAACGGCGACACCGACGGCATCAAGGCCCTCGAAAAGGAACTCCTCGGCCAGAACGCCGGCCACAAGGATTGGGAATGCACCGAAGCCCGCATGAAGAAGACAGCCGACGGGAAAGCCCTCTACATGCACTGCCTCCCGGCCGACATTTCCGGCGTGAGCTGCAAGGAAGGCGAAGTTTGCGCGAGCGTGTTCGACCGTTACCGCATCCCGATGTACAAGGAAGCCGGCTACAAGCCCTACATCATCGCGGCGATGATCTTCCTGTCCAAGTTCAAGGATCCGGCCAAGATTCTCCGCTCCCTCGAAGAACGCGGCTGCAAGCGGATTTTCGACGGCTGCTGCGGCAAGTAATTAAGCTGCTTGGGTACGAATATCTCCAGGTGGGTTGTTGTGCGTGCGGGCCGCTCTGTGGGCGGTTCGCACGCATTTTTTGGGATTTATAAATTAGTGGAAATTGTTTGATGTTTTAGACCAATATGACATATACTATCAGGATAACCTTGGGAAGGGTTGTTCATGAAAGTAACTTTTAGAACCTCAAAACTCGCCAAAATCTGTGCTGAAGAGCGATTGTTGATTAAACATTATGGTCAACTGGCAAAAAAAATCCGCAAACGCCTGGATGAATTGACTGGTGCCAACTCCCTGTCGGACATAGCCTTGTATCCAGCCGCCCGTCTTCACCCGCACTCTGGCAAGCCACAAGGATATTTCAGCGTCGATATCACCCATCCCTTTCGAATTATCTTCACGGTTGGGGACGACCCGATGCCGCTTAAACCGGATTCAGGGGTTGATTTGACCAAAGTCACGGAAATTGTCATTGAAGAAATCTACGACCCGCATTGAACGGAGCGATAGAAATGACCACGACGAATAAGACCTACCCTTACACCCCGGATAGTGTCACTCCACCAGGTGAAACCGTACGTGAATGCATGGAGCACATAGGGCTTACTCCCGTTTCGTTGGCGGAAAAACTTGGCCTGACCCTGCAAAATATGGATGGGATTCTTGCCGGGAACCAGCCTATCAGTTCGGAAACCGCTATAAAATTAGAGGCCATATTCGGACCCCCGGCCAATTTTTGGAATAACCTTCAAGCCAATTATACCAGTGGTATTGCCAAAGGGCTTAAGATCTGGAAATGAATATTTCGAGTGACAACAATTAGACTGACCCCCCCAATGCCCGACGACCCAACCCCATTCCCCGAACTCCTCGCCCAATTCCATAGAGATCCCCAATCCCTCTTGAGGAAGATCCCCGGCATTTGGCTAGTGAACAAACCCAGCGGACCCTCCAGCAACCTGGTGGTGACGCGGGCCCGCCGGGCGCTTAACCTGAAACGCGTCGGCCACGCCGGAACGCTCGACCCGCTGGCCTCGGGCCTCCTTATCCTATTGGCCGGCAACGCGACCCGGCTCTTCGACCACCTGCAGGAGCGGCCGAAAACCTACCGGGCCGGCTTCAAACTTGGCGTCCGCACCGATACGCAAGACAGCACCGGCATAGTTTTAAACGATTTCATACCCGCGCGCCAACCGCCCTTCAGCGCAGCGGAGGTAACCGGGGCGATGTCCCGCTTTCGCGGAGAAATCCTCCAGACCCCCCCCATGCACAGCGCCATCAAAAAAGACGGCAAACGGCTCTATAAACTCGCCCGCCAAGGCGTGACGATCGAGCGCACGGCCCGGCCGGCCACGGTTTATGCCCTGAGTCTCGAAGAGTTCGACGGTACGGCGGGAGTGCTGGAAATGACCGTTTCCAAGGGTTTTTACGTCCGCACCCTGGTGGACGATCTGGGCCTGGCCCTGGGTTGCGGCGCGGTGATGACCAGTTTAATTCGTACCCGGATTGGCGAGTTTGGCTTGACCGATGTGGGTGGGCTGGATAATTTATTACTTTGATAATTTAAGCTTTTTCGCCGCTTAATTATCAATATGATATACTTTCCATCTCATATTGATAAACAGTCACCTTCTGCGCGGTCGCGGTTACGCCATCCCTGCCATAAGTCTCTGCCATTACGGCAACTAACACTAACCCAAACCAAACCTAATTCTGGAATTCCAGTTGCATATTTATAAGCCAAGCCAAGGTCAGCATCCACCCATAAACCCAGGAGCCCAGCATGAACCCGAAAGACGTATCCTTCTTCTTCAATCCCAAAAAAGTCGCACCCGGTCAAGGCGCCAGCCTCGCCAATTATTCCGCCGCCGAAGCCAAAAAAGTCCATAACTTCCACCAAGGCTTCAAGGAATACGCCCCCACCCCCCTCGTCAACCTGAAAAGCCTGGCCAAGTCCTTCGGGGTCGGTAAAATCTACCTTAAAGACGAGTCCAAACGTTTCGGCCTGAACGCCTTCAAAGTCCTCGGCGGCGCCTATGCCCTCGGTCGCATCGTGGCCGAAAAACTCGGCAAAAACATCGAAGACCTCACGGTCGAAGAAATCCGTTCCCCCGAAACCAAAAAGAAAACCGGCACCATCACCTTCGCCACCGCGACCGACGGCAACCACGGCCGCGGCGTCGCCTGGACCGCCCAACAACTCGGCCAGCACGCCAAAGTATATATGCCGAAAGGCTCGGCCGAAATCCGGGCCCAAAACATCCGCGCCACCGGCGCCGAATGCACCATCACCGATGTCAACTACGACGACGCCGTCCGCATGGCCAACGCCGACGCCGAAAAGAACGGCTGGGTCATGGTCCAGGACACCGCCTGGGAAGGTTACGAAAAAATCCCCACCTGGATCATGCAAGGCTACATGACCCTCGCCATCGAAGCCCTCGAACAACTCAAGGCCGACGGGGTCGCAGCCCCCACCCACCTCTTCCTCCAGGCCGGCGTCGGTTCCTACGCCGGCGCGGCTCTCGGCTACTTCGCCGCCACTCTCGGCGACAAGTGCCCCGTCACCACCATCGTCGAACCCCGCCTCGCCGACTGCATCCACAAATCGCTGACCGCCCTGGACGGCAAACCCCACATCGTCACCGGCGACATGGCCACCCTCATGGCCGGCCTGGCCTGCGGCGAACCTTCCACCGTGGCCTGGGGCGCCATCCGCGACTACGCCAGCGCCTCCATCGCCTGCGAAGACTACTTCGCCGCCAACGGCATGCGCATCCTCGGCAATCCCCTCCCCGGCGACCAACAAGTCACCTCCGGCGAATCCGGCGCCTGCACCACCGGCATCCTCGAGTACATCTGCAAAATGGGGAAGGACATCAAGGAAAAACTCGGCATCAACGAAAACTCCACCATCCTCCTCATCTCCACCGAAGGCGACACCTCCCCCGAACTCTACCGCGAGGTGGTCTGGCACGGCAAATATCAGGACGGCGAAAAGAAATAAGCCGAAAAATACCTCTCGACGGCAAAATTTACCTATGTGGGTGTGCGACTTAAGCCGCACACCCACATTTTTTATGGTTTTTTTGTGCTTCAATACTTACCAAACGCTCAAACTTTTTCTTTCATTGCCAAGACTTCTTCCAGGCTTAAACCGGAAAGTTTGGCAATTTGATCGCCAGGAAGCCCCAACGCAATTGCCTCCCGTGCCGTTTCAAGCGCTTTACGCTTCCGTTCCTGCCCGACACCCTGTTCGATACCCTGTTCATACGCCACTCGGTTCCGGTAGGCATTGCGTGATGCTTCGTCGCGGCGGGCCTTCTCGCGGGCTTCGGCGAGCTGCCGCACTTTATCGTCGGCGCTCAACTCTTTCAATTTGCCATATAATCCGCCCAAGGCGGGATTGTCTTTAACCGTCATTTCAAATTCTCCTTCGCTTCTAGCCGCAAAAAACTGCATCCAGGACCAGAGCGGCGAGGTATCGGATGCAACCGGCACTTTGGGAATTTCGAGAGTGTGGATTTCCAGCAAACGGTGTGGAAAAGGCACACCCGCCTTGGGATCGTACAGACTGAAACAATGGTGATAGGCAGCCGCATGATCGACCAACCGGTGGTCGGCTATGACGATGCAAATCACCCGTTTGATTTTTTCGTAATCCTCGCCTCTGCCGATCTGTTCCGACACCATCCTGGCACTGTAAAATAAAATCCGCTCCGGCAGCCATTCCTGAAACTCGACCTGGACCTCAACATCGATCACCTTACCCGAAGTGGTGAGGATCTTGACATCAAGCACCCCGGTTTTCTCGTCATTAAAATCCTTTGTCAATTCGGGATTGAGAATGACGAGTCCGGCGAATTCCTCCTTGGGGAGATCGATGACGGCTTGGAGGAAATTTTCCAGGGGACCGGTTTCATTCGGGTCGCCCAACAATTTTTTAAAAACAAAATCATTTAGGGGCGACAGCGGTGGATAGCGCATTATTAATCCTTTGTCAGGTTATCGCCACTAGCATTATACCATACCCGGCCAGACAAAAAAAGCGGCGGCGGCCCCTACCAGCCGCCGTCGCTTTTTAAGTTGTTTACACGCCAGCTCCCCCAGCCGGCGTTCAATCCCCCGGCTTGTGGTAGGTCCATTCCAGCCGGCAGTCACTGCACTTGAGGGCATTCAAGACGTTGTAATAGCTCGTGTAGCCGCTCGAGGTGTCGGTCTTCGCCAAGGTCATGGCGTCGTGGATGTGGGCGTGATCGTAACACACCGCCCTTCCGCATGCCGCGCAAACACCTCTTGCCTCGGTGTCGCAGAACCAGCATTTCATGGACGTCTCCTTACTGAAGTTTTGTAAAATGACGATTAGCTTTACAACGCGACATTTGCGGGAACCGCATCCGCAAATGCCGCATGAAGTTAGGGTTATCGGTAATACGAGAGGCGGTGGCCAAAAACGGCACGACACACCGTTCACCATAAAACCTCTTGATCACACGACTGTTGTGGAGGTGGTTCCCACAACAGTCGCGTAGTAGGATTAAACCGCTCATCGCCATTTTACAAAAATCACTTCCAGCTTACGCGCCGGCTTTCGCTTTCTTCTCGCCCCGCGCCTTGGAGGTCGCGGTGCGGGCTTTACGTTTCGCCGGTTTGGCGGCGGCGCCGTCGGCGGCTTTCGCGGCCGGCTTGGCGGCTTTTTTCTTCGCGGCGACCTTTTTGGACGCTTCCTTCTTCGCCGCAGCTTTCTTTTCCTTGGCGGCGGCGGGGAGCGGCTTCTTCAACCAGAGGGAGGAACTCAGCCCCTGGTCTTTCAGGATCTTCGCCACCGTCGGCGACGGACGGGCTCCGACCGAGAGCCAATGCTTTGCCCGCTCCACGTCGATACGGACCGGTTCCTTGGCGGCTTCTGGATCGTAAAACCCGAGATCCTCCACCGGACGTCCGTCGCGACGGGTGCGGCTGTTGTAAACAACAATGTGATAATACGGAAGGTGCACGCGGCGCGCGCGCGACAAACGAATGACGACAGACACCTATTTTCTCCTTTTCTTCTTGTCCTTCTTCCTGTCCTTTTTTTTCTGTTGGGCTTTCGAACCAGCTTTTTTCGAACCGAACAGCGACCTACCAGTCGCCAATGACGAAAGCGCACCCGGGCTCAATGCCTCCAGGGCCTGCTGACCCGCTCCACCAAACAATCCCAAACGGCCCATACGACCGGTAATCTTACGCATTTCCCCGAACTGCTTCAACAGATCCCCGACTTCCCGCACCGTTTTTCCGCAACCCTTGGCGATACGGATGCGGCGCTTGGCGTCAATGAGGTCCGGATTCTGCCGCTCGTGCTTGGTCATCGACTGGATAATCGACTCGATTTTTTTGAACTGGCTTTCGTCGATGTCGATATTCTTCAGTTGCGATCCCAGTCCCGGGATCATCCCGATGATGTCTTTCAACGACCCCATTTTGCGAATCGACGCCATCTGGGCCAGGAAATCGTCCAGGTTGAACTGGTTCGCCGCCAGCTTTTCCTGGAGCGCCTTCGCCTCTTTTTCGTCGATGACCGCCTGGGCCCGTTCGACCAGGCTGACCACGTCACCCATGCCGAGAATGCGGCTGGCCATGCGGTCGGGGTGGAATTCCTCCAGCGCTTCGAGTTTTTCGCCGGTGGCGATGAATTTGATCGGGACGCCGGTCGATTCCCGCAGGGACAAGGCCGCGCCGCCGCGGGCGTCCGAGTCCATCTTGGTCATTACGGCGCCCGTTAGGGGGAGGCGCCGCTTGAATTCATCCGCCGTGTCGACGGCCGATTGGCCGATCATCGCGTCGCAGACAAAGAGGATTTCCTGGGGCTTGACGCCTGCCTTGATGGCGTCCAGTTCATCCATGAGGTCCTTGTCGACGTGCAGCCGGCCGGCGGTGTCGAGGATGATTAAGTTGGCCTGGTGCAGTTCGGCCGCGTTCAGCGAATTGCGGCAAATCGACACCGGGTTGCCGCCGGCCTGGGTGAAGACCGGGACCCCGATTTGTTCCCCCAACACTTTCAACTGTTCGATGGCGGCCGGGCGCTGCACGTCGGCGGCGACCAGGAGCGGCTTCTTCCCCTCCGCCTTCCATTTCCGGGCGAGTTTGCCGGCGGTGGTGGTTTTGCCCGAGCCCTGCAGCCCGCAAAGCATCACCACCGTCGGGCCTTTGCCGGCCCAGGCGATTTCCGCCGTCTGGCCGCCCATGAGCGTCACCAGTTCGTCATACACCACCTTCACGAATTGCTGCCCGGGGTCCACGCCGGGGATGACCTCCATCCCCAGGGCCAGGGTCTTGACCCGCTCCACAAAAGTGTTCGTCACCTTGTTGTTGACGTCGGCTTCCAGGAGGGCGAGGCGGACTTCCTTCATCGCCTCGGCGACATTGTCTTCGCTCAGCTTGGCCTTGCCGAGAACGGTGCGGAAAACTTTATTCAGGCTGTCGGTAATCGATTCGAACATGTCTGCGTTTCTTCTATTGAAAATTTTACGCTTTCGAAACTTCCGCGGTCAGGAGAAAAATCGTTTCCACGTCCAGCATGTCCACGTCTTCGATCTGCGAAATAAAGGCGATGAATTCGTCGCGGAGGCGCCGCACCGCATTATCCTTGATCATGCTGCGCCACTTGAGGGCGCGCCCCTCGCGCTCCGCCAGCACATAGTACCCGTCTATGCCGGCGGCGTCCCGCTGTACCAGGCACAGGATGCGGGCGGGGCCGCGGCTCGGCATTTCGAGGGTAATGATTTTATGGGTTCCCTTGAGATTTCCCACCGGATTCATCGCGCACTCCTGTCTCGGATATTTGGAAAAACAGAAGGTTATACTATAACGCGGTGACATATTACTGCCAAGGTTTTTCTTGCGAAACCCATGCAAATCGGCACTTCTCCCGCTGGCGTCACTTCGGCGCCTTCCCCTTCACCACCCGCTCGATTCCCGCGTAGTCCATCACCGCCGCAACCTCGCGGAAGCCGCACCTGGTCAGCAATTCCCCGACCCAACCCGCCTGTCCCGCCCCGACCTCCAGAAACAGCCAACCCTCAGCCGCTAGGTACTCCGGCGCTTCCGGGACAATCCGGCGGTAACAGTCCAAACCATCCTTGCCGCCGTAAAGCGCCAGCGGCGGATCGTATTTGGACACTTCCGGCCAGATCTCCCTGTCCCCCTCCACCAAATAGGGCGGGTTCGACAAGATGGCCTGAAAGCGCTCCCCGGCCTTGCACCCGCCGAGCCAATCGCCCTGACGGAACGTCACCCGATCCGCCACTTCTGCGGCCTCAGCGTTCTTCTTCGCCACCGCCAAAGCCCGCGGCGACGCATCCACCGCCACCACGGTCGCCGCCGGCATTTTGGCTGCCAGGGCAATCGCGACGCAGCCGCTGCCGGTGCCGAGGTCCAGGGCGCGAATGGCCGGCGACGGGACCGGGTCCGGCTTTTTCCGGCCGGCGGCGGGGAGGATTTTTGCAGCGGGGTTTACCTCCCGCACTTTGGACCGGGGGGAATTTTCCGGCTCCCGCTCCAAATCCGCCTCGTCCAGGACGTCCTCGGCGTAACTATCCAGCAGCCGGTTCAATTCGGCCTGATCCGCCGCGGCGGCATTGGCGTTGGCCGTTTCCGGTCCGTTTCCGGCCCGGCTCCCCTCCTCCGCCGCCATTTCCTCGGACGTCTTCGCCAGCGGCTTCTTGCGGGGGAGAAACGCCTCCATGGCCGCTTCTACCAGCAGTTCCGTTTCCGGCCGCGGGGACAGCACCTCCGGCGTCACCAGAAAGCGCAGTCCCATGAAGTCGCGCCCCCCCCGAAACCCAATTACCGGCTCCCCGGCGGCGCGACGACCCCCCCCTTAACGAAATGCAGCCCACAGTTTAGT
>JAVBTZ010000259.1:0-5080 GCA_031555915.1 Planctomycetota bacterium
ACCGGTGGTATAAACGGGCGTTTACGCCTTAATCCTGGGGGCCGGACATTTGCTTTGATGCGGTTTCGTTCGAGTTTGCATGCCGTCACTGTTTTGCCCCCTGGATTCCGGATAAACCGCCCGTTAGGGATGCAGCAGCCGTTCAAGACGCCGGAATGACGTGCGGGGAGGGGACAGCGTAACAGGGCACGGAGGAATGTTTTGCCCTTATTTCAGCGCCATTCGGGACACGTTACGAAATTACCTCTACTTCAACCTCTTGGTAAGCACCCGGTCCAGCGCATTGGCAAAACGCTGGAGATCCACCCGCGAAAATTCCTTGGGCCCGCCAGTCACCATGCCGGCAGACCTCAATTCCTCCATCAAGTTCCGCATAGCCAAACGTTCGCCGATATTGGCCGGCGTCCATTCCTCACCCCGGGTATTCAAAACCAAAATGTCGCGCTCAATCAGGCGGGAGGCAAGGGGAATGTCCCCGGTGACGGCAAGATCGCGGGGGTCGGCGTTCCGGACGATATGGTCGTCGGCTTCGTTGAAGCCGCCCGGCACAAGACAAAACTGGACGTACTCCGAAGCCGGTATCGCCATGTAGGAATTGGCTACAAACACCGTTTTAATTCGGCGGCGGACCGCGGTGCGAAGAAGCAGATCGCGTATCTCGCGGGGACAGGCGTCGGCATCTATCCAGAGGGTGAGGGCGGGTGAGGCGTCGGTCATGGTGTAGGCATTCCAAGGTTTTTTATTTTTAACAGTACCGATTAAAGGAACTCATGTCAAGAAATCAGGACAGCCAAAAGCGGCTGTCCTGATTTTGCGTTACTGCAATTTTTCCCGCCTATTTCCCCCGGCCCCACGGGCGAGGTAGCGAATCAGGCACGGCGCTTACGCCGGTTCCAGAAGGAGAAATCGGTCTGCTTCAAGCGGTCCAAAAGCACCGCCGCCAGAATGACCAGGCCCAGGACCACCTTCTGGGTGTAGCTTTCCACCCCCAAGAGGTTCATGCCGTTCTGAATGGTGGCGATGATGAAGGAGCCTATAAGGGTGCCGAAAATCTTCCCTTCCCCCCCGGCCAGGCTGGTGCCGCCGACCACGGTGGAGGCGATGACGAACATCTCGTAGCCGACTCCGTAAATGGGGGCGCCGGCCTTGAGCTGCGAGGCGGTGATAATGCCGCCGAAACCCGCCAGCACCGCCGTGACGACGTACACGAACATCAGGACAAACTTCACCGGCACCCCCGACAGCCGCGCCGCCTCCTTGTTGCCCCCGACCGCGTAGATGTAACGGCCGATGGAGGTGCAGCTCATGAGAATGTGGGCGGCGACATAGAGACACAAGCAGATGCAGACCGAGATGGGAATGCCCCAGAACAGGGTCCCCCGCCCCAGCAAGGTGAAGGACCAGGGGATTTCGAAGATCGAATAGCCGCCGGAAATGATGTAGGCCAGGCCCGAAGCGACCATCATCATCGCCAAGGTGACAATGAACGGCGGGATGGAGAAGACCGTCACCATCGCCCCCGTGAACATCCCCATGCAGCCGCAGAGGGCTATCGCCAGGAGGCAGTAGCCAATCATCGCGCCGGCCCCCGCCTGCTCCGCCCCGCCCCAATTGCGGATGCAGTAGGCGGCGATGCAGGAGGCAAGGGCGATGAGGCTCCCGACCGACAACTCGATGCCGCCGGTGATGATGACCATGGTCATGCCGATGGCGATGGTGGAAATCACCACCGTCTGATTCGAAATGTTAATCAGGTTGTCCTTCATGAAGAAGGTCGGCCAGCGGTAGGAATGCGGCTTTTCCACCACGGCGTTGGCCATAATTTCCGCGTTGTCGAAAATCCCCCAGGCAGCCGTCGCGGCGGTGGCGGCGACGGCGGATACGGGCTTGCCGCCCGCCTTGGCGGCGTCGACGATTTTGCGGACTTCCGCCGGTACCCCTTTGGCGACGCCGGCGACGGCTATCCCGTTCTTTTCGAAAACCTCCCGCGCCGCCGTGGCGAAATGCCCGTCCACCACATTGTCGCGGACGGCAATGATGACGTTGGCCGGCTTCGGGGTCCGGGCGGCGATTTTCTCCGCCACCTGCCGGCCGGCGTCGGCGCCTTCAGGAGTGTGGTCGCTCATGGTCCGCCAACTGAGAAAGGCGCAAAGGAGGAGAAGGATGATAAAGGTGCCGTAATCATTAAGGATCTTGCGCATTTGCCTATTCTCCACCCTATAGATTTTTTTTTGTTACCCGACCGCGAGCTTCAGCACGTCCGCCTGGGTCGCCTTCCTTGGTTCGGCGATTTCCCCGACAATCCGCCCCTCGCGCATCACCAAGAGCCGATCCGCCATCCCCAAAGCCTCCGGCAACTCCGAGCAAATCATCACAATGGCTTTGCCGTGCTCGGCCAATTCGTTCATAATCTGGTAAATTTCATACTTCGCCCCCACGTCCACCCCCCGGGTCGGTTCGTCGAACACCACCAACTCGCAGTTGGCCTGCAGCCATTTCGACAACACCACCTTCTGCTGGTTGCCGCCGGAGAGGTTTTTCGCCAGTTGGTTTTCATTGGGGATCTTGATGCGAAGGGACTCGACATAGGAGCGGAAAGCCGAAGACTCCCGCTTCTTGTTGATGAAGGTGAATTTGCTGAATTGGCCCAGGTTCGGGAGGGAGAAATTCTCCTTCACCGATTGGATGAGGACCAACCCCTGCGCTTTCCGGTCCTCGGTAAGGAGCGCGATGCGGGAGCGGATGGAGTCGCGGGGATTTTTTATGTCCAGCTTGCGGCCGTCCAGGATGATTTCCCCCTCGTCCATGGCGTCGGCGCCGAACAGGAGCCGGGCCGTTTCCGTGCGGCCCGCCCCCACCAAACCCACCAACGCGACGATCTCCCCCGACCGGACCTGAAAGGAAACGTCCTTTACCGCGCTTCCCCTTTCCAAATTCTTCACCTCGAACTTCACCCCGCCGATGTTCACATGGCGCTCGGGGAATTCCTGGTCCATCTTCCGGCCGACCATCATCTCGATTAGTTCCGGCCGGCTGAGTTCCGCCGTCTTCTTGCAGCCCACGCTCTCGCCGTCCCTGAGAACCGTCACCCGATCGGTTATGGCGAAAATTTCATCCAGCCGGTGGCTGATGTAGACAATGCCGATGCCCCGCGCCTTCAAGTCGCCGATGATGCGGAACAGCGCCTCGACCTCGTTCACGGTCAGGGCGGCGGTAGGTTCGTCCATGACCAGAATCTTGGCGTCGAGGGACAGGGCTTTCGCGATTTCAATCCCCTGCTGCTCGGCGACGGACAGGTCGCGGGTGAGGGCGTCGGGGTTGATGTGGAGGCCGACCCGGCGGAACAATTCGACCGCCCGCTCCCGCTCCTCCCGCGCGTTCACGAAACCCAGCCGGGTGCGTTCGCGGCCGAGGACCAGGTTCTGCTGCGCGGTCATGGCCGGGATCATGTTGAGTTCCTGGTAGATGATGGAAATCCCCAGGTCCTTCGAGGCCATGGGATTCGCAATCACCACCTCGCGGCCGTGGATTTCCACCGTTCCGGCGTTGGGGAGGTGCGCTCCGCCGAGAACCTTCATCAGGGTTGATTTTCCGGCCCCGTTCTCGCCCCCCAGCCCCAGCACCTCGCCGGCGCGGAGTTCCAGGCTCACCCCCTTCAGCGCCTTCACGCCGGGGAAGGTTTTTTCAATGTCCCGCATGCGCAGGAGCGGCACGTCGTTCGGGGTCATAAGCCATCCTCGCCGGAGAGAGCAAAAAATTCCGGATTTATTAACCACAGAGGCACCGAGTACACAGAGAACCGCTTAACCACCAATTTCATATTAACTATTCTTTTGTCTTGCTGGCGGTGTGGTTCTCTGTGCCCTCTGCGTCTCTGTGGTTGAATAAACGTTTCACCACAGCGCCCGCATTCTTACTTCAGGTTCGGGTCCTTGTCGGCTTCCGCCTTGGTGTAGAGTTCGGTGGGGAGGAGTTCGACCGGCTTCACCTCTTCGCCGTTCATGTACTTCACAAAAGCCTGCACCACGCCGCGGCCAAGGCGGTCGGGGAACTGGATGGAGGAGCCGTAAATCTTGCCGTCCTTGATGGCCTGCATGCATTCGGGCATGCCGTCGAAGCCGATGATTTTCACCTGGTCCGCCTTGCCGATGCCTTCGAGCGCGGCGAGGGCGCCCATGGCGGTGGGGTCGTTGATGGCGAAGATGCCGGTGATGTCGGGGTGGGCCTGCATCATGTCCTGGCAGGCGCTGAAGCCTTTTTCGCGGGAACCGAGAGCGGGGAGATCGGAGACGACCGGCATGTCCTTGTCCTTGCCGAGTTCTTTCAGCCGATCCTTGAAGCCGTTGGCGCGCATCAGGCCGGATTCGGTTTCGTTGTGGCTGAGGATGCCGACTTTACCCTTGCCGTTCAGGGCCTTGACCATGCCGTCCGCCGCCACTTTGCCGCCGGCGTAGTTGTCGGTCGCGATGTGGGCGATGACCTTGGCGTCGGGGGCGAGGGAGGCGATGTCGACGGTGAAGACCGGGATGCCGGCGTCGTTCGCTTCGCGGATGACCGGGCCGATGGCTTTCGAATCGCAGGGCGAGAGCACGATGCAGGCGTATTTGTTGGCGATGAAGTCCTTCACCTGATTCGACTGCCGGGCGACGTCGAAGTTGCCGTCGGCGGCGACGACGTCGTAGCCGTACTTGGCCGCTTCGGCGGTCATGTTGTCGGCGATAACCTTGAAGAAGGGGTTGGACATGGCCAGAAGCGACACGCCGATGGTGCCCTTTTTCTCGGCGCCGAAACCGCAGGTTGCCAGGCACAGGGCGAACAACGCCAGCAGGAACATTTTACGCATGGTTAATTCTCCTATTTTTTTCCTATCCCAAAACGCCACCCGAAAAAACTCCGTCAATAGTCGGAACCATTCCCAATTCAGCGCTCGCGCTAGTGCCCCGTAAAGTCTATATTTTCGGATAGATTTGCGTTTTGGGGGGGGGGGGGGGGGGTGGGGGGGGGGGGGTGAAGTGTGTAATTTTGGGGGGGGGGGAGGGCCGGGGGCGACGGGGGGTCACGAGCATAAAAAGGGGAAATG
>JAVBTZ010000170.1:0-20445 GCA_031555915.1 Planctomycetota bacterium
CAACAGTCGTGTGATCAAAAGGTTGCATGGTAAAGGGAATTGCGAGTGGTTTTTCGCCACCGCCCCTTGAGTCGCCGATAACCCTAACTTCATGCGGCATTTGCGGATGCGGTTCCCGCAAATGTCGCGTTGTAGAGTTAGCCATCGCTACGATAGTACAGCGCGCCGGCCTCAAGAAACCGGCTCCCTTCGCGGTGAAGGGAGCGGTTCTTGCAGAACAACTTATACCGGCATATTTTTGCGCGGCGTTAATCGCCGGCCGATCCTGCAAACTGGCTCGCATCGTACAACGGCGCCGACTTCTTCGGATTGGCGTGGTTGTAATAGTCCGGCCGCCAGCTGCGATCCCGATTGTCCCCCATGTTCATTTCCATCATCGTATCCGCGTCGGGGAAACCGGCGTCGACCATGGCGGAATAACCCTCCAGACCTTTTCCGCGTTCGTTCTCGGGGACAGCCGCGTCGCGGGCGTTACGCTCGGCGGGAGTCGCCCGGCGGCCTGGACCGTCCGGGCGCCAGGATTGAATGCGCTTGTCGCCGTTATTTTTGGCGATGACGCCTTGTTTGTTGGGGAAGGCCTGGTCGTACCAGTCTTCGCCCCGCCCGGGCGTTTCGGAATCGGGGATGCGGGAGTCGCGTTGCAGCAACTGGGCCAGGCGTTGGGCGGCCTGGTTCTGGTCGGCGTGCTGCTCCTTGGCTCGGGCTTTGGCGCGTTCTTCGGCTTCCTTGACCGCTTTCTTGCGGGCGTCGGCGAAAGCCATGGCGAGATCGTGGGCGACGACGTCGTAATAGTGGCTCATGGACCGCACGAAGACTTCGGTGTCGTAGGGGTGATCGGAGACGTTGTGGCTGCGGCCGTATTTCGAGACGTCCATGCCGACGGAGCCGATGGTGGAGTCGAAGGTCTGTTGGCGGATGTAGACGACGCCCCCCCCAGAGGCGGCTCCAGAGGTGGCGCGGGGGATTCCCCATTGGGTCAATTCGGCGATGGCCTGGGCGGCGGTTTCGGTGGCGCCGGTGGCGATGAGGCGCATCGTCAGGGACAGGCGCGGCCGCATGTAGGGGTCGTAGTCGGAGACTTCGCCGACGATGATGGCGTCGGCTTTGGCGCGGCGGGCGAGGCGGATGGCTTCGTCGGTGTTCTTGATGGGATCGTAGTAGCCGCGCAGGGCCGCTTCGCCGTCCTGGCTGGTGGCTTCGCCGTCTTTTTGGGGGTCGAAGAGGCCGAGGGCGAGGCGTTCTTTCATGCGGGCGTTGTGGCGGCGGGCGAGTTGGTTTTCGCGTTCGACTTCGTCGAGGATGTCCTGGGGATAGATGACGCGGATTTTTCCCAGGGCGGCGAGCTGGTTGGCGAGTTTGTTGGCGAAGTCGGAGGAGTCGAAACCGGGCTGCGGGGCGCGGTCGGCGAAGGGGAAGATGGCGACGGATTTGATGGTGGTCAGGTTGACGGGATCTTCAAGAAATTCCTGATAGGGCTTGGCCTGCGAGCCCATGGAGGACATGACGCCGCGGGTGTCGAGGCAGCCGGGGAAGAGGACTATGGAAAACAGTAGAATCATGGTCAGGGGGACAGTGCTGCCGGTTTTGGGCATGGGCTGGCTTTCCTTTACGGGGGACATTTAACTGAAGTTTTGCAAAACTCCAGATTTAACCATAGAAGTTATGATGTCCCCTACACCGTGAATGGTCACGCTCAAGGCACGATGAAATCGTCACCCACCGTGGTTCCGCCGCCCCCCACTTGCGCCCGCCGGGCCGGAGTCCGCTGCGAGCCCCTGGCGTTGGCTTCTTCGCGGGCGGCTTCGCGCTCCGCTTCTTGTTTCAAATCGTTAAGCAACCCCGGCAGCAACGGCCGCACGCTCCAAATGGTCGGGTTCCCCTTGCGGCTGGAAGTGAAGTAAATTCTCCCAATGGGATTTCCCTCTTCGTTCGCCCAGAAGGGATACCAGTCCGGCGCGGGATGGTCGGTGATTTGGGTGAGATCGGTGCCGTCGATCTTCACCGCCCAAATGTCGTCGGCCCGGTAGATGCGGGCCTGCATTTCCGACAGGGGGGACTTACGGACCGAAGCAAAAGCCAGGTAGTCCCCGGTCGGCGACCAGCAGGGCGTGATGGCCGCCCATTCATTGGAAGATATGATTTCCTTGGGGCTGCCAAAAGCTTCCATCCGCCCGTTCTTCTGCACCACCAAGTCGAGAGTCCAGATCGAATACCAGGGAACATCCCGCTGGCGGTGGCGCTGATAAGCTATGGTGTAGATTTGCCGGCCATCGTCCGTAATCTTCTTCTGGACCGGCCGGAAGGAGGGGAATAAGCCTTCGGTCAAGGCGGTGAAAGTTTTCTTCTGCACGTCCATGACCCATATCTGCCATTGGCCGTCCATGGAATTGAAACGGCTGAAGGCGAGAAACTGCGAATCGGGGGACCAGGCCGGATGAATGTCGTCGTCGGGGGTTCTGGTAAGCTGCTTCGGTCCGCTGCCGAGAGGGGCGTTGACCTCCCGCAGCAAGAGGCTCCAATTGCCGTAACGGTTTGAACACCAGGCGATGGTTTTGCCGTCGGGGGCCACGGCCGGCATCATGTCGGCCATGGTGTCGTCCGTAAGGAGGGTCCAGGCTTTGGAGTCGACGTCCTGCATGGCCAATTTCGGATTCTTCGACATTCTGGTGGTGGAGTAATACATGGTTTTGCCGGAGGGGTCGAGGCTGACGTTATGGTCGCCCCCCGCGGTGGCGAAGGTGCATTGGGTGAGGCCGTTGATGAGGCCGGAGCCGTGGGTTCGGAGCCCCAGGGAATTGGGGTTGTACATGCCTTCTATCCACTGCCGGGGCTGATATTCTATGCCCATCTGTTCTTTTTGGATTGGATTGGCCGGATCCATGTCGGTATAGCGTTCGCCGGCCTGCCAGCCGGAGTCGCTGTCAAGGGAGGGGGAACCGGAAGAGAATGGATTGTAATCTTTTCCATAGACCGGCATTTGCGGCCGGAGCGGGTTGTCGGCAGGGGGGCCGGAACTAAGCATTTTCTTGTCGCCGGCGGTCCAGCCCATTTTCGGCCAGGAGGCATTCGCGGCAGCGCCGGCGCCGCCGGGGGCGGCATTGAAGCCGCCGGCGGCGCTGCCGCCGGACTGTATGTTTTCCGAATTGGTGTTGGCGCTCGGGATGCAGCCGAAAGGACCGCCGGACAGGGTGATGGCGGCGGCAATGGCGAAGGCGATGGCGAGGCGTTTCTGCACAGTCTTTCCCCTTTTGGATGCAGTCGCAAATAATACCGGAAAATACTTCAGACCCTTTATCGTCCTAGCGACTTCCTTTTCTTGAGGGAAGATTGGCTAAATCCCCGCTATTCCCGGTGTGGGTTGAGGTGGGGCGGGATTATCGGACGCCCGAAGGGATCCTTATCGGAACTCCTTGGAAAAACTAAGCTTATTATGTTTTCTAGTCAAAAGAATCACCGCTTCGGTCGACAAGAATGATACGCTGTTTAATAGCGTTTCGACTGCCCGCCGGTTGACGGATAAATCCGGCCGGCGGCATATGGAGGGTGAAGCATGCGAGGAAGATTCCAGGCGGCGCGGTTGGCGGCAGGGATACTGTATGTCTTATTCCTGTGCGCGGCGGCGTGTCCGTGGGCGCTGGCCGCTACGGTGTATGAGATTCGCGCCGGACAATCCGGCGGCAATGTCTTTTCCACGCTGGAGGATTTCCGACAGGCGGTCAAAGCCGGGACCGTGCAGCTGTACGACGGCGACGCGGTGGTTCTATATAATAACGACGGTTCGCTCACCGATGAACTGACTCTCCCCAGCAATGTTCGGGTGACCATGCGCTCGGCGGAGGGCAAAAATTATAGCATCAACCGGGTCGCCCCTAGTGGTCCCGGTACGGACGTGCTTACCGTGCCCGGCGTCACCGGCACCGGATATCTGACTTTGGAGAATCTAAGCTTTACCGATTCCGTGACCACCCACCATATAGTTCACGTCACCAATTCCGATCTTGGCTCGACCGGCTCCTTGAGGATCAGCGGCTGTAATTTCGTGGACAATCAATTCGGCACCGGCAACGGCACAATCTATATTTCCGGCAATATGGAGGCATTTATCAATAATAGTGTAATCCGGGGCTCGAACGGCTACAGCCTCAACGCCATTACCAACAGCGAGCGTGAAACGCAGACCGTCAACCTGGACTTCGATTTTCATGCCCCGCCGACCACGGTTTGGGACTCCGGTTTGCAGTTTACCGGTCCCGGCAAATATACGGCTAATGTCAATGTGGCCGAAGGGAAAGTGTTTGACATGAAGGGGCCCATCCACGGCTATTACGTTGACAGCAACGGAGAATTGAATCTATCGCGCCTTACCCTGACCAAGACCGGCGACGGAGTCTTCAAGGTCGGCACCGGCGACGGCATCAGCTTTGTGAGTAATACCATAATAGAAAACGGCACCATGCAGTTTACCGATATGTTCAGTTCCGCCGGTTCCTCTTGGTATGGGGATTCCATATTTGTCAAGGAAAACGGGGTGTTCAAGATTTCCATGACCCCGGGGAATCTGGTGGAATGGCTTAAAGACAGCTCCACTGTCGCGCCGACCGCCCGCCTCAGCCATTTCGAATTGTCCAGATTCACCGCCGAAGACGGCGCCCGCACCGAAGTCCACAATATTTCCACTTTCCCGAACATCCCCGTAATTGACGACGACAAGGCCACGCATACCTTCCGGGCGCAAGTTGTTTATGTCGGCGACGGCAACACCACCACCTTGCCTGAATCCATGAATATCGACAACAAGCTCATGACCGCCAAATGGTATAATGTGGATTGGAGCGCCATTCAGGGCTCCGATTCGACCGTGCCGACCGAAGAATTGATCAAGGACATGGACGACGCGGACAAAGACAGCTATATGCTGGATTTTTCCCGCATCAACGATCTCGCCACCCTGGACGGCCTCGGCTACTACGCCGACGCCTACCGCAACATGAACCTCACCGACGCCGAGCGGGACATGCTCGACGCCATCTATTGCAAAGGCGACGCCAGCGGCTACGAACTTGGCGCCCTCCAGACCATCGGCGGGCAAATCGTGGAAAACACCATGCTGGCGATTCACCTGAACCAATCCAAGCTTCTCAATAGAATCAACCGCCGCCTCACCGCCTATCAAAAAGAAGAGCTTACCCTGGTCCCCGAAGTAACCGGCTCCGACGTTTGCTATTATACCGACGAAGATCCCGTCAACCGCTACGCCGAACTGTGGTCCTACATCGACGCCAACTGGGACCGCACCAACGACAACGAACTTCTCGCCGGCTACAAGTGGAACAACTATACGATCGGCCTCGGTTACGATTGGCACCGGGATGAAATAATCTACGGCGTCTCCGCCTCCATAGCCAACGGCAAAATGAGCCTGAAGAACAACACCGCCACCAATTCCCACATCACCAACATCATCGCCGCCGTCTACGGTTCCTACGCGCGGGACGGCTGGTACGTGTCCGGCACCGGCACGGCCGGCTACGGCTGGAACAGTTCCGAGGGGAATTATTACCTAACGGGCGCCGGCTCCGCCTTGGGGAAAACCGGCACCTACGGCACCTCCACCCTGGGGCTGAACCTGGAATTCGGCTACATGATGGAAACGGCCCTGTTCGGGATTCCCATGCGGGTCACCCCCTACGGCAGCCTCACCTACTCCCGCACCAACCGGAACGCCGTCCGCGAATCCGGCGCGGTCCTCTACGACGCCGACGGCAACGTCATCGATTACAACAAGCAATGGAAATCGGGGATTTGGGATGTGTGGGACGGGGCATTGGGCCTGCGCGTTTCCGTGCCGGTCGACGCTTGCAGCTACACGGCGATTCCTTACGTGGACGTGGCGGTGACCCGCACGGCCGGGCATATCCATAACGACAACGGCAACGCTTTTCTACTGCGGGATCCGTCGGCCGGCTGGAACTACAGTCTCCTGCACGACAACCGCACTTCGCTACGCTTCACCGGCGGAGTCGACGCGAAGATTCGCGATAATCTGACCGTCGGCGCGACTTACGACTTTGAATGGCGGCGGCAGTATTGGCGCAACCAATTCGGCCTGAACATGACGCTGGGGTTTTAACCCATTCAGAATTTGCCCAATGATCCAGAGGCATTTTCGACCAGGCGGTAAGGGCGAAAATGCCGATCCAAACGAAACACCCGGGTTAAACTGGTAAAAGTTATTTTTGGGCAAAGCCTAATCCCGCAGATCCGCCCGGCGGTACTGCACCGCTTCCAATAGATGATCCAAACCGATATCTTCCTCCCCCGCCAGATCCGTTATGGTTCGGGCGACTTTCAAGATTCTGCCGTAAGCCCGCGCCGACAGCCCGTATTCCTTGATGGCCGCCTTGAGCATTTCTTCGCCTTCGCGGTCCAGCCGGCAAAAGTCCTCCAGTTCCCGCGGTCCCATCAGGGCGTTGTTCCGCACCCCCCGCGGTTTGTGCCGCCGCCACTGCCGGCGCCGCGCCTCCAGAACCCGCTCCCGCATTTCCTGGGACGTTTCGCCGCCGCGTTTTTCCATGAGGCGTTCGCGGTCCACCGGCGGCACCTCCACATGCAGGTCGATACGGTCCAGGAGCGGTCCGGAAATCCTTCCCACATAGTTATGGATCTGCTTCTCCGAACAGCGGCAGAGCCTTCGGGCGTCCCCCCTCCTGCCGCACGGGCAAAGATTCATGGACATCACCAGTAGAACCCGGGCCGGAAAGGTCTCCGCTCCCGCGGCCCGGCTGATGGTGATGCTGCCCTCTTCCAGGGGTTGGCGGAGGGTCTCCAGCAGCGGGCGGGGGAATTCCGGCGCTTCGTCGAGGAACAATACGCCGTTGTGGGCCAGGGAAATTTCCCCGGGACGCGGCACCGAGCCGCCGCCGACCATGCCGGGCATGCTGGCGTTATGGTGCGGGGAACGGAAGGGACGGGTTCTCAGGAGTCCGTGACCTGGAGCGATTTCACCGGCGACAGAATGAATCTTGGTGGTTTCCAAGCTTTCCGCTGCGCTTAGTGGCGGCAGGATGCTTGGGAGTCGCTGGGCCGCCATGGTTTTGCCGCTCCCCGGGGGGCCCATCAGGAGGCAATGGTGCCCGCCCGCCGCCGCGACCAGCATGGCCCGCTTGACCGCTTCCTGCCCCCGCATATCGGAATAGCAGAGCCCTTTGTCCACCGTTTCGCGTTCCGGCTGCTGGTATTCGGCCGGCGGCTCCCACATCCCGGCGAAGAAGCCGACCGCCTGCCGCAAGTTCTCGACGCCGGCCACCTGAATCCCTTCAATCGCCGCCGCTTCGGCCGCGTTCGCCAGGGGGAGGACCACCCCCTCCATGCCCAATTGCCGCGCGGTGATGGCGGCGGCGAGGGCGCCCCGAATGGGCCGCAATTCCCCGCCGAGGGAAAGTTCCCCCATGACCAGGTACTCGCCCGGGCGCATCGGCCGGATTTGTTCGCTGGCGATCATGGTGACGAGGGCGAGGGGGAGGTCATAGATGGCGCCCTCTTTTTTGAGTTCGGCCGGGGCGAGACTGTAGATGAGGCGGTGGCCGTGGGGGAAATCGTATTCGCAGTTCTGCAGGGCGGATTTGATGCGGTCGAGCGCTTCCTGCACCGCCTTGTCGGGTAGCCCGACCAGACGTTCGGCCGAAGCGCCCCGGTTGAGATCGAGTTCGACTTCCACCGGTACGGCGTCGATGCCGGTAATGGCTATGGAACGGAGGCGGGACAGCATGGACGGACCTTTATAAAAGAAACTTACAGCTCCAACGCCAATTTCTTGAACACTTCCCCGCGTTCTTCATAATTCACAAACATGCCGTAGCTTGCACAGGCCGGAGACAATAGAACCACTCCGCCCCGAGGGGTCAGTTCCCGCGCTTTCCGGAAAGCTTGTTTGAAGTCTTCCCCCGCGTCCACGATGGTCAATTCCGGCCGGCCGGCCGGCCGTTGATCGGCGGCGGCCCGGACCGCATCGCCGAGACGTTTCCCCGCCGCCCCCACCAGAACCAGCGCCGTCGCCCGCGCCTGGATTTCCGCCGCCAAAGCTTCGAAAGGGGAATGCTTGTCGTAGCCGCCGGCGATCAGGGTTATGGGTTTATCTATGGCCTGGAGCGCGGTGATGGCGGCTTCCGGCGTAGTGGATTTCGAATCGTTGACGAAAAGCTTCTCTTGATCCGGCGCAGCCACTCTTTCCAATCGGTGCGGCAAAGCTTGGAAAGCTTCCAGTCCTTTAACAATAGCTTCAGCGCCAATGCCGGCGCCGGATTTTTCTTCGCTTTCGCTTATGATGCAAGCATAGGCAGCAGCAGCCGCTTGCACCGCGTTCAAGCGGTTGTGGTCGCCCAGCAGGCGAAACCGGTCCAGGGGAAAACGGACGCCTTCCCTGCCGTCCAGCCGCAGGACAATCGCGCCGTCGGCGAGGAATGCCGCGTCGGGTCCGCCCGGGTCTTGGCGGCCGCAGCGGATCAACCTTCCCTTCACCGCGTCGGCCCAGCCGGTCAAGCCCGGGTCTTCCAGGTTGAGGACGGCGTAGTCGCCGGGGTTTTGGTGACTAAGCAGATTCTGTTTGGCGGCGGCGTATTCGGCGAAATCGACGTGCCAGTCGAGGTGATTCGGGGTGAGGTTGGTCAGGACTGCCACGCGGGGCGGCCTGACGCGACCCGCCGCCAGGTCGGGGCCGATGTGGATAAGTTGAAAGCTGGACAATTCCACGACCAAGGGGGCGGCGGGGGAATGGCTTTCGACGCGGGTCAGGAGGTCGCCGCCGATGTTTCCTCCGAAGAGGGTGTCGGGGTTATGTTGGCGGAGAATTTCCGCGATCAGGCCGGAGGTGGTGGATTTGCCGCTGGAACCGCTGACTCCAAGCCAGGGCGAACGGTTCAAGGCCAGGGCCAGGCCGGTTTCGGTGACGATCGGGATGCCGGCAGCGCGGGCGAGGCTTAGGTATGGGTTGTCCGGCCTGACCGCCTGGTTGGTGACGATCAAGTCGGCGTTTTGAAAATCTACCGGCCGGTGTTTCCCCAGGACAAATTCAATGTCCAAACCGGCCAGGGCCTGGACCGACCGGGCCAGTTTTTCCGGCGTGGCCAAATCCGTGACCGTCACCTTGGCGCCCAGGCGGGCGAAGTAGCGGGCGACGCCGCCGCCGCCGCCGAACAGGCCGAGGCCCATCACGGTGACGCGGCGGCAGGCTTTGCATTGTTGGGGGGTTAGGTTCACTCGCTTCATCCTCGCGCTGGAGTGGCTAAAAAAGTGTCATTGAAACTTCATATCCCGCAGCCCTGTCTCGCCCCTACCCGCCAAATATTTCCGCCACAAGCCAAAATAACTGTCCTGAAGATGCCCGCCCGGGTCAATCCCCAAATCAACACACACCGCACGAATGCCTTCCGCCGTGCCTTCTATTTCCACAAACCTGCCGAGTTCCGGACATTCATCCAACGCCACCGCGCAGTCCCGCCAGCGCCAATTGCCGCGCTTTTTTTCATAGAGCCAAATCTTCTCGTAGCCAAGAATTTCCAACTGCCGGATGACCGCCTGCGTCGAATCGGCGTTGCATTCCACTTCTTCGCGGCTCTTGAAGGCGGCCTTCCTCTCCGGCCCCTTTACGGTGATGATGCAACTGTCGCCGCCGATATTACGCACCCGCAGAAGCCGGCCGGAATGATGCAGGACTTCCCCCGGCAAATCGAAGACCCAGTTCTTCTCGAACTCGTCCCCTTCGTGCCTGGCGCCAAGGGCCGCCAACCGCTCCCGCAAGGGCGACAGGTCCGGGACCTTAATCTTCGCTTCATGTTCTATGGACATGCTTCTTCTCCAAAATATACTCGCCGCTCTCTGTGAACTCTGGGTTAAGGTGTTTTGGCGATGCCATTCCGCAAATCCAGGAAAAACCCGTGATAACGTTTCTCGCGGTAATCGGGGAAGGTCCAGGCGAGCGGCCGGAATTCCCCCTGACCATATAATAATGTCGTCTCGGCATAGATTCCGTCCCGCAGATGGATGCGGTGGGCGAAATTCTTGGCGCTGGCGAGCACCAATTTGGCGAGAGTGAGGTAACCCGGGTCGAGGTTGATCGGTCGGGGAAGGGGACCGCCGATTTTGCCGGCGAGGTCGATTTCCATGCGGTTGGTGATTAATTTGCGGTCCGCCAGAGTGGCGGTGGCGAAGGGTTCGGGCCAGGCGAGAAAAGCTCTGAGGGGGTTCGCGCCGATTTCCTGCCGATAATAGTCGGTCTGGTCGAAAGGCCAAACCGCGCTTCCCAAATGGGGCGGTCCGAATTCTTCCGCGAGCGCTTGTGCGGCCAGGGCGAGTTCGCTTCTTCCGGCGGCCAAAATGCCGGTGAAGAAGAGGGCGGCTTCGTTTGCATTGGGGATGGCCATGGCTGGAGGCAAGCCCTTATTCAAAAATCCCCTCGCACAACCCCTTCAGCCGCAGCCCCATCGCCTCGATATCCGACATTTCGGTGAACTCCAGGCCGCTCTCGCCATACAATTCATGCAAATGGCTGAACCAGGATTGAAAATTGTTGTACAATTCCGTCGCTATCGGCTCGGTCCGCTCGTCTTCATCCCAATGCAACTTGCGCCGCCGCTCCAACTCCGGCGTCAACGCGACGAAACAGTGCAGCCACGACAAGGCATACAACGACAAACGCGCCCCCGCCAAAGTCGACGTGTTCCGCGACAATCCCGAAGCGGCGGTCTTCAACGCATCCGCCGCCGACTTGATGTTCCGCGTCACCGCCAGCCAATCGATCCCCGACAGGATGGCAAACTCCCGCTCGTCCTTCGGCCAACGGCCAAAAGCGGTCTGCCGCACCAACAACTCGTCCTTGGACGACAAACCCGACGGAAACGCCTGCGCCAGCGCATCCCACATATCCATCACCGCCTTGGCGGAATCGCCGTACAACAAATTGGAAAAGCGCAAAGCCGCCTCGTCGGCTTCCACCGGCTCCCCCCAGCCCGCCACTATCCCCGTCGCGGCCGGATACAGCAGGTTCTGCCACATGTGGCTTACGCCGATCTCGCGGAACGAGATGAACAACTCCCGCCGCTGCATCCGCCTAAGCCGCCGCATCGCCGCACCCAAGCGGTTATGGAACCCCCCGGTGGTGCGGGCGGTGAACCCGGGCGGCGCCGACTGCACGTCCAGAACCAGCGGAATGTCGTCCATCTCCGGCGGCGGCGGGTCGCCCCGCTCCCAAAACCGATACCAGCCCGTAACCCCCGAAGCCTTGAGTTCCGACCCGGGGTAGCGGGCCTTGACGATGCAATTGGCGTCCAGGGAAAAATTCTGCAGCCCCACTTCGCCCCTGACAATGGATTCAACCACCCGGCGGCAGGCCTCGGGAGTGGCGTCCGCAGGGCAAACGTCGTCCAAAGCCGCCTGCGAAGCGCCGAAAAACCGGGCCGCCGCCCGCACCGTCGACCAAGCCTCGATAAGCGTTTTCCGGCCGGAAAGTACTTCCCCCAAAAGCGGCAGGCGCACGCCGATGCTTATCCCGAAGGACTGGCAGGTTTGCACAAAGGTGTCGCCGCCGGGGAAATCGCGGGTGGGGTCGAAGTCGGGGCGGAGAATGATATGCAAGCGGTTGGTTTTGAAGGTGGCGGCGAAGGAGACGATTTGCATCAGGAGGCTGATGCCGATTTCCTGCGAATCCAGCTCGATGGCAAGGCCGCGCACCTGGCAGACCGGATTGTCGGTGATGACGCAGCCGGGGAGGATTTCCTCGTTGTGGCGGAGAATCACCATGGCCAGGGTCTGCATGCCGGAGGCGAGGCCCTCGCGGGAGGGCGAGGTGACCAGGGCGTGGTGGTCGAGTTTTATCGCGTACTGGCCCTGTTCCTTCAGGTCGGGGACCTCGTTCAGGAGATCCGGCCGCATCGCCTTGAGGGCGTTGTGTTGGCCCACCACCACGGCGCCTTCAGGTATTTTGGTGGGGATTCCTTCCAGAAGGGTGCAGCCGAGGCCGCTTCGGGCGGCAAGGGACTCCCCCAGCACCACGCCGGGCGCTTGGGGGGAATAACCGGGTATGGGGAGACAATAAATAGCCAACCCCCGGCGCGGGTTGTATCTCCCGCCCAGGTCGCGACAATGACTGACTCCCGGCGCCAGATTGGCCAGGGTATTGTCGAGGCGCGACATAATGTAACATTCTCCATTTGGATATCGGGGTTGCGACCGTTGCAACGTCATCGTAAATTTTCTCACATGATACAATAAAACACATTTGGCGCAAGGATATAAGTACGTTTTAACGTAGGAATCCAGAGTTTTTTCTTTATTTGCGAATAAGGTTGAATTTTTTCCGCTTGGGGATTTAATAAGATGGACAGGCAAATGCGCTGCTGGCGTATCATACGAGAGCTTGACACCTTGGCTTAGGAGTCTTCCATGCGTTTCACCAAAATCGTCGCCACCCTGGGTCCCGCCTCGGATTCTTCGGAAATGATCGCCCGGCTTATTTCGGCCGGAGTCGATGTGTTCCGGCTGAATTTTTCCCACGGCACCCATGCGAGCCACCGCGCCACCATTCACCGGGTAAGGGAGGAGTCCAAACGCTTGGGGAGGGAGGTGGCGGTATTGCAGGATCTCTGCGGCCCCAAGGTCAGGGTGGGGAACATGCGTGACGGCGGGATAATGCTGGCGGCCGGCGCCGAGACCAGGATTACCGCCAAGGAGGTCTTGGGTACGCCGGAATTGTTCCAGACCCAGTACGAGGCGCTTCCCCGCGATGTGAAGCAGGGGGAGCGGATTATGCTGGACGACGGACAATTGGAGTTGGAGGTTTTGGAGACGGACGGAAGGGAAATCCGCGCCAGGGTGATTCGCGGCGGGGTCCTCAAGAATCACAAGGGGATGAACTTGCCGGGAGTGAAGGTGTCGGCGCCGTCGGTGACGGAAAAGGACCTGGACGATCTGCGGGTCGGCATCGAGGAAAAGGTCGATTTCATCGCCTTGTCCTTTATCAGGAAACCGGAGGATTTCGGCCCGGTGCGGGCGGCGTTGGCGAAGGGCGGCTGCCAGGCGCGGCTCATCGCCAAAATCGAGAAGCCGGAAGCATTGGAATGCATCGAGCAGATTGTCGAACACTCGGACGGCATAATGGTCGCGCGGGGCGATTTGGGGATTGAGACGCCCTTGGCCCGGGTGCCGATGATACAGAAACGCCTGATTCGCATGGCGAATTCGCACGACCGCTACGTCATTACCGCGACGCAGATGCTGGAGTCGATGACCCAGAACGCCATTCCCACCCGGGCGGAAGTGTCGGATGTCGCGAACGCAATTGTGGACGGTTCCGACGCGGTGATGCTGTCAGGCGAGACAGCGGCGGGAGTGGATCCCGAGAGGGTGGTGAAGATGATGGCGTCGATTGCCGTGGAGACGGAAAAGGATCTGGTGCAGCACCATGCGCATTGGGTTTGGACTTCGACCTTGTCGGTGGAAAATCCCCTGCAGGATTCGTTGGGGCACGCGGCGTTGCGTTTGGTGGAGGACCTCAAGGCGAAAGCGGTGGTGATTTACACCCGAAGCGGCGGGACCGCCCTCTTCATGTCCAAGGCGCGGCCGTTTGTGCCGATTGTGGCGGTGACGCCGGATGAAAGCGCGGTCCGGCGGTTAAGTTTGTACTGGGGGGTTACTTCGGTCTACGGCCCGGCGGTGACGAGCCAGGAGGACTTGCGGGACATCGGCGGCAAATTCCTTTTGGAACGGGGGCTGGTCCAGAAAGGGGACGCCATCATTCTGGTGTCGGGTTCGACCTACGGCCAGGAGGGTACGGCCGACGAAGTGATGGTGACGAAAGTTTGAGCGGGACATCTGTTATACCGGTATAGAAAATTGCGACTGAATTGGAAAATCAGACATGGATCAACACGAAAAGCGACCCAAGAACATTCTCTGTTACGGCGACTCCAACACCTGGGGCTACATCCCCGCGAGCGAGGGCAAACGTTACCCGGTAGAGGTGCGCTGGCCGGGTATTTTGGCCCAAGCGCTGGGCGTGGGCTACCGGGTGATCGACGAGGGCCTTTGCGGCCGGACCACGGTGTTCGACGATCCCTTCGCCCCCGGGGTGGAACGTAACGGCCTGAAAATAGTCGGGACCATTCTTGATTCGCATAAGCCGCTGGACCTGGTGGTGATTATGCTGGGCACGAACGATCTGAAGACCCATTTCGCCGCCATCGCCTCGGACATCGCCAAGGGGGCGGAACTCATAGCCAAGGCGGCGGCCCGGCCGGAATTCGGTCCCGATGGCAAATTGGCGCCGGAGGTTCTGATTGTGGTGCCGCCGTCGATTTGGGAGGTGCCGGCGAACTTTGGTCCGGTTTTCAAGGGCGGGAGGGAGAAGTCGACGGATTTGGTGGAGACGTTTGCCATCATGTCGAAGCGGAGCGGTTTCCCCCTTCTTTTCGCCGAGGATCTCATCCATTCCGACACCCGGGACGGCATTCACCTGTCGGCGGAAAGCCACGGGATATTGGGGGAACGGGTAGCGGTGTGGGTTAAGGAGAGGATGGGTCAGCGCTGAATGGATATAACACCGTTATCCCCTCTCAACGACTATGTGTTTAAGCGCCTTTTGGGTGACCGGGACCACATCGAACTGTTGGCCGATTTTCTCGCGTCGGTTTTGGATTTGCCGGATCGGGATTATGAGGGTCTGGAAATAGTCGACCCGATAGTGGGCGGGAGGTATCCCCGCGACAAACAAGGCGTTCTTGACATCAAGGTCAATTCCTCAGATGGCAAAGTGATTGATATAGAGGTACAGGTGGATTCCCAGCCCCATATGTTGGAGCGTATTTTATATTACACCGCCGGAATGGTGATGGACCAGGTCGGTCAGGGCGACGGATACAGCAAGATAAAGATGGCTATCAGCATCGTCGTCGCCGATCATCATCTGACTCCAAAGAGCGGAAAACGCTACCATCACCGCTTCGTGCTCTACGACCCCGAGGCCGAGCCCGGTTTTCGCGAATATCCCCGGCTATTGGAAATCCATCTTCTGGAAATACCGAAGTTGCCCAAGGCTCCGGATGGCAGTAAAATATGGAGGTGGCTTCAGTTTTTCGCCGCGCGCCAAGAAGGAGAATTCAAGATGCTTACGAAAAACGCACCTACGCTCAAAAAAGCCTGGGGTCGCTTGAAGGAACTTAGCGCCGACGAAACAGAACGCCTCCTCGCCCAAGCCAGGGAAAAGGAGCGCCGTGATCGGGAGAATCTGCGGATAGGAAGTTTGGAAGAGGGAGAAAAGAAAGGGGTTAGGAAAGGGGTTAAGAAAGGGGTTAGGAAAGGGATTAAGAAAGGGATTAAGGATACGGCCTTGAAAGCGCTGCAGGAAGGTTTATCCATCGAAACCATTGCCAAGATTACCGGTTTAGCCACAAAAGAGATAGAAAAATTGGAACAGGAGTTATTGCACAAGAGGGGATGACCCCGACCTTACCTTCCTGCATAGCAATACAAACACCCATGCCCGCAGGGCAGGTCATACCGGCCGATATCGGTGGACTTGGTGCAGACGCAGGTTTGGCGTTGGCCCAGGTCTTTTTCCGGTGAACCAATCGTTATCCCGTACAGTTTTTTAAAGTGCCCGGCGTCGACGCAAGCCGCCGGAGCCACCCCGGGTAGATCCAGAAGTACGGGTTCGCAGCAGAGGCGGAGCGGCCGGAAGTCGGTCGCGGCCGCCTTTTGTTTTGCGCCGGGCGGGTTTACCGTCGCGTTTTCCTGGAACAACGCCAAAAACTTCGCCAGAACCGCCCGCTTTTCCGACTGGGTGAAAATTGGCCAAAGCAAACCGGCCGCCCGGGTGCGGGCGACTGCCTTGGGATAGGGGTCGGGGAAGCTGGTCACGCATTCCCCCACTTCGCCCATGGCTTGGCGCAAATCTGCCAGGGTCGCCGCAAACCTGGCCCATAAATCCGGCCCCGGGATAATCGGGTCGAAGCGCCAGCGGATCGCCCCCGCCGGCAGGCGCCCGGCCAATTCCGCCAGTTCCGACAATTGTTGCCGTAGAGGGGGCACTCCCGGTTCCCATGCGCTTCCCCCGAGACCGGTTACGGTATGATTGACAATAACTGGGTAGTCGGCCAAAACCTTGGCCAACTCCGCATGGAGAACCAAATTGCGGATATCCTTGGTCCACAGGACCAGCCCCTCGAGTTTGCGGGAGCGGCGGACCCGTTCGACGATGAAACCGGGGTAAAAGGCGGGTAAATCCGTGCGCCGCGAAGCCGAATAAAGCATTTTTATTTGCCCTGTAATGTTCCACTAAAATGACGGGTTACCACGACCGTGAAAAAGAGGCCGAGCCTGACTCCGTGGCAAGGAAAAAACTTGCGGAAGCACAGGGGTAACCTTATGATACGATTTCCGTAATTCAGAACCGCAACTATTAGAAAGAATCCAATAAGAGGACCAGACCATGACTAGACACACCTTCTTTGCCTCCGAAAGCGTTTCCAAGGGTCACCCCGACAAGGTGTGCGACCATATCTCCGACGCCGTTCTCGACGCCATGATCGAACAAGACCCGTTTTCCCGGGTAGCCTGCGAGACCATGGTTTCCACCGGTCTCTGCGTCATAGCCGGCGAAATCACCTCCAAGGCCCATATCGATTTCCAGGCCGTGGTACGCGATACCATCCGCAAAATCGGCTATACCGACGCCAACATGGGCTTTGATTATAAAACTTGCGCCGTGATGGTCGCCCTCGACAAACAGTCCGCCGACATCGCCCAGGGGGTCAAGGAAACCTTGGCGGCGGATCAGGGGGCGGGCGACCAGGGCATGATGTTCGGCTACGCCGTCAACGAAACGCCGGAACTCATGCCCATGCCCATCCACCTCGCCCACGACCTCATCCGCGCCCTGACGGCGGCCCGCGAGGAAGGGCGGATCAAGTATCTCCGTCCCGACGCCAAAAGCCAGGTGGTGGTCGAGTACGCCGGCAAGAAACCGGTACATGTCCACACTGTGGTCATCTCCACCCAGCACGCCCCCGAAGCCTCGCACGAGCGCATCACCACCGACATGATCGACCTGGTCAAACAAGCCATCCCCGATCATCTTCTGTCCAAGGACACCATCTATCACATCAACCCCACCGGCCGTTTCGTCACCGGCGGTCCCCAGGGGGACTGCGGGCTGACCGGGCGGAAAATCATCGTCGACACTTACGGCGGCCGCGGCCGGCACGGCGGCGGCGCCTTCTCGGGGAAGGATCCCTCGAAGGTCGACCGTTCCGCCGCCTACGCGGCGCGTTGGGTGGCGAAGAACGTGGTCGCGGCCGGTCTGGCGGACGAATGCGAAGTCGAGGTCAGTTACGCCATCGGCATCGCCAAGCCCCTGTCGATTTATGTCAACACTTTCGGCACCAACAAGATTGACGATGACAAGATTGAAGATCTGATTCACGACAATTTCGATCTCCGCCCGGCGGCGATCATCAAGGAATTGGATCTCCTTAAGCCGCGCTATTCGAAGACCGCCTCCCTTGGTCACTTCGGCCGTTCCGAAGCCGAATTCACCTGGGAACGCACCACCAAGGCGGACGACCTGCGCAAGGGGGCGGGGCTGTAATAAATTTAACCCAGAAGGCGCCGAGCGCACAAGAGTACAGAAAACTATAGATATATGCATTGCCGGCAATTGCCGAATTTTGTGGTTCTCCGTGCCCTTGGCGTCGATTTTTATGGGTACAAACTGGACTTTGGCAAAATCACCATTCAAACCGCCGAATGGCGATTTTGTAAAATTAAAAACCCTTGAAATTCAAGCAAAAATGATTTTTACAAAGTGGCGATTGGCGGTTTAATCGCCACTTGGTAAAACTTCAGTACAAACTTAGGAGCGAATCATGATTAAGGCTAAAGTGCAGGAATCCATCGATAACATCCGCCAGCTTCTCCAAGGCCACGGCGGCGACGTGCAGCTGGTTTCGGTTGACGAAGCGACGGGCAAGGTCGAGGTGCAGCTGATGGGCGCCTGCAACGGCTGCCCCCACGCGGCCGAGACCTTGAAGCACGGGGTCGAGGAAATCCTCAAGAAGGATGTGCCGGAAATCAAGGAAGTCGTCGCGGTGTGAGGCGCCTTTGCCGCGACAGATTGCCGGGCCAAAGCGGTTAAACTCATGCGACATTTGCGGAGCGGTTCCCGCAAATGTCGCGTTGTTAGGACCAAAGCCATGCCGGAAGCGCACGAACCCATAGCCATCATCTCCGACGTCCACGGCAATCTCGAAGCCCTGACGGCGGTCATCGACGACATTCGCGGCCAGGGCGTGCGCACCGTCTACAATCTCGGGGACACGGTGGGTTACGGCCCCGATCCGGCGGCCTGCATCGATCTGGTCGACGCGGCTTGTTCGGTGAATTTGTGCGGCAATCACGACTACGCCGTCCTTTTCGACGCCGAGGGCTTCAATCCCATCGCCAAAAAAGCGGTTGATTTCCACCGGAAAATTCTCCAGCCGCCCGCCGGCTCGGACGAAGCGGAACAGGAACGCCGTTGGAACTGGCTGGCGAACCTGGAGCCGATGTACGAGTCGCAGTCTTTCGAGGCCATGCACGCCAGCCCCCGCCAGCCCATTACCGAGTATGTCCTTCCCTCGGACCCGGAAATGGATCCCCTGAAGATCGCCGACATTTTCTCCGCCATGAGCCAGCATGTCGCCTTTGTCGGCCACACCCATTTTCCCGGCGTCCTCGAGGAAAACAACGAGTCCTTCCTCATGCTCTCGGCCCTGGCCGGGCGTTACAAAATCAACCCCGGGGTCAGGGCGATAATCAACGTCGGCTCGGTCGGACAGCCTCGCGACCGCAACCCCCGCAGTTGTTACCTGATTTACGACGGCGAGGGGGTGGTGTTCCGCCGGGTCGAGTACGACGTCGAGAAAACGGTGCAGAAAATCCTCGCCGTCCCCGACATTCATCCCGCCAACGGCCTGCGTCTTCGGGATGGCCGCTGACATGCTGCTACCTGTCGTCACCCTGAAGACGCCCCGCAATTCGCGCCATCCCTGGATTTTCAAAAAAATGATCCAGCCGCCCCGGGCGCATTTGGAACCCGGGTCTCTCGTTGAGGTTCGCGACAAGGCGGGCGGCTTTGTCGCCTATGCTTTTTTCCATCCGGAAAACACGGTTGCCTTGCGGGTCATGGCCGAGAACCGGGGCGAAGCGCCGGAGGAGGAATTTTTCCTTAAGCGCTTGGAAGACGCGAAAAAACTGCGGGAAACGGTCCTGGAACCGGAAGTTCTGGACGGGCGGAGGGGCGGCTCTTACCGGCTGGTTCACGCCGAGGCGGACGGACTTCCAGGCTTGGTGGTTGACAAATTCGGTCCGGTGCTGCTCATCGAGCCTTATGTCGCGGGTTGGCTGCATTTGGCCGATATGTTGGCGGCGGCGCTGAAAACCCTTTATCCGGATTGCCGGCCGGTTTTCCGGGCCGACCCGGGGGCGGCGGCGAAGGAGGGGGTGTCGTTCGCCAAGGTGGAGTTGAAATATCCGGCGCCGGAGGCGGTGGAAATCAGCGAAAACGGGATTCGTTACCGGGTGGATGTCCAGACCGGGCACAAGACCGGTTTCTTTTTGGATCAGCGGGACAACCGGCGGCGGGCGGCGCGGTTGGCTAGGGGCCGGCGGGTTTTGGATTTATGCTGTTATTCCGGGGGGTTCGCGTTGTCGGCCTGGCAGGGCGGGGCGGGAGCGGTGGAGGCGGTGGATTTGGATGAAAAGGCGCTCGCCATGGCGGAGGCCAACCTGGCTTTGAACGGGGCGGGAAAAACCGTCACCCTGATTCACGCCGACGCCTTCGACTTGCTGCGTGAGCGGGCGGCCAAGAAATCCCGTTATGGCTTGGTGGTGTTGGATCCGCCCAAGCTTGCCGCCGGTCAGGACGAGGTCGAGCCGGCGTTGAAGCGGTATTATGATTTGAACCGGGCGGCTTTGGGGGCGGTAGAGCCGGGGGGTTACTTTGTCACTTGCAGTTGTTCGGGGGCGGTGGCGGAGGAGCGCTGGCGTCAGGCGGTAAGGAAGGCGGCGGCGGACGCGGACCGGGGCCTGGTGATTTTCGAAGCTACCGGCCCGGGGCTGGATCACCCGGTGGCCGGCGATTTTCCGCAGGGGCGTTATCTGAAGGCATTGTTTGCCCGGGTGGATTGAAAACGTGAATGGCGCTGAAATAAGGTTAATCCTATGCGAGGCGATGCTTTAAAATTATTATTCACCACAGAGAACACAGAGGCCACAGAGAACCACACTTGACTGCGGAATGACGCATAGCCGAGGGATTCAGTTCCACTTTTTACTCTAGTGCCCCGTAAAGCCTAAATTTTCGGATAGATTTGCGTTTTCGCGCCCTTGGGTTGCGTTGGAGCTTCTTGACAATATATT
>JAVBTZ010000085.1:0-31363 GCA_031555915.1 Planctomycetota bacterium
CTCCGGGTGCTCGAGGCGGTCAAGCGCCTGGGCTACCAGCCCAACGCCGCGGCGAGAATGCTCAGAACCAAAAAAAGCAACCATCTGCTCTTCATCGCGGATCATATCGAGAACGAGCATTTCGGCATCTTGCTTTCCGAGATGGATCGGCTGCTCAGTCACAAGGGCTACTTCATCTCGATGGCGAAAAACCGCGACAGCGACGAATTCGTGCGCCACATCATCAGCCGGCAGTTCGACGGCGTGTTGGTCAGCTCCATCAGCATACGCGACGAACACCTCGCCCAGCTCGCGCGGGCGGGCCTGCCCATGGTGCTGTTCATGAATCGGGACTACCGGCTGGAAGAGGCGGAATGCGTGGGGCGCATATATCCCGGCCTGTATGACGGGGCCAGGCAATGCGTGCGGCACTTGTATGCCGGGGGGTGCAGGAATATTGCGTATTTGGATCGCATCAGTTCGCGAAACCATTTCAGTGATCACGCCGACTTGCGCCTGCGCGGCTTCCAGGACGAGATGGCGGCTTTGCGTCTCCCCTATGCCGAGCGGAATTTCATTTCGAATTGCAGGAGCGAGGAGGAGGTGATCGGAAAAATTGTCGCCGCCGTGCAAGGCGGCTTCGCCATCGACGGCATTGCGGCGCGAAACGACAACATCGCCGCCTTGGCCATCAAGGCGGCGAATAGGCTGGGGCTGGCGATTCCGGCACAGCTGGCCATCATCGGCTTCGACAATTCCAATCTCGGCCGCATCATGAATCCGTCCATCACCAGCATGGCGATAGACCGGCCTGCCATGGCCGCCGGCGCCGTCGTCATGCTCGAGGAGCTTATGCAGTCGCGGCGGCCCGAGACGATCCGGCTGGAAACCAAGCTGATTGTCCGGGACACCACCCGGTGAACCGGTAAACTTCTGGACCAAGGTCAACTTATTTATTACGCGGCGCCTTATGGTTCTCTGGCCCCCCCTCCCCGCCAGCGCTCACGCCTATTTTTCATTCACTACTATTTGCACCTTGGCCGTCTCCGGCGACAGGGCGGCCTGCATCGCCGCGAGGCAATCCTTCAAGGGGTAGGAAGCGGAAAGAAGCGGCAGGGGATTAATCAGGCCGCTTGCCAAAGCGCGGTTGGCGGGAGTGAATTCGTCGTAGAACCGCATGACCCCCCGATAGGTCAAACCTTTGGTGGTGAATAAGCCTAGGTCCGGCATCTTGCCCGGGCTGAAATTTCCCACCTGGGACACGATGCCTTCGGGCTTGGTCATGGCCATTCCGTCCGCCACGGCGTAAGGGTTGCCGCTGGCTTCCAGCATGAGATCGAACGTTCCCTTGTGCTCTTTCCAGCGGGCGATTTGGTCGGGATTCGCCTTGGAATTGCACACCGCGTCCACGCCCATTTTCAGGGCGATGTCGAGGGGCGGCTGGCGAACGTCGACCACGGTAACCGTCTCCGCCCCCTGCGCCCGGGCGGCGGCGGCCGACAGGCAGCCGATCGGACCCGCCCCCATCACGAGAACGCTTTTGCCGAACAGGTCCCCGAGGTTGCGGACCCCGTGATACGCCACCGCGAGAGGTTCGGCGAAAGCGCCGACTTCCGGCTTCATGTTTCCGACCACCCGCAATTGGCTCCGGTGCAGCAGGACTTTTTCGCTGAACAGCCCGCTGGTGTGGGGGAAAAGGGCGGCGGAACCGAGATGCCGCATGTTCTCGCAATAGGTGTACATCTTGCGTTGACATTGGACGCAATTGAAACAGGGGCGGGCCGGCAGAATCGCCACCATGTCGCCGACCCGGGCCGTGTCGACGCCGGAGCCGGCCTCCTCGACCATCCCCACGCCTTCGTGGCCTAGAACAATCGGCTCCCGCACCCGAATTACCGTTCCCACGCCCCCTTCCTCGTAATAATGCATGTCCGAGCCGCAGATGCCGCCCCGCAAGACCCTGACGATGGCTTCCTCGTCGTTGGCGATTACGGGATCGGGATAGTCCTCGTAGCGGAGATCCTTGATGCCGTGCAGTACGCATGCCTTCATGGCCGTTTCCTCAAGTTTGCAAAGGGTTGTTCGTCACAACAGAAATTTCGGGACAAATGGTGCGGTTCAACCAACCTAATGACGTTTCATCGAAGTATATACGGCGGTTCAGTCCTGCGGTTCGTCGCGAAACAATTCGGTAAAGAGAAGCATGGAGGCGTTCAGGTGCCCGGAGATGGCGTTGAAGCATCTGGTCTTGCTGCGGCTGCGGAGGGCGGTGATGATTTTCTTGTGATCCCTAATAACCATTTTTTTGGCGGCGGGGTAGACCGAGATCCCTTTCTGGATGCCGTTGGCCATGATCTTGTGAATCATGCGGTACAGGCTGGTGAGGATGGGATTGTGGGACGCCTGAATCAGGCTGATGTGAAAATCGGCGTCCACCCGCTGCAGCTGCACGGTGTCCGTTTCCACTTCCGTTTTCCGCACATACTCCTCGAGGCGGCGGATATCCTCCTCGCCGATGTTCGCCATGGCGGCCATGACGCTGCCTGTTTCCATCACCACCCGGGCCTGATAAAGCGGCACAAAGTTGTTGGCGGTGATGTGGCTGCCGTGGCCGAGGAAGTCGAAGACGTTTTCAGTGAATTGATCCGCGACGTATAAGCCGCCCCCCTGGACCGATTTGATTTGCCCGTAGGTGGCCAGAATTTTCACCGCTTCGCGAATTGAAGTCCGGCTGACCCCGAACGTTTCGGCCAGTTCCCTCTCGGGCGGGAGTTTGTCGCCGGTCCGGAATTTACCGTCGGCGATGGCGCCGCGGATCGCGTCGACGATCTGGTCGGTTCGGGAGAGTTTGGGCAGGGGTTCGAACATGTCAGGCCTCTTTGGGGGAAACGGGCCCATTATATGAATGCCGGGGTTTTCCTCAAGGCAATGGGGGGCGCGTGCACTGTCAGTATAATATTGGTATGATATCTTAGCGCTTTTAAATTGCCAAAAAAATATGCCGGCGAATTTACTTAATATTATAACTCCATAAAAATCTAGATGATGCAAAGTTTTTAAAAAAGGCAAAAACGCTTTGACTATTTGGCGTTATGGTGATAAAATTAAAAAAGATAAAACACAATGCCTAGTTGCAATCCATAATCACCTTGATTTTCCCGGTGCGGCGTCCCTTGTCCCCGTGCTTGTTTGCCTGACCTATACCGACGATTCCTTGAAAAAGTGAACTTCACCATTTCGTTCCGCGTCCGGTATAAATCTCCTTGCAGCGCTTCTGCGCTTCCCCTGTTTGCCTTATATTTCCATTCGCGGCAGATTTATATCAGTAATACATAGGCAATCGCCGGAGTCGGCGATCTGTTTTTTATCGTATTTTTGCTTGCAACAGGATAGGGGATTCACATGCGAAGAACTGTCGCGCTCGTGCTGGTATTGTGTTTTGCCGCCTGCGCCCTGCCCGCCGGGGAAAAGAAGAAAATCAACGCCAATGTCGCCTCGGTCTATGCCGCCGAAGGCAACATCCACGAAGGCATGATGAAGTTCAAGGAGATCGTCGAAAAGAAAACCGACGGCCGCATCAGCATCACCGTCCACCCCGCCGGCGGCCTGGGCGGCGAACGGGACGTCGTCGAAGGCGTCTCCAACGGCACCATTGAAATGGGCGCCAACGGCGGCATGGATGTTTTCCTCTACGCTCCCGAGTACGAAGCTTTCGAAGAAATGTTCGTCATCCGCGATCTGGATCAATTGAACAAGTTCTGGGCCACCCTCGGCATTACCGAAGTCTCGAAGGACATCGAGGCGAAGAAAGGGATCATCAACGTCGGCACCGTTCCCCGCGGTTCCCGCTACATCACCGCCAACAAGCCGATTCGCCACCCGAACGATCTCAAGGGCATGAAGATGCGCCTCCCCGACCACAAGTTCCGCATCCGCTACTTCGAGAGCATGGGCGTCCTCCCCACCATCGTCGCCTTCCCCGAACTGTACAGGGCCCTGAAGACCGGCGTCGTCGACAGCCAGGAAAATCCGCCGGAAACGATCTATAATTACAAATACTATGAAACGCAGAAATACCTCATCCCCACCCGCCACCTCTACGCCTCCAACCGCTACATCGTCTCCCGCCGCTGGCTGAACCGCCTCGATCCCGAGGACCAGAAGCTCATTCTCGACGCCTGGAAGGAAGCCACCGCCTACGCCAACGAACTGGTGCCCGATCCCGACAAGTTTTACGTCGACAAGCTGGTGAAAGAGAAGGGCATGATCCTGGTCGAGGACGTGGACCGCGAAGCCTTCATGAAGGCGGCCGAGCCCATCTACAAGGAATTCAGCGCCAAGTGGAAGCCCGGTTTCCTGGAACGGGTCCAGGCTATAAAATAGAATTTTGTCTCGTTATTGGCGGCTCCGCCTGTGCCGCGGGGCCGCCTCCTTATTATCCTGGGGAGAGTAATGCGCAAATACATCGACTACCTTAATGGCTTTCTTGTATTGTTGATGTTTCTCACTATTTTCATCCAAATCACCGGTCGGGAGATTTTCAAGGTCGCCACCTCCTGGTCGGTGGAGACCAGCATCATCCTGTTTGTCTTTGTCGTATTCTTGGGTATCGCCTCCATCACCCGGGAGCGCACGCATCTAAGGGTCGACGCCTTCTATAACATTTTCCCCCCCTGGCTTAAGCGCGGCGCCGATATTGTCTGCGGCTTGGCCTACATCACCTTTTTCACCGCCTTCGCCTACGGCGCTTACCGAAACATCCTCGACAACTGGGACGTCGAGATTCCCACCATCGAGTGGTTCCGTTGGGGCTACGTCTACCTTTTCGTGTTTGTAGCCACCTTGATTATTATTTTCTATTTGGTGTTGAATCTCATTGAGGATGTCAGGGGAACGGGGAGAAAAGCATGATTATACTCATGACAGTCGGCCTGGTCGCCTTCATGGCCTTGGGCATGCCGGTGAGCTTTGCCCTGTGCCTCATCGGGGCGGTCGGCTATTATGTCAACGTCGGGGGTGAAATTTTCATCGATTCTACCGAAGCTATTTCGCAGAAGATGGCTTTCAGTCTCAGTAACTTTCTACTATTGTCCATACCGTTCTTCATTCTGGCGGCGAAGCTGATGAATTCGTCGGGGATAACCACCCGCATCTTCAATTTCGCCAATGTGGTGGTGGGATTTCTACCGGGGGGCCTTGGGCACGCCAACGTCATCGCCAGCCTGATTTTCGCCGGCATGTCGGGGACGGCCGTGTCGGATGCCGCGGGCCTCGGGCAAATCGAACTGAAGGCGATGAGCGACAACGGCTACGACAAGGAGTTCAGCGTCGGCATAACCGGGGCTTCGTCCACGATCGGGCCTATATTTCCACCTAGTGTGCCGATGGTCATGTATTCGTTGATTTCCGGGGCTTCGGTCGGATACCTGTTCATCGGCGGGGTTATACCGGGACTATTGATGACGCTTTTATTGATGGGGTATATCCTGCTCGTCGCCAAAAAGCGGGGCTACAAAAGCTACCCCTTTCCGACTCTGCCGGTATTTCTGCAATCGTTGTGGGCGGTGTTCCTGCCCATTTTAACCCCGGTGATTTTGCTGTGGGGGATTTGGGGCGGCTATTTCACTCCGTCCGAAGCGGCGGTGGTGGCGTTCACTTATTCCCTGATCCTCAGCGTTCTGGTGTTCCGGGAAATGGGCCTGCGCCACCTGGTCGCGGTCTTTATCGAAACGGCCAAGGAGACGGCGGCCATCGGCTTCATCATCTGCGCTTCGTCTTTCTACGGTTGGGTGCTGGCCCGGTCCGGAGTCACGGCGCAATTGGGGCGGATCATGTTCGGCCTGACCACCGACCCCCTCTATATGCTGCTGATTCTAAATGTGTTCCTGCTCATCGTCGGCTGCTTTATGGAAGCCACGGCGGCGATTTTGGTGGTGGGTCCGATTCTCATGCCTATCGTCAACCAGCTGGGCATCGATCCCGTTCACTTCGGGGTGATCATGGTCCTCAATCTGATGCTGGGCCTTTTGACCCCGCCGTTCGGGGTGGTGTTGTTCATCATGCAGAAGGTGTCGGGCTTGTCTTTCCTGCAGGTGGTGCGGGGGACCATGCCGTTCCTCATTCCCTTGTTTTTGGTTTTAATCCTGATCACTGTTTTCCCGGGTATCGTGACTTTTCTGCCGCGATTCTTCCTGTAGTATCCCGCAACAAAATAGCAAAGGATGGCTTTCATGTCTGATTCGAGAACGCGCGTCCTGGACGCAATCAATCATCGCCAGCCGGATCGGGTGCCGGTCGATTTCGGTTCCATGACTTCGACCGGCATGCATTGCAGCATCATCGCCGGGCTTCGCGACTATTTCGGCCTGGAAAAGCGGCCGGTCAAGGCTTTCGAGCCTTATCAAATGCTTGGCTGGATAGACGACGATTTGCGCGAAGCCATGGACTTGGACGCGGCAATGGTCATGCCGGTCGGAACCAACTTCGGCAATACCCTGGGTGAATGGAAGGAGTGGCGCACCTTGTGGGGGCAGGACGTCCTGATTCCCAAAGGGATGGAGTTGGACCAAACGGAGGACGGCGGCTACGTGGTTTATCCGCAGGGCGATCGTTCCGTTCCCCCCTGCGCCAAAATGCCGGCCAGCGGCTACTTTTTCGACGCCATCGAGCGGCAGGAGGAATACGACGAGGACAATCCCGACCCCCGCGACAACGCCGCCGACTTTTCCGTCCTGTCTGACGCCGCGTTGGCGCAAATTGCCGTTTCGGCCCGCACCGCCCGGAAAACCGGCAAGCTGACCCTGTTCACCCTTCCTGGCGGCAGCTTGAGTTCCCCCTCGCAATTTGCCGGCATGTCCCAAATACGTCCCAAGGGCATGCGGAAGCTGGCTGACTGGTACATGGCTATGGTGGCCATGCCGGAGTTTGTCAAGGGGGTCTTCGCCATTCAGACCGAGGTCACTTTGACCAACTTGGACAGGGTGTACAAGGCCGCCGGCGGCGACATCGACGTCCTCATGCTCTGCACCGGCGACTTCGGCACCCAGATTAACACTTTCTTCTCCTGCGACACTTTCAACGACTTGTTCGTTCCTTTTTACCAGCGGATCACCGGCTGGATTCACGCCAACACTCCGTGGAAAGTTTTCAAGCACAGTTGCGGCGCGGTCGAGCCGTTAATCAATTCCATGATCGCTTCCGGCATCGACATTCTTAATCCGGTGCAGTGTTCGGCGGCGGGGATGGATCCGTCGCATCTGAAAAAAGCTTACGGCGACCGGATTGTTTTTTGGGGTGGCGGGATTGACACTCAGCGCACTCTTCCTTTTGGTTCGCCGGAGGAATGTCGGCGGCAGGCGATTGAGCGTTGTCGGGTTTTTTCGCCGGGTGGGGGATTTGTTTTCAATGCGATTCACAATGTGCAGGCGTTGACTCCGGTGGCGAATGTTATTGCTATGTTGGAGGGGGTGAGGGAGTTTAATGCGGCGGGCAGGTGAGGTGGAGGAGGCTATAGATTAGCGGTAAAAAAAGGCAGTAAAAAAGCGGTTAATAAAATCCAGCCTGCGGCTGGTTGCGGGGGTTCTAGGGGGGCGCAACCAGCCCCCCTGTCAAAATGCGGTTATGTTTTAATGTAATTAAAACGACCTCGCTTAGGAGCCAGCGAAGCGGAGCTCCGACAGGTCAAAAAAGGAAAGAAACCACCTACGCATAAAACCTCCCATAAAGTAGGCAAAAGCCCAACCCTACTTGGCGAGGTGTTTGTTTTTAGTAGACACCCTTCCTTTTTTGCCCTGTCGGAGCTCCGCTTCGCTGGCTCCTAAGCGAGGTCGTTTTAACTGCGTTAAAACATAACCGCATTTTGACAGGGGGAGTGGTTCCGCCCCCCTAGAACCCCCGCAACCAGCCGCAGGCTGGATTTTATTAACCGCTTTTTTAACCGCTTTTTTAGCCGCCTTTTTTACCGCCTTTTTTACCGCCTTTTTTACCGCCTTTTTTACCGCTATTTTACCGCTATTTTACCGCTATTGCTTGGCCCTCCCTCACTCCATAACCACCCACAAAGCCGCCTCACCCGTAGTCCGATTCGCCACAATGATCACATCCCGCCCATCCTCATGCGACACCGCAATATTCGCCGGACCGCCGCCCTTCTCAATCACCCTCGCAACAAACTTCCCCCCCTCAAATGTCACCAACACCATTTCCGAAGCCAAACGCCGGTAACCAAACAAAAAGGCCGGCCGGCCGCATATCGCCCCCCCCCATACCGCATGACCGAAATCCACCGGCGAATCATAGGACCAAACCAATTGCGCCTTGCCGCCAACACGCTTGTAAATGTTGATAGCCTGCCCGTGGAAAGGCTCGATGGTAATCCACTCGGCTTCACCGTCCCCATCGATATCGCAGAAAGCGATGTCGCTGGTGGGCTGGTCGGAAAAAACTTCGACCCGCCAGTCGCCCTGGGGTTTTTCCGGTGGAAAAACGCTGAGAATCCCCCGGTCGCCGGTGACGAAGCCGCAGTCCCGGCCGTCCACCCGCCCCCGACAGTAACCGTGATTACGGACCAAACCTTCGTGAATGGGAGTGACGACGATTTCGCGGTCGGGACGATCGGGCAATACGCCGACGTGAATTTTACCGGGGTCGGACCAATCGTCCTGGGCGGCTTTGCTGCTGCAGAGAGTGCAGCCGAGGAAGTAGTTCACGCCCGCCGAAGCTAGGACGTCGAAGCGGTGGACATACGGCAGGTTCAGGACGGTGGTGATGTTCCAGCGCCGTTCGGGGGCGGGCTGGCACCAGACGATAACGGCATGTTTGGAATCGAAGGTGGGGAAGAAGTTTTGCACGGCCAGGAAGTCGCCGTTTTTCCCTGGCACGTTCACGAAACACATAGTCCCGCCGGGACCGAACCAAACCGGGGAGGGCGAGAAATCCCCGCCGCTGAACTGCCAGCATTGCCCTTGTCCTTCGGTGGCGAAGAGGTAGCGGCGCTCCTGATCGACGGTGGTGAAGCCGGTGGCGTAGCAGCGGTCGATATTTTTCAGGCTGTGTTTTTTGAAGTTCATGGGCTTCCTCGTTTCAAAAAGGGGGTGGGGGGAGGGGATGGTTTAGTGCACTTTTCGAACCGATCGAGCCAAGTGCCGCTGGGTTTTTTCGAAAAGTCCGCTTATTAGTAGCATAACACATATGACTGCTTTATGCAAATTAGAATTGAAAAAGAGCATAAAACCTCACGATGATTGCGCGTTTAATAAATAACAAAAGGGGAAAAGGCGCAATAAAGTTAAAATTTACCTTTTATTACTATGGTAATTTTAATGAGTTACAGTTATAGCGCTGCGGGTGATAAAAAAAACGGCAAAAAAGAGTTGCGTGGGGGAAAATTCATGGTATGATACTTATATGAAGGTTTAATGCTCATTTAAGCATAAAGCCTAACCCCGTCCCCGAAAACGCTCTAAACGCTCACGCATACGCCCAACGTCAAATACCCCTGCGGCACCGCCTAACCCACATACACAACTACGACAATTTAGCCACATTTCTGTCCCAACCTAACGCGCGGCGGACCCGAGTTCCTCCTCCCGCCCCCGCGAAAATAAAGGAAAGACCGCCATGTCGAAGCTTGATGAAATCACCCGCGAAAAATGGATCCTCAGCACCTTCCCCGAATGGGGCACCTGGCTGAACGAGGAAATCGAACAGGAGCAGGTCAAGAAAGGCACCTTCGCCATGTGGTGGCTGGGCTGCACCGGCATCTGGCTGAAAAGCGAAAACGCCACCAATCTCTGCATCGACTTCTGGTGCGGCACCGGGAAACGCACCCGCAAGAATCCCTTCATCGACCCCGAGCACCAAATGGCCCGCATGGCCGGCGGTAAAAATTTGCAGCCGAACCTCCGCACCGCCATCTTCTGCCTCGACCCCTTCGCGATAAAATCCCTCGACGCCGTCATCTCCACCCACGATCACAACGACCACATCGACGCCAACCTGGCCGCCGCCGTGCTGAAAAATTGTCCCGGCGAAGTCCCCTTCATCGGCCCCAAGGCCTGCGTGGAAAAATGGATCGCCTGGGGCGTTCCGGCCGCCCGCTGCGTCGCCATGAAACCGGGCGACGTCCACAAACTGAAGGACGTCGAAATCGTCGCCCTCGAATCCTTCGACCGTACCGCCCTCATCACCGCTCCCCCCAAAGGCTCGCTGAAAGGCGTCTTCCCCGATTACATGGACGACAAGGCGGTCAATTACCTCATCAAGACCCCGGGCGGCAACCTCTATCACTCCGGTGATTCGCACTATTCCAACTACTACGCCAAACACGGCAACGACCACCAAATCGACGTCGCCCTCGGTTCCTTCGGGGAAAACCCCCGCGGCATCACCGACAAAATGACCTCCTCCGACATCCTCCGCATGGCCGAAGCCCTCCGCACCAAGGTCATCATCCCCTTCCACCACGACATCTGGTCCAATTTCCAGGCCGACCCCCACGAAATCAGCGTCCTCTACGACATGCGGAAATACCGCCTCAAATACGCCTTCAAGCCCTACATCTGGCAGGTCGGCGGCAAGTTCGTTTTCCCCGACGACAAGGACGGCCGCGAATATCATTATCCCCGCGGCTTCGACGATTGCTTCACCGGCGAGATTAACTTGCCTTACACCTCTTTCCTGTAAGGGCGGTTCCCGGCCGCGCGCCGGGGAAAGGTTAGGAACAGGTCGGCAATGAAAAAAAACGCCTACGCCATTCAATCGCGCCGGGAGCAAATCCGCGCCCGCCTGAAGGACGCCGGCACGGTCAGCGTCTACGAGATGAGCCGGCTGTTCGCCGTGTCCGAGTCCACCATACGCCGGGATCTCGAAACGTTGAACGACAACGGCCTGGTGCGTTTTCACGGCGGCATGAAAATGGCGGGGCCGCCGCCCGGTGCTTCGCCGGAAACGGTCTTTGAGGAAAAGCGCGACCGTTCCGCCGGCCCCAAGGCGGCCATCGCCCTTGCCGCCGCCGCCGCCATCCAGGACGGCCAGACCGTTTTCCTGAACGCCGGCACCACCACCCTCGCCCTCTTCCGGCAAATCAAGGACCGGAACATCTGCATCGTCACCAACAACATGGCCATCATCATGGAAGAATCCCCCATGCGGGCGGAACTGCTGCTGGTCGGCGGCGAATACCGCTCGCGCTCCCGCTCGCTCGTCGGGGGCATGGCCGCCTTCAGTCTCTCGCAAGCTTACGCCGACGTGTGTTTTCTCGGCACCAACGGCGTTTCCCTCGAACGCGGCCTGACCACCATTCTGACCCAGGAAGCAGAGGTCAATCGGGCCATGGCGGCCCGGGCCAGGCGAATCGTGTGTTTGGCCGACGCCAGTAAACTAGGGGTCGACGCCGGTTTCGTCTCCCTTCCCCTGGAGTCGGTGGCGTCGCTCATCACCGACGCCGGCTCCGATCCGGAGTTTGTCGATCGGCTCCGAACGCGCGGGACCGAAGTGGAAATCGCGGCGATTGGCAAAACGCTCTAAGGCGCTGCGTTTAAAAATCGCTTAGTTTTATTTAACCACAGAGACACAAAGGACACAGAGAACCGCAACCGAAAAACTTATTACTGCCAAATATAAAAGGTGGTTTGCGGTTCTCTGTGTCCTTTGTGTCTCTGTGGTTAAATAAACCAGGTCAACTTATTTCTCGCGGCGCCTAATTTCCCCAGCCCCCCCGGTCGTAAACCATGACCCGGCCGAACGCCGGTTCAAACAGTGATACAGTGGAAATGAAAAGCAAGTAGTCTGGCCTGCAGTTTTCCCCGAACCGCCTCAGGAGGAATCAAAACATGGGTAAATTCACGCAATTCGTAGTGGCCGCGGCTCTCGCCCTCGGTCTCGCCGCCGGCAGCGCCCGCGCTTCCGACCTTCCCAACGCCCACGGCGCCAACGGCGACAAGTACAAAATCGCCTACGTACCCACCACCACCGGCCAACCCGCCACCCTCGCCTGGCTGAAAGGCATCAAGCAAATCACCGACCAAAACCCCCACATCACCGTCGCCGCCTTCGACGGCGACATGAAGGCGGAAACGCAGGTCGCCATCATCCAGGACCTGATTTCCCAAAAGTTCGACGCCATCATCCTGCAACCCGTGGACGAAGCCGCCCTCACCGCCGTCGTCATCGAGGCGGAAGAGGAAGGCATTCCGGTCGTGACCCTCAACAACCGCACCAAGGGCAAATTCTCCTGTGTGGTGCAGGTCGCCGACGTCGAATCCGGCTACGCCATCGGCAAGGCCCTCGGAGAACAATTGAACGGCAAGGGTAACGTCGCCGTCATCCAGTCCCCTCCCGGCGCCGCCACCGGCGTCAACCGCGAAATGGGCTTCCGCAAAGCCATGCAAGAACTCTACCCCAACATCAAGGTGGTCGGGGCCCAGAACGGCGAATGGAAAAAGGACAAGGCCATCGCGGTCATGAACTCCCTCATGCAGGCCAATCCCGAACTGAACGGCGTCTTCGCCGTCAACGACATCATGGCCCTCGGCGCGGTGGTCGCGGCCGAATCCGCCAACCGTCTCGACAAGATTAGAATTTGGGGCATGAACGGCCAGGGTGACGCCCTTCTGTCCATCGAACAAGGGAAACTCGCCGGCACCTCCTTCACCGACCACTTCGCCCAGGGCCACGCCGCCGCCAACATCGTCCTTCACCTCCTCACCAGCGGCGAAGGCCCGGCCAAGGGCGTGCGTCCCGGCGTCCTGAAGGTTCCCCCCTTCATCGCTGACATCGTAACCGTCAAGACCATCCCCGAAGCGATCCGTTGGTAACAACCGCCCGGCGGACGTCCGGCCCCCGCGGCCGGACGCCCGCCCTGTGACGCCCAACCACAACGGCAGGCAAGCAAATTTGGAGGCCGCCACGTGTCCTATTCGACCAAAAGAAAACTGATCATCATGGCATTGATGATCGCCATGTGCGCATACTTCGCCGCGACCAGTCCGGCGTTTTTGCAGATTAGAAACATTTCCACCCTGTTCCAGGAGGCTTCCATCTGGGGCATAGCCGCCTTGGGGGTGACCTTCGTGATGATTGCCGGCGGCATGGACCTGTCCATCGGGGCGATAATCGCCTTCTCGACCATGCTGGCGGTGAATTTCATGATCAAGTGGAAGTTGCCGGTCGGGGTGTTTGTGCCGTTGGTCCTGCTGGTCGGCGGCCTCATCGGTTACCTTAACAGCGTGCTGATTACCAGGCTGAAGCTGATCGACTTCATCGTCACCCTGTCCACGAAGGGCCTCATTTCCGGCCTGGCCCTCGTAATCGCCATCAAGGAAGCCGGCTTTGTCCAGAACGTCTACATCGACAACAAGGAATTCCTCGGTTTCTTCGCCGCGCGCCTGGACGGAAAATATTTGCATTTGGTTATACCGGTGTTTTTCCTCCTCGCCTTCCTGTCGCACGTGATCCTGTCGCGGACGCCGATGGGGACATACGTCTACGCCGTCGGCTCCAACGCCAATTCGGCGATTCTCTCGGGGATCAGCCTCGGCCGGGTGAAGGCGATGGTGTACATCATGTCCGGGGTCTGTTCCGCCATTACCGCCCTTTTCCTATCGGCCCGCATGCGGACAGCCATGCCCGACATGGGGCTCGACATGGAAATGGACGTGGTCGCGGCGGTGATCATCGGCGGGACTGCCTTCAAGGGTGGCTCGGGGGACATCATCGGGACGGTCATGGGGATGTTTTTCCTGCAGCTTTTGAAGAACGGCATTTACAAGTTCCATGTGTCTCCGGCCTGGCAGCCGATCATCATCGGCGGAGTCATCATGATCACGGTCATCTGCGACGAAACCTACAAGCGTATCGCCGCCCGGGCCCAGGAAAGAAAATACGACGCCGAAGCCAGCGGCCGTTTCAACCAGCCGAACGCAGCTTGAGGAGACCGGATATGATCCTGCAAAAAGACGAATCCCCGCTTCTGGTCACCACCCAAATTGTGAAAAAATACGGCGAAGTGACGGTTTTGAAGAACGTCGATTTTGCCATGAAGCGGGGCGAAGTGCATTCGCTCGTGGGCGAGAACGGCGCCGGCAAATCCACTCTCGTCAAAATCATCACCGGCGTCACCGACCGCACCGCCGGGGACTACCTCTTCGACGGCAAGCCGGTGCCGGTAAACCACGACCGGGCCAACGCCGAACGCATCGGCATTTCCGTCATCTACCAGGAGCTGTCCCTCGTAAACGCCCTGACGGTGGCGCAGAATATTGTCCTCGGCCGCGAACCCACCACCGCCGGCTTCCTGATGGACGTCAACGGGATTTACCGCCGGGCGGAGGAATTGATTGACCGCTACGGCTTCCCCCTCCACCCCAGCTCGAAGGTGGACGCCCTGTCCATAGGGAAACGCCAGCTGGTGGAAATCCTCAAGGCCCTCTCGCAGGACGCCAAGCTCCTCATCATGGACGAGCCGACCTCGGCCCTGAACGCCAAGGAGTCGGAAATCCTCTTCGGCATCGTCAACAAACTCCGCGATCAGGGCGTGTCGGTTCTCTACATTTCGCACCGCATGGACGAAGTCTACGACCTGTCCGACCGGGTGACGGTCCTTCGGGACGGCCGGAACATCGGCGTTCTGGAACGCGGGGACATCGACCCCAAGCGCATCATCAGCATGATGATTGGGAAAGTGGTCGGCGGGGATTCGGAACTGCAGGTGATGAAAAGGAAGGACGGCGAAACACTCCTCAAAACCGAACACCTCGGGGACAACGACAAATTCCACGACATTTCCGTCGAACTTAAGAAGGGGGAAATCCTCGGCATCGGCGGCCTGGTCGGCTCCGGCCGCACCGAATTCCTCCGCGCCATTTTCGGCATCGACCCGCTGAAAAAAGGCCACATCACCTTCGAAGGCCGCGGCTACCGGCCCGGCGTCAACAAGTCCATCCGCTCCGGCATCGGCTTCATCCCCGAAGACCGCCGCCAGCAGGGCATCGTCGCCACCCTGCCCATTCTCAAAAATATCGCCCAGCCGAACCTCGACATGCTGACCACCCTCGGCGTCGTCAGCGACGCCAAGGAAGCGGCCCTCACCGACAAAGTCATGGAGCAGGTCAACATCAAGCCCCGCATGCCGCAGTTGGACGTCGGCAACCTGTCGGGCGGCAACCAGCAGAAGGTGGTGGTCGGCAAATGGCTGGTCCGCGATTTGAAGCTGCTTCTCGTCGACGAACCGACCGTCGGCATCGACGTCGGCGCCAAGGATGAAATCTACAACATCCTCTACGGCCTACGCGACCGCGGGGTCGGGATAATCCTCGTGTCGTCCGATTTACCGGAACTGGTCAAGGTGTCGGACCGCATCATCGTCTTCCGCGACGGCCGCATCTTCAAGGAATTCGCCGACGGTCCCGTGACGGAAGAGGACGTCCTGCAGGCGTCCCAGGGTTTGGCCTAGGAATTAGGAGAAGCGACGATGTCCCTCTTCAACCGTTTGTTCGAAAAAAACAAGATGGCCCTGATTCTGGCCGTGCTTCTGGCGATCATGGCCATTTTGTCGCCGGCCTTCCGCAGTTGGAGCAACATTTCCAATGTCCTCTGGTCCATCTCCATTTTGGGGATTATGGTGGCGGGGACGATTTACGTGCCGATTTCCGGCGGTGTCGATCTGTCGGTCGGTTCGATGGCGGGCCTCGCCGGCATCCTGGTTTACCTTTTCACCAACAAGTACGGCATCGCCGTGGTGCCGTCCATTGTCCTCACGATCGGCATCACCTCCGCCATTGGCCTAATTCACGGCCTCATCATCACCCGCTTCGAAGTCCCGGCCTTCATACTCACCATGGCGGCGAAGACCTATCTCCTCGGCGTCGCCATGCTGATTTCCGACGGCAACACCATACCCTTTTTCCAGCCGAAGGAATTTATCGCCCTCGGCGCCACCAAGATCGCCGGCTTCCCCCTTCCCATTTACATCATGCTGGGCATCATTCTCGTCAGCCACTTCGTCCTGAAATACTGCGCCTACGGCCGGAAAATCCTCGCCGTCGGCGGCAACCCCATCACCTCCGACCTCTGCGGCCTGGATTCGAAAAGAGTGCGAACCATCGCCTTCACCGTCTCCGCCCTCACGGCCGGCATCGGCGGCGTGGTTCAGGCCGCCATCACCCAGCAGGCATATTATGTCGCGGGAAAAGGCATGGAGCTGGAAGTCATCACCGCCATCGTCGTCGGCGGCAACTCCATCACCGGCGGCGGCTACGGATCGGTAATCGGCGCCTTGATTGGCGTGGTCATCATCGGCTTTGTCCAGAACGCCCTGAACCTCGGCAACGTCGGCGCCCAGTACCACCCCATCGTCATCGGGGTAATCATCATCGTGGCCTTGGCCATGAATAACGGGGTAATCAACCTCAGGTGGCTCTTCCCCAAAAAGGAGCCGGTGGCCGGTAAATAATTTTTCCCCAAGGCAGCCATCATGCAGGAAGTCATCCTGGTTTTCGACGTCGGCACCACCAATTTCAAGACCATCCTTTTCGGACTGGACGGAACCCCCCGTCTAACCCTCCACTTCCCCTTCCGGCCCGCCTACGGCTCGGAAGGGATGGTCTTCCAGGACCCCCTGGATTGGTGGAAGGCGGTGACGGACGGTTCCTCCCGCGCGGCCGTTTTCGCCCGGGAAAACGGCTTGAAAATCGCGGCCATATCCCTGACCGCGTCCCGCTCGTCGGTGATTCCCGTAGACCCGGCCGGCAACCATATCGCCCCCGCCATGATGTGGCAGGAGACGGCCAGCCGGGACATCGTGAACGCCTTGAACCGGGGAGACGCGCTGGCGCGGATTTACGCCTGCGCCGGCTCCCGGCCGAACACCGTGTTCTCGGCCCCGAAAATGACCTGGCTCCGCCGGCAGCGGCCGGAGGTGTACCGCGCCGCCGCGAAGCTGGTCGGCATTCAGGATTACCTCATCCATTTCCTGACCGGCCAATTCGTCACCGACCACACCTTCGGCAGCCGCACCCTCTTGATGGACATCCATCGCCGCGAGTGGGACGCCGAAATGCTCGGCCTCTTCGAGGTGGACCGGGACAAACTTTGCGACCTGATTCCCCCGGGGAGCGTGGCCGGAACGCTCCAGGCCGGGCCGGCCGCCATGCTGGGACTGTCGGCGGGAATCCCGGTCGTCACGGCCGGCGGGGATCAGCAGAACGCGGCCCTGGGGGCGGGGGTCATCCGGCGGGGCGACGTTATGGTGAATATGGGGACGGGCAGTTTTCTGGTGGCGGCGGTGGACGAACCGGTCACGGACCGGAAGATGCGGGTGATGTCGAACGCTTCGGCGTTACCGGGAAAATGCATCGTCGACGCCGGCATGCTCACGACCGGCAGCGTGCACCGTTGGTTCGCGGAAATGTTCTATAACGAATTTCCCGCGGGGAACATGAACGACCGCTACGCCAGGATGGACGCCGAAGCGGCGGAAGCGGCGCCAGGTTGCGACGGCCTGTTTCTGTTGCCGCATTTCAGCGGCTGCGGCGCGCCGCATTGGGAGAACCGGGCCAGGGGCGCGTTTTACGGTTTGGGGTTGGGGCACCGGCGGGGCGATTTGGCCAGGGCGGTTTTCGAGGGGGTGGCGGCGGAGGTGGCGCTGAATCTGGCCGTGGCCGAGGAGTTGGTGGGGGGGTTAACAAATATCCGTTTGGCCGGCGGGCTTACCCAAGGCCGATTTTTCTGTCAACTGTTGGCCGATTTGAGCGGTCGGGAATTCAGTCTCGCGAAGAGCCGCGAAGCGACGGCGCGGGGGGCTTGGAGCCAGGCCATGCTGGCGCTCGGGCGGGCGCGGGATCACGCCGAAGCGCTGGCGAAGGGGGAGGAAGCGGGCGTGGGCGAAACTTTCCGGCCGAACGGCGCCAGGGCGGATTTGTACCGGAAATTTTTAGCGACGCGGGACTGCCTGTTTGCGAGTCTCGCCCCGATGCGGGAGCAGTGAGGAGAACCAGCATGAATTCACGCGAGCGCCTTTTGCACACCTTCGCCAGAAAACCCGTTGACCGCCTGCCCCGCGACTTGGGCGGCACTCCCGTCAGCACCATTTCCAAAACCGCCTACGATCGGCTGCGAATCCACCTGGGCCTCCCGCCGGACAGCCAACCCGATTTCATGGCTTTCGCCGGGCAGTCGGTCCGGCCGAAGGAGGATTTGTTGCGGCATTTCCGCATTGACACCCGGTCCCTCCAGGCGGCGGCGGGCAAAAGCTGGAAGCTGGAACTGAAGCGGGACGCCGCCCACGAATTCTTCCATGACGAATGGGGCATAGGCTTCCGCCGCCCCATCGATTTCCATCTTTACTACGATCTCTACGACCACCCCCTGGCCGGCCGGGAAGCGGAGGTCACCACCGCCTATCCCTTCCCCGACCCCCGCGATCCCGTGCGCATCGCCGGCCTCCGCGACCGGGCGAAAGCCCTCAGGGAGCAAGGCGCGGCGGTGGTTTTCGCGCACTCCTACAGTTACGGACAGATGCACATGTTGTCGTACCTGATGGGGTTCGAGGATTTCTTCATGAAGCTTCTTGCGGAACCGGAAGAAATCGCCACCTTGCTTCGCCGGGTCCTGGACGCGAAAATCGCCGCCTGGGACATGATCCTTGGGGACATGGGCGAATTTATCGACGTTGTCTACGAGCCGGACGACCTCGGCATGCAGACCGGCCCCCTCTTCAATCCCGACTTGTACCGGCAGATGGTAAAGCCGTACCACAAGGAACTTTTCGGCTTCATCAAGAAGAAGGCGCCGGCGGCGAAAATTTTCCTGCACTGCTGCGGCGCGGTGCGGGACTTCATCCCCGACTTCATCGAGATTGGCGTGGACGCCCTGAATCCGGTGCAGATCGGGGCGGAAGGGATGGAGCCGGCGGGGTTGAAGCGGGATTTCGGCCGGGACATCGTATTTTGGGGCGGCGCGGTGGACAGCCAGAACACGCTCCCGAAAGCGTCGGCGCGGGAAGTCAAGGAACAGGCGAAAAGGAACATCGCCATTCTGGCCGAAGGCGGCGGCTATGTGCTGAACACCAGCCACAACATCCAAGGGGACGTCCCGCCGGAGAATATCGTCGCCCTGTTCGAGGCGGCGGATGAAGTGGGCTGATAGACTGGCGGCGGATTGAAATTGTGAAAAGTTTATTTCACCACAGAGACACAAAGAACACAGAGAACCGCATTTTTTGAAGCGCCTTAATGAAAAATGCGGTTCTCTGTGTTCTTTGTGTCTCTGTGGTGAAATTCAAATTTCCAATAAGTCGGCGGTATAGAATCACTTTCGCAGGAGCGGTTGCAGTTCGTCCCACAAGGGGTCGAGCAGATCGATGACCCGGCGATAAGCCCGATACTTTTGTCGGTACGCCGCCGCATGGGCGGGAATTGGTTCGACCCGTTTGGCGATCCTTACCATGGCCCGCACCGCTTCGGCGTAACCGGGATAGGTCCCCGTCCCGACCGCCGCCGCGATGGCCGAGCCCAGGGTGCCGGTTTCGGACACGTCCACCACCTCCACCGGCAGCTCCATAACGTCCGCGAACATCTGCACCCATTCGGGCGACCGCGCCACCCCGCCGGCCAGACGGATGCATTCTACCGGACTTTCGCGGCTGGCCAGGAGTTTATCGAGATGCTGGCGGTGCCCGAAAGTGATGCCTTCGTAGACCGCCCGCATCAGGTGGGCCCGGGTATGATAACTGGAAATGCCCACGAACGAGGCTTTGGCCAGGGGATGCGCGTTGCTAGCCAGAGTGAAGGGCAGGAAGATGGGGCAGAATTGATCGGCCGGGATGGAGGCGACCCATTGGTTCGTTAGGTCGAAAATGTTTCCGCCGCGGCGGAGCGCTTCGTCCCTGACCTCCGGCAGCAGGGTCTGGATAAACCATTCGTTGTTCGCGGCCGAAGTGGGGCTGGATTCTTCGATGAGATAATAATCGGGGAGGCAGAAGAGGGAGTTCAGGAGGACGCTCCCGTCCACGACCGGTTCGCGGCGCAGATATTCGTTGATGCTCCAGGTCCCGGCGATCATGCAAATCTGCCGTTCATCCGTAACCCCCACCGCCAGGGCGCAGGCGTCGATGTCGAACATGCCGCCGACCACCGGCGTTCCTTCGCGTAGCCCGGTGGCGTTGGCCGCCGCCGCCGACACCCCGCCGCAAATTTCCGCCGAGCCGCGGAGCGGCGGCAGGCAGTCGAACATCTCGCCGATTCCCAGGAGGTCGAGGAGGTCATGGTCGTGGCGTTTTTCGTGCAGATGCATCAGGTTGGAGCCGGAGCAATCGGTCGTTTCGGAGTTGGCGACCCCGGTCAGGCGGAAGCGGACATAATCCTTGCAACTGAAAATCCAGCGGATGGCGCGGTAATTTTCCGGCTCATGCTCCCGCATCCAGGCCAGGAGCGCGACCGGCTGGCAGGCCAGGATATGCTGGGCTGAACGCTGGAAAACATTAATCTCCGTGCCGTCCTCCCGCCAGCGGCGGGGATATTCCCAGGCCCGGTTGTCGGCGGAGAGAATGCCGTTACGGACCGGCCGGTCGTCCCTGCCCCAAAGGTACAGTCCCTTGCCGTGTCCGCAGCAGGCGATGCCGGCGATATCCCCGGGCGGCACGCCGGTGGCGGCCAGGAGTTCGCGGATTACCGCGCAGTTGTCCCGCCACATCTCTTCCATGTCCCGCTCCACCACGCCGGGGGCGGGGTTAAGCGCCCCGGTGGTGCGGGAGGCCACGCCTTTTAGGACGCCAGCCGCGTCGAAGAGAGCCGCTTTGGTATTAGTGCCGCCATTGTCGATTCCGAGAAAATAAGGCATATTTTTCCTTTGTCCCGTACAGTGGACCATTCGCCATAAATTTTCTAAATGGACCTATATCATGATGAACAATCCTATCGGCATTTATGAAAAAGCGCTACCCCGCAAATTTACTTGGCGGGAGCGGCTCGATGCGGCCAAGGCGGCCGGTTTCGCTTTTGTGGAGATGTCTGTGGACGAGTCGGACGAGCGGCTTGCCCGCCTAGATTGGACGAGGGGTGAACGGCTTGATCTCGTCAAGACCATTCTGGATTCAGGGTTGCGGATTCCCTCGATGTGTCTGTCCGGCCACCGGCGTTTTCCGTTCGGCAGTCGCGACCCGGAGAAGCGGGCCAAGGCCAGGGAAATTATGCGGAAGGCGGTTGACCTGGCGTTGGACTTGGGCATACGCAACCTTCAATTGGCCGGCTACGATGTTTATTACGAGGAACACGGCGCCGATACCGAGGCGTATTTTCTGGAAGGCATGCAGTGGGCGGCCGGTTTGGCGGCGGAGCGTCAGGTGATGTTGTCGATGGAAATCATGGACACGGATTTTATGAATTCCATCAGCAAGTGGAAATGGTGGGATCGGCAGATTCGGTCGCCCTGGTTTACGGTTTATCCGGACATTGGCAATTTGACGGCCTGGAACAACGACGTGGCGAAAGAACTGGAAATCGGTCTTGCGGACATTTCCGCGATTCATTTGAAGGAGACGCGTAAGGTGCGGGCTGATTTTCCCGGGCAGTTTCGGGACATGATGTTTGGTGAGGGGGAGGTGGAATTTCTCGCGGTTTTTCGGGTGTTGAAGAGGTTGGGTTATCGGGGGGCGATGGTGTTGGAGATGTGGACGGAAGCGGCGCCGGATCCGGTTGCGGAAACGGCGAAAGCGCTGGCGTGGATTCGTGGCAGGATGGCGGAGGCCTAGAAACGCGCGGCGCCAACTATACCAGCCATCGCGCCATGCAGTATTGCGGCCAAATCTTCCGTTACGCCATCGCCACCAGCCGCGCCGAACACGACATTACGGCCGACCTCCGAGGAGCTTTGCCGCCTTACCGAGTCAAACACTACGCATCCATCACCAACCCGAAACTGGTCGGCCAGCTTTTACGAGCCATCGACACTTATGAAGGTCAATACCCTGTCGCTTGCGCCTTGAAGCTATCCCCCTTGGTATTCGTCCGCCCTGGCGAACTTCGCCACGCCGCTTGGAGCGAGTTCGACCTCGACAATGCCGAATGGCGTATACCTGCCGAGCGCATGAAAATGCGGGAACAGCACATTGTCCCCTTAGCAAAACAAACATTGATTGTATACCGGTATAATCACATCAATATATACGAGCATCCATGCTCTTATTGCCCCAATAATTTTCAGAATATTTTTATAATATCCTGTTGACAAACGTGAAATATCGTTTAATCTATGTATAACATCCTACGTTGAACAAAGATGCCGGCGTTCGCTCTAATTCTACCACCCGGCATTTGCGGGAACCGCATCCGCAAATGCCGCTTGAAATTAGGGTTATCGGTAATCCGAGTGGCGGTGGCAATAACCGGCATAACATACCGTTCACCATACAACCTCTTGATCACACGACTGTTGTGGTAGAGTCAGAGCTGCCCATAAACCAATGGCGCCACGCTCCCGTTTGAACTCCGGCATCGGCCCAGGCCGTCCGGTCAATTCCCCCGCTTATGGAGACAGCCATGAAAATCGCCGTAGTATATACCTCGACCACTCCCGAACTCACCGCCGGAATCACCGAGGAAATCACCAGGCACATTGGAACCTCCCACGAAATTGTCAGCTACCAGAACGCCGCCATTCTTCAGGAAGCGCGGGAGCATCACCACGTCACCCCAAAGTGCGCCCGCATGCTTCACGACCTCTATGAACAGGGAGTGCGGGAAGGCGCCGACGTTATCTTCAACGTTTGCTCATCCGTCGGCGATGTCGCCAAGGCGGCGAAACCGTACTACGAATCGATGGGCATCCGCTTTGTCCGCATCGACCACGCGATGGCAGTTGAAGCAGTGGCGGCGGCGAAATGCATCGGCGTCATCGCCACTTTGGACACGACTCTTCAACCGACCAAGAACCTCCTTGCCGATTGCGCGGCGAAGCAGGGGAAGTCGGTGGAATTCGTCGACGCCCTGGCCGAGGGCGCCTTCGGGCTGAATCCGGAACAGTTCAAGACCCGCCTCATCGAGACCGGCAAAAAGGTGGCGGGACGGGTCGACGCCCTGGTTCTCGCGCAGGGATCGATGACGTATGCCGAGAAGGCGGTGTCGGAAGCGCTGGGTCTTCCGGTTTTTTCCAGTATTTCGCGCGGGGTCAGGGAACTCGCCGAAACCGTCAAGCAGGACAGGGGCTGACCGCCCGGCACGGCTTTTACCGAAATGGCGCGGCATCTTTTTTAAAAAGGAATGAAACATGAAAAAAATCGTTTTCGCGGCGTTGTGCGGCATGTTCCTTCTCGCCTTCGCGGTGAGCGCGGGCGAAAGTAAAATCGTCCTCAAGATCGGTTTCAGCACCAATATGGAAGACCCCCGCGCCAAGGCGGCGGAGGAGTTCAAGAAGGAAATCGAGGCGAAATCCGGCGGCACCGTCACTGCCGAACTTTACTCCTCCGGACAGCTCGGCGGCGACGCGGCGTTGATTGAGGCCATGACCCTCGACTCCGGCACCGTCGACATCATCATCACCGACGCCTCCAACTTCGCCACCTACGAACCGAAAATGGGCGTTTCCGCCCTTCCCTTCAACTTCAAGACCTACGAGGCGGCGTGGGAATTCATGGATTCGGACATCGAAAAATCGGTCGAGAAGCTGCTTCTCGATTACAATATCCGGGTCCTCACCAGCTACTGCAACGGCTTCCGCTGCGTCACCACCTCGAAAATCGTCGTCAATTCCCCCGCCGATATGAAGGGCCTCCTCATCCGCACCCCCGAGAACCCGGTGATCATGGCGACCATGCGCGCCCTTGGCGCGAACCCGCAGCCCCTTGCCTTCTCCGAACTCTACATGGCCCTGCAGCAAGGCACCTACGACGCGCAGGAAAATCCCATCCCGGTCATCTGGAACAACAAGCTTTACGAAGTACAGAAGAATCTTTCCGAAACGAACCACATCTATTCCGGCATGTGCTTCGGCATCGCCGAAAGCATGTGGGGAAAGCTGTCCGACAACCAGAAGAAGATCGTCGCCGACGCCGCCGTCAATTCCGCCCGATTCAACCGCAAGCTCAACAAGAAAATGGCCGAGGACTACGTCAGCCAGCTTGCCGCCAAGGGCATGAACATCGTCAAGCCCGACCTCGCCCCCTTCATGGAAGCCACCAAGTCGGTGGCCGAGAACAATCGGAAGGACTACGGCGATGCACTCCTCAAGCAGCTCGCCGACTGGAAAGCGGCGCACTGAAGGCCGGATCCTCTCGAATTCATGTTCCGCCGCGCGGCCATCCGCTTCATCCCGCGCGGCGGAACCGGTTTCCATCGGTGGAATTAAGGGGAAGGTGAACGTATGCTGAACAGGTTTCGGTTGTGGATTGACAGGGTGACGATGATTATCTCCAGCATCCTCTGCGCCCTGTTCATGATCATTGTCGTTTACAATGTCGCCGCCCGCTATTTCTTCAACGGCGGCATTCAGTGGTATATGGAGAGTTCGCAATACCTCAACATCTGGTCGGTCCTGGTCGCCGGCATTGGCATATGCGCGTCGAACGATCACCTGCGGGTGTCCATCATCGACGAACTTCTCAGGGGTGCGCCGAAGAAGGTGTTTCACCTCATGGCGGCGATCTTCTCCTGCGCCTTCTATTTGTTTCTCGCCTACTCCGCCTTCCTCCTCGCCGGCCGCTCGCGGCAGGTCATCTCCACCATGGTGTCTTTGAAGATGTCTTACGTCTATTGGCTGATCCCGGTGGTCGCCACCCTGAGCGCATTTGCCGTGCTGCTGGAAATCTACTGTTTCCTAACCGCCCAAAACCCGGTAAAAGAGGAGAAAGAAGAGCATGATCACCTTCTTATTGATTAGCTTTTTCGTCATCCTCGTCTTCGGCGCCCCCATCGCCGTCGCTCTCGGGCTGTCGTCCGCCCTGTGCATGATGGTGTTCCACAACGCCAACCTCATAACCATCGCCCAGCGCATGTTCGAAGGGATGAACTCCTTCGCGCTTCTCGCCATTCCCTTCTACACTTTCGCCGGCGCGTTGATGAGCCGGGGCGGGATTTCGAAGCGCATCATCGATTTCTGCTATTCCGTCACCGGCCACTTCATCGGCGGCCTCGCGCACGTCAACGTCCTTGCCAGCATGGTCTTCGCCGGCATCTCCGGCTCGGCCGTCGCCGACACCGCCGGCGTCGGCGGCCTGATCATGCCCGAGATGGTGAAGAAGAAATACAGCAAGGAATTCACCGTCGCCGTCACCGCCATCTCCTCCACCATCGGCATCGTCATCCCGCCGAGCATTCCCATGGTGGTCATCGCCGGCATTCTCAGCGTTTCCACCGGCAAACTGTTCCTGAGCGGCATCATTCCCGGCATTCTCATGGGCGTCTCCCAGATGATCGTCTCCTACTTCATCGCCCGCAAGGAAGGCGTGCCGAAGGAACCCGGCCACATCGAAATCCGCCGCGTCGTCTCGACCCTGTGGAGTTCCCTGGCCGCCATCATCATGCCCTTTCTCATCATCGGCAGCATCATCATGGGGGTGGTGTCGCCGACCGAAGCCGGCGTAATCGCCGTCATCTACGGCCTCTTGGTCGGCGGCCTGATCTACCGCGAGCTCACCCTCCGGGACATCTGGAACTCCCTTTACGAAAGCGCCCGGGTCAGCGCCAAGGTCTTCATCATCATCGGCTCGGCCTCCCTGTTCACGAAGATTCTCACCACCGCCGGCTTCCATCTTTACGTGCGTGATTTTCTCTTGGGCATCTCCACCAACCCCACGGTGATTCTTGTCATCATCTGCCTTATTCTCCTGATTGTCACCACCTTCATGGAAAGTATCGCCACCCTCACCCTACTCATGCCAGTCCTTTATCCGATCGTCCTTGAAGTGGGTATCGATCCGATTTTCTTCTGCATCATGGTGGTGGTCTGCATCGGCATCGGACTCGTCACCCCGCCGGTCGGCATGTGCCTCTACGTCGCCTGCGACATCATGAAAATTTCCATCGCCAAAGGATCACTGGCCCTGGTTCCCTTCATTATCGCCACCCTGCTGGTCATGGTCTTCATGCTGATGTTCCCGAACGTTGTCCTGTGGCCCACCCAGTGGATTGGCTAGGAGCGAAACATGCGTTTAATGAAAAGCGTCTGCACCACGGTGTTTTTTCCCGCCACCCGGAAGTCGGTTGAAGAATTCGCCCGCATGGCCGAGTTCGTCGCCGGCCTGGGCGCGCAGGGGATTGAGTTTTATTACGACGGCCCCGCCACCCGGGAGATCGGAAAGATTCTCGAGAGGAACCGTCTGGACGGCATTTTCATAGCCGTCCTTCCCTCGAAGGAACAGAAGCTTTGGCTTTGCCACGAAGACCCGGCCGCCCGGGAGGCGGCGGTGAAGATGGTCTGCGGCTGCATGGATTGGGCGCAGGACAACGGCATCCAGGCGCTGATGCTGAATTCCGGCCGGAACGGCAAGGATGAAAACAAAAACCTGGACGCCCTCGCCGATTCCGTGGAACGGCTGCACGCCCACGCGGAGCGGAGCGGGTATAAGCAACAACGCTTCTGCCTGGAACCGAGTGACGCCACCTGCGAGGCGATGCACCTCATCGGCCCCTACGCAAAGGCGGCGGCGTTCGCCGAGCGGATGCGGAAGGCGCGCATTCCTTTCGAACTGACCATGGACACGGCACATTCGTCGGAGGACGGCGAGGATTTTGTCGAAGCGCTGAGAGGGGTGAAGCCGTACTGCCGGCACGTGCATTTCGCCAACTGCTTCCTCGCCGACAAGTCGAACCAGTTCTACGGCGACAAGCATCTGGGTTTTGAATATCCCGAAACGGTATGGGGTCCGGAAGCGCTCGCGAAGCTTTTCGCAGAAATCGAAAAGATTTACCCGGAGGGGGAAGAGCTTCGTCTCGCCCTGGAAGTCTTGTGCCGGGACGAAGACCCCTACGCCTATTTCAAGAAAACCTGGGAATCGCTTCCTTTCCTGCATTGAACAGACTGGAATCCTATGACCAATGCCGAACTTACCCGCGCCGCGAACCGCATCCGCCTCGACGTCGTCGAGATGGTAAACGCCAGCGGCGACGGTCACCCCGGGCCGTGCATGTCGATTGCCGACATCCTCGCGGTCCTCTATTTCGAAATCATGAATATCCGTCCGCAGGAACCGCGCTGGCCCTCACGCGACCGGCTGATTCTCTCGAAAGGCCACGCCTGCCCGGCCCTCTACGCCGCGCTGGCCCGCAAGGGCTATTTCCCGCTGGCTGAACTCCCGAAGCTCCGCACCCTCGAGGGGATTCTCCAGGGCCACCCGGATTGCAACAAGACCCCGGGCATCGACAGCGTCTCCGGCTCCCTCGGGAACGGCGTCGCCGTCGGCCTCGGCATGGCTCTCGGTTGCCGCCGGCAAAAGCTCGACTCGACCGTCTACGTCATTGTCGGCGACGGCGAGATGCAGGAGGGGGTGATCTGGGAAGCCGCCATGGCCGCCGCGAAACACCAAGCCGGCAACCTGATTGTCTTCGGCGACTGCAACAACAACCAATCCGGCGGCAAGGTGACGGAACTGTCCTCCCTCTATCCCGCCCGGGACAAGTGGGAAGCCTTCCACTGGCACACCCAGAAGATAGACGGCCACGACATACCCGCCATCCGCGCCGCGATTGATTCGGCGAAGGCCGAACGCGACCGTCCCTCCTTCATCGAATGCACGACCGTGAAAGGCAAGAACATTCCGTACATGGAAAACAACAACGCCTGGCACAAGCGCACCCCCACCGCCGAAGAAGTCGCACTGGCCAGAAAAGCCCTGGAGGGCGCGATATGAACATCAAGAGCACCCGCGAAGCGGCCATGCGCGCCATCATGGAGCGGGCGGCCGTCGACGAGAAAATCGTCCTGGTCTCCCCCGACGCCGTTCTGGCCGGCCGCATGACCCCATTCCTGCAGAAGTATCCGGATCGCCTCTTCGAAGTCGGTATCGCCGAACAGTGCGCCGTCGACCTCGCCGCCGGCCTCGCCTCGACCGGTCTCACGCCGGTGGTGATCAGCTACGCCGGCTTCCTCACCATGCGCGCCTGCGAAATGATCCGCACCTTCATCGCCTACCCCGGCCTTGACGTCAAGCTTATCGGCCTGAACGGCGGCATGCTCGGCGGCGAACGGGAAGGCGTGACGCACCAGTTCCACGAAGACGTCGGCATTATGCGATCCATGCCCGGCGTCGCCGTGCTGGCCCCGGCAGACGCCGGCCAGGCGTACAAGGCGGCGGCGTCCATGTTCGAGCGGGAAGGCCCGGTTTACCTGCGTCTGGGGAGCGGCCGGGAACCGGAAGTGTTTCCGGAAGACACCCCCTTTGCCTTCGGGAAGATTCGCGAAGTGAAACGCTACGGAACCGACGTCGCCATCTTCGCCAGCGGCTTCATCATGAGCCGCGCCCTTCAGGCGCTCGAGGAACTGCACAAGGAAGGGGTCGACGCGGTCCTGGTGGATGTCCCGACCATCAAGCCCATGGAGTCGAAGGCGGTGGCGGCAATCCTGCGACAAACCAATTGCGCCGTGGCGGTGGAGGACCATAATTACTTCGGAGGCCTTTCCAGCGCGATTTGCGAAATCGCCTGCCACTACCATCCCTGCCGGGTGATTCGGCTTGGCCTCAGGGATGTTTACCCCCGTAGCGGTCACGCCGACCAGCTGCTTGACGCCTACGGCCTGTCGGTAGCCGACATCGTCGGCGGCGCCAAACGCGCCATGAAGGACGAGCCTTGATGAATTCCCGGCCCAACCCTAATAATCCATTTCTCACGGTGGAAAAGCCCGGCGACGAAAAGGCGTCCGGTCTCCTGAGCCCTCTCGGCGGCAAAACGGTGGTCGAACGTATTGTCGACCGTTTATTGCAGGCGATTATGGAAGGGGAGCTGTCGCCCGGTCAGAAAATTCCCACCGAAATGGAATTATGCGAGTCGCTTCGGGTCGGGCGCAATTCGGTGCGCGAAGCCATCAAGGTCCTGGTGTCCATGGGCGTCCTCAGCATCCGCCGCTCCGAAGGCACATTCGTGACGGAAGGCTTTTCCGAACGGATGCTCGACCCCATGCTCTATAGCCTCATCCTCGCCGGCGGCGATTCCTTCGCCGTTATCGAGCTTCGGCAGCTTTTCGAAACCGGGGTTCTCCGCATCGCCATGGGGAAACGCACCGACGACGATCTCCGGATGCTTGAGGCAGTGTACGGGGAGATGGAGGATTTGGTTCGCGACGGAGTGACGGAAGAAGAGCTTCTTGACATCGACATCAGGTTCCACCGCGTTCTGACCGCGATTGTGAAAAACCCCCTGGTCGATAAAATTAGCATGGTCATCGAGCGGCTCACCTTGCCTTCGCGCGCGGAGGTGAGCCGGGGTTTTATCGAACGCGGAAAGCTCGCCGCCTACCTGGCGAAACACGCCGACATCATCCGCATCATTCGGGAGCGTGACGATGCGGCGGTGGCGCGGACGATAGACGAGCACTTCAGCGACTGGCGCAGTTTTAGCGCGCGTATGAGAGCAAGGAAAGCGCAGAAATGAAGCATAAATATCTGCGTTACGCAACGTGAACGAGGATTTGCCGGACCTTCAGAGGAGAAAGAATGAGCCGCACCGAATATTTCCACCGTATGAACGCCATGACCCCCACCCGCATGTGGGTCAACAACGTTACGGAAACACAAGCCAAGCTGGGGATAGACGCCGGCTGTACCGGTTGCACCCAGAACCCGTCCTATGTCGCCAAAATGCTCCAGGTCGAGCCGGAACTTTGTCGCGGCCTGATTCTCAAGCTGGCCAAGGATTTCTCCGACGACAATGAAGTCCTCATCCGCCTTCAGGCCGAACTGGTCGGAAAAATCGCCCATGCCTTTCTCCCCCTCCATACCGCCAGCGGCGGCAGTCTCGGCTTTGTCACCGTACAGGGCGATCCTTTCAGGGAAAACACCCCCTCCATTCTCCGGCAGGCCGACATCGCCCTGAAATACGGCCCCAACGTCATGCCGAAAATCCCCGCCGTTCCAGGCGCCCTGGAAGCAATGGCCGAGCTCGCCGGACGCGGCATCCCCCTGTGCCTGACGGAAATTTTCGCCCTTCGGCAAGCCGTCGACGTTTGTGAAAATTTGCTCAAGGCCACGAAAGGGAAGGCCCGGCCGGTCGTGTACCTGGCCCATATCGCGGGAATCTATGATGAATTCCTTGGGAATTACGTCAAGAAGAACAATGTCGACATCGCGCCAGACGTTCTTTGGCACGCCGGCATTGCCATAGCCAAGAAAGTGTACGAGTTGGTCAAGGAGCGCCGCTATCCCGTGGAGTTTCTCGGCGGCGGCGCGCGCGGCCTGCATCACTTCACCGAAATGGTCGGGGCGGAGGGGTCGGTGACCATTAACTGGTCCGGCACCGCCGACGAACTGGTCAAACAGAATCCCATGGTGGTGCAACGGTTCCATATGCCCACGCCTGCCACGGTCATAGACGAACTTCTGGAAAAACTTCCGGACTTCCGCAAGGGCTGGTTCTTCGACTCCATCCGCCCGGAAGAATACGAAGCCTTCGGACCGGTCGCCCTTTTCCGCAGCATGTTCGAAAAATCCTGGCGCGAGGCGCTTGTCAAAATTGGGGAAGTTCGCAAAGGTGTTTGAAGCAAAAGGTGTTTGAAGCAATCAACAAGGCGCGTCCTTCAGGACGCGCCTTTTGTTCTGGATATACCGGCATAATAATCGGCGTTTACTGCTTCAACACATTTTTCAGGATGTAGCTTTTTTCCTGGGTCATCTCGTCCAGGGTGACGCTCACCCCTTCCCGGCCGACGCCGCTCATCTTCCAGCCGCCGAAGGGCTGGTCGAGATGGCGGCAATTGCCGGAACTGTTAATAACCACGCCGCCGCATTCCAGCCGCGAGGCGACCCGCATGGCGCGGTTGATGCTGCCGGTCATCACCCCGGCCTGGAGGCCATAGGGGGAATGGTTGGCGATGGCGACGGCTTCGTCTGCGGTGTCGAAGACGAAAATCGGGAACACGGGGCCGAAGACCTCCATTTCACCCGCAATGTCCATCGCCAGGGTGCAGTCGTCGAGGATGGTCGGTTCGAAATAGGTTTTGTTGAATATGCGGCCGCCGGTGAGCAGTTTGGCGCCCTGGGCGACCGTTTTCTCCACCTGCCGGAGCACCGTTTCCGCCGCGCGTTCGTTGATGAGGGAACCCATGTCGGTGGCGTCGTCGAGGGGGCTGCCGAGATGCAGTTTGGCCGAGCGTTCCTTCACTCCCTGGATAAAGCGCTCCTTCACCGCCCGCTGCACGATGAAGCGTTTCGGCGAGCAGCAGGTCTGGCCGGCGTTCTGCACCCGGC
>JAVBTZ010000066.1:0-9356 GCA_031555915.1 Planctomycetota bacterium
TTTGCATGCCGTCAAGGTTTTGCCCCCTGGATTCCGGCTAAACCGCCCGTTAGGGCTGCAGCAGCCGTTTAAGACGCCGGAATGACGTGCGGGGAGGGGACAGCGTAACAGGGCACGGAGGAATGTTTTGCCCTTATTTCAGCGCCATTCGTGCGTGTCCCCATAATTCCCTAACAATGAAACGAAGTTGGCAGTTGCAGTTCTCTGTGTACTCGGTGTCTCTGTGGTTTAATAAACCGTTCCAATTTTCCTAACGCCGCAACGCCGCCAGCCCCAACAATTCCTCCCGCTCCGCCTGCGCCGCCCGCATAAACTCATTATCGCCCGCGTCGCCCCTTACCCGGCGAAACGCCTCCGACATCCCCCCCTCAATCCCGAAGCCGTACATCATCTCCCGGGTGAATTCCTTGCCCAAGTCCCGCTCCTGACACTCAAAACGGAACTCCACCGCTTTCCGCCAACGTTCCAGGAAATCCCCCACCAACTCCTCCTCCAACCGTCCATGCTCCATCCACCACCGCCGCGCCGCCCATATCGCCGCCCGCCGCTCATAGCCGGTATGAATCCCCTCCAGGCGTCGGCGCAACTCTTCCACCGAAGCATACCGCCCCTGGGTCAATTCCTCCTGAAACTCCTCCGCGTCGAAGCCCGACAGCAACATCCCCCCCCAATCCCGCCACACCCCGCCGGAAACATCCACCTCCGACGCGGTCAAGCGCTCGACTGTACGGAGAAACGCGTCCACCGACCCCTGGCCGTCCGACTCGGCCCACACCGTTCGCAACAGGCATTCGCCAACGTAAAATATCACCGCCGCCTCGTATATGGCCAACGCCTTCTGAATGCGCCGCTCGGGGATGACCGCCCCGCCATGGCGAAAGTCCCCCTGGGCAATTTCCGAACGGCGCAAAAGGGAAATTCCCTTGTCGATGGCCTGCATGACGTAAGGGGAGAGAACGGCGCAATTCACCAGGTCCCGCGGGCGCTCCAGACCCTGGCGGGCATCGCGGCGGCGCCACTTGCGTTCGTCGCGGAACAGCCCGATGGAGAACAGATTGGCGCCGGGTATCAGCACCGACGCCCCGTAGTCCCTTCCCTCCAATAATAACGAGAACGGAAAAATGCTGGTGTCCAAATGCCCGGTGTGACGGCCCACCACCGTGGAAAAGGCGCCGATGTCCGTCGGCCAAAACAGGTACGATCCCGAACCGCAACGGGTGCCGCGGCGCAGGATGCCGCCATGCCGGGGACCGAGTTTGAAATGATGGTTGGAAGCGTTCGAGGCGCTGCCGAAAGTGTTGAAGGAACATTGACAAGTCAGGACCAGGCTGGCGCGGTGATGCGACACCGTATACGGCCCGACCAGGGCGCCGACCGCTTCCCCCAACGCCATATTGCTGTTGGCGAAAAACAGGCTGGACGAGGCGTAAAAATTGTGGTCCAACACCACCCCTTCGCCAACCAAGCAGTCCAGCAAATGCACGCCGCCGCCGGTAAAACTGCCGGCCTGGAACACGCAGTTCTGGGCGTTGACGCCGGAACCGACCCGGGCCGGAACCGCTCCGCCTTCCAGATAACAATTTTGCAAAACTGCCGCGCCCTCCACCTGCACGCCGGGACCAAGCCACACACTGTCCAATTCGCCGACCCGCCGGAGACGGCAACCGTCGCCAATTTGCGACCGGGGGAGGGCAAGCGTCGCGGCGTCATGCAGAATCAGGTCCCGCAAAGCGTCACCGACCGGGTGATTTTTCTGATGGCAGGCCAAGTGGGCGATTTGCCCGGTCAACTCCCGCCCCAGCGGAATGGCGCGGGCGCCGTCCTCGGCCAGAACATTCACCGGCGTGCCGTTCCCAAACGGGAGACGCTCCCGCCGGCCAAGGCAACCCACCTGCTCGATCCAGACCCGGTCGCCGACGTCCACCTCCTCCAGGTTGGCATTCTCGACCCGGCAGGCTTGGCCCAGCTTGACATTTTTAAGCCGGGAGAAATTCACCCCGCCGCCGGCGCCGCCGCTCCCGAGCTGGACCGTGCCGGCAAAGGACACATGGTGGAAGGCTTCGCCGGGATTGAAATCAGTGGGGACGGCGATGCCGGCCCAATTTTCGGCGCTGCAGCCGCGGGCTTGCAGGAGTTCGATTTCGGCAGGGGATAGCGTTCTGGTTTGCATGACTGGTTTCCATATGGGGGACACCCCGGGTTGAACCAGGATTATAACTGGCGGCAATTTAAGCGTCAATTTGCTTTCCAAAACATACCGGAGCCGATTCGTGCGAACCGGCTCCGGCGGGAGGGTGTTTCAAGAAGAGAAAGAACTAAGTTAGAACTCGAAGCCGACGTGCATGTAACCGGTGTCGGACTTGTAGGTGCCGCTGTTCTTGCCTTGGCGGTCCTTGTAGTCGATGTGCTCGTGCCGGTAACCGGCTTCGAGGCTCACGCCGTAGGGGAAGGTGTACTGCAGCCCGCCGTGCGCCGCCCAACCGCTGGCCTTGTGGAACAAATTGCCCTGGCCGTTTTTGACCGACAAATAATCGCCCTGGCCAAACAATACCAATGCATCGGTAATTTTATAGGATAAGCCGTAGTTGACGCTGTCGGAGCGGTAATCCTGAATCCAATAGTCGTTCCAGCCGTGGCCGTATTGAGCCCAAACCGTCAATTTGTCGAAGAAGCTGGGGGTGTATTCGAAACCGGTCTGGATGCCGTTCGAGCGGCTGGAGGTGCGCAGATTCCCCGCGGCGCCTTCTAGCCATTCCGAACCTTTATTGTCCGACCACCAACCCGTTCCCTGCGACGCGCCCAAACTCATGAAGCTGGCCGACAAAGTCAAGCCTTCAACCGGCTTGGCCGTGACCCGGGCGGAAAAGGAACCGAAGCCGAAATTAATGGCCCGGTTATAAACCGAACCGTTTCGGTTGTCCTTCCGAATACCGTAGACGTTGGTGTCGAGCGCTTCGAAGATCGAGGCTTCGACCTTGTACTTGCCGTCCTGCGATTCCCAATAGGGGTTGAACTGCACGACCCGGTCGTAGTCCCAGTTGTTGTGCAGCGGCACCATGCAGCCGCCATTGGTATTGAAGGCGCCGGAGAACATGGCGAGATCGGCCGGGGACATGCCGCCAGTCAACTCGTCGTCGACGAAAATATCAGGGAAGGCGTCGCCGATAGTCAGGGGCAGGTCGCCGCCGGCGGAGTAATTCAGGTTCCAGTTGTCGAGGACGCCGCCGAAGCCGACATTCGAGCCGTAGGCCACGGCGTTACGGCCCACCAAAAGGCCGAAGCCGCTATTGCAGACGTTTTTCCAACGAATCCAGTAGTTCTGGGCCGTGCCGGCGCGAAGGTTGTCGTTGTCCTGCAAGTCCATTTTCAGGTAGGCGTCGAAATGGTCGTTGACGTCAATCTTGAATTCGAGCTTGGCGTCGGTGACGGAAAACTGCTGGTAATTGACCTTGGCCAAGGTCTTTTTGGAGCCGACGTTTTGGTAATTCGGATCCCCGCCGGGATTGGTTTCAACTATGCTGGAATCAAATTTGCCGTGACGCGAGAAAAAGCGGGTGTTGACAAAGCCGCCGACCGTTACCACCGCGTTTTTCCTGATACTGGTTATGCCGTCGGCAACGACTTTTTCCTTTTCGGCACAGGCGTCGCCTTCCAGCTTGGCCTGCAGGTCGTTCAGCCGCGCTTCCTGCGCCGCCAATTTGGCCTGCAAGGCGCCGAGGTCGACCCAATCCTCCGCCATGACCACGCCGCCTCCAAGCAGGACGGCAACCGCCATGAATACCGCACTAATTTTCCGATACATCTTGCTCTCCCCCTTCTCTGTGGGCTGGTAAAGAAAAACGAGGCTGGCCACTCCCCCCACTGCTCGGTTTTCTTCAAGAGCCGACAAAGGGCGGTTTCACCGCCAAAACCGAGTGCCTATTGTACATATTATAGGAAGTTTCTCCACGAATAAAAGTGGGAAAATCCTGTTTGGGTTGATTGTAGCAAAGGGAATGCCGGGCAAAGTTTTAGTGACAAAACTTAATATAAGCGTTTTCGCTTGCTTGGGAAGGGGAAATCTGTGCTTTTGCAAAAAAAAATAAATTGCCGCTAACCTCCGTTTGCGGAAGGGACATCACTCCCCTTCCGACTTCCGCAGGGCCAACACTTCCTTGAGGCTCAGGCCGGAAATCTCGGCGATGACCTCTACCGCTATGCCTTTTTTCAGGGCGGCGCGGGCGATGGTTAGCGCTTTCTCTCTCCCGCCTTCCTTGCGGCCTTTCTTCAAGCCGCGTTTTTCCGCCAAGTCATTTCGGTAAGCGTTGCGGGCGTATTCGTCGCGGCGGGCTTTTTCCCTGGATTCGGCCAACCAGCGGGTATATTCGTCAGAACTGAGTTCTTGCAAGGCATGGTAGGTTTCAGAGAGCACGGCGTCTTTTTTGGCGACCATTTCAAAATCTCCTTCGGTTTTTGCGGCAAAAAAGCGGAGCCACGACCAGAGGCGCGATGAACCGCCACGACTGGGTAATTTCGGTATTTCGAGAGTGTGAATCTCCATTAGACGATGGGGAAATTCTTTTTTGACTTGAGCATCGTAAAGCCGGAAGCAATGGTGGTACGGGCTGTCACCGGAAAGTAGACTGTGGTCGGCAATTATGATGCTGATGACCGGTTTTATTTGCTCATAGTCCTCACCTTTGCCAATCTGCTCGGTGATCATCCGTGCCGCGTAAAACAAGATGCGCTCATACATCCACTTCTGATAGTCCACCTGGACTTCCTTTTCGTTAATTTCGAAAAATACAGTGAATAATAAAGCTTCAAATGAGTGGACTAATAACCTTTTATACAGTATGTTAACAGGACAGGTTGGCGACTGCCAAGTATAGCCTGAATTTGCCAGGCACTGGACTTGCTGAAAATAAAAGCGTTGCGAACAGATGGGTTATACTTTCGAAGAAATCGAGCGGCGGTTGGCTCGATTTCTTCGAAAAGTCCACTGGTATAAAATCCCATTTTGGTGTGACTTTCTGGTTTACCTTTGTTAACATGGAGAACAAATGCTAGTACGAAAAAAATATCTGGGAATGCTAATTTTACTGCTATTGGGTATTGCCACCCCTATTTCAGCCGGAATTTACGTCGGCCCCAGAGCCACGGTGGTCAGGCCGGCGCCGGTGGTGGTGCCTAGACCCGTGGTGGTAGCGCCGCGGGCGGCGATAGTGGCGCCGGCGCCAGTCGTGGTGGCACCGCGGCCGGTGGTGGTCGCGCCACGGCCGGCAGTGGTGGTAAGGCGTCCGCTGGTTTGGTGAAGCCCCACTCTTCTTGTGACCTACTGAATATTTGCTAAAGGGGAATTTATGCGTAAATTTTTGGCGTTGCTTTTGTTGACGACGGTTCTGTCCCTGCCGGTTTTCGCCGGTGAAACCATGCTTCCCAATCGGTTGTCCTCGGCTGAGGTGGGGGAATGGGTGTTGTACCGCCTGCCCGGCGGCTTTACCCAACGTCATATTGTGGTTGAACGCACCGGCAATGGCGAAGACGCCAATATCACCATTAAAGTGGATGACATCTTGGACGGAAAGGTCACGCAAACCCACGAGGTCACCGAAATCGCGGGGAAGCCCATGGCCCCCATGCCGCAATTGAAAGACCCCGGTACCACGGCGGTGGTCCGAGAGGAGACGATCAAAGTTAACGACCAAAGCTTCAAGTGCACGGCGGTGGACATTAAAAAAGGCAACGATGTTTTACGCACTTGGTATGTTTCGCCCGATTTTCCGGTATACGGCCTGGTGAAACGGGTCGAGGTCAAGGGATCTGAGCCCAGTTTTGAAGCTATCGAATTTAAGAAATAAAAATTTCTTTTCCTGCGTGTGTTGTAATTCGGGGCCACGTTACGAAATTACTCAAACCGGTATCGGCTTGAAATGGTGATTTTATAATTTGGGGACATGTACGAATGGCGCTGAAATAAGGGCAAAACAGTCCTCCGTGCCCTGTTACGCTGTCCCCTCCCCGCACGTCATTCCGGCGTCTTAAACGGCTGCTGCATCCCTAACGGGCGTTTTCGCCGGAATCCAGGGGGCAAAACCTTGACGGCAGGCAAACTCGACCGTCACCGCTGCATAGCAATGGTCCAGCCCCCTGAATTCCGGGCGTTAACGCCCGTTTATACCCCTTTTTCATTTGCCCATCCCCGCCATTTTATTGAATAACTTTAGGTAACGTTCCGCCTGCCCCCCCACCATGCCCTGATCCGCCAATTCCCCCAAGGTCAACCATCCCGCCTTCTGGCGATAAGCCACCCGAAGCCCCCGCATCCGCTCCTCCCCTGCCAAAACCTCAGCCAGGGTTTTGAAGCAACGCGGCCGAAAAGTCCCGTCCCCCTGGAGAAATTCCCCGAAATCCCCCCGAAAAATCACCCAGCCCCCGCCCACCCCGCCCTTTTGCCCCACATAGCGCACCCGAATTGACGCCGGCTCCTCCAACCGCCGCCAGCGCGGCACCGCCAAAATCTGGTAAACCCGCCCGTCCTCCGCCTCGGCATAAATCCGAAAACACCCCGCCCACAAAGGTTTATGCGACAGGCGATAATAAACCCGCTCCCAAAAGGAGTAATACAACCGCCATACCACCGCCACCACCCGCCCATCCGACGACAGCATCACCCGCTGCGGCGAACGCGGATTCAAATACGTACCGGCCAGCTTCACATCCTCGACATCGCCAACGTAGCTAAAGCCATTCGCCTCCAGGACCTCCTGCTCCCTGGCAAAATAATCCTCGTCGCAATCGGGAAAATCCCCCAAGTTCACCCGCCGCCATTCCCCCGGCCCCTGAAAAAGCGCCCGGCGGTACTCGGCCTCCCGCCGCACCCGCCGCCTACCCCATAACAAAAAGAAAACCACCACCGCCAGCCACGTACCCACCATTATGTACGGTATATAATCATCCAGCATAGCCCGTCACCCCGCCGACGAAAAATTTGCCCGCATCCCCAAGGGACACGGGCAATAAAAGCGACCACCCAAACAGGCCGTAAATTATTATTTACTCTCCGGCAACGTCTCTTCCACAAAATAAAACGGGCCGGTATATTCCTTCGGCGCTGCCACCAGCAAGACATCCTTCATTAAGAAGGGCGTACCCGAAACCGGCTGCGGCTGGAAGGAATAAACAAACTCCTGCCCGTCACCCGTCCGCTGCAAAGACTTGGCCGACAAACTAGTCCGCCCCGCTCCCGCCGACGGCACCACCCGCGCCACCACCAACAACTGCTCCCGCTCAAAGAAAGTGGCCGGCGGGGCAAAAGGTTTGCTGTTCCCCATCACCGCCCCCGCCGCAAACGCGCCGTCCCACTGCGGGATATCGCGAATCACCGCATAAAACGGCTCGTCGTCATTACCCCAATTTTTCACAAACGACGCATAGGTGTCAGACGGAATCACCCGAAACGGAATCGCATCGCCCGCAGCCGACGGCATAACCATCGAAGCCGCAGCCGGTTCCACCGGCAAAACACCCCCCGCCGGCGCCACCGGTGCCGCCACCGGTGCCGCCACCGGGGCGGTAACCGGTGCGGTAATCGGAGCAGTAACCGGCGGCACAACCGTAGTCGGCTCCGGCTCCACCGCGCCCACCGGCGTCTCCGACAACGACCTCTCCACCAAAGCCACCGCCTCAGCCTCGCCAATTCCCGGCATGACCTTGTCCGTCAGCGGCGCCGCCACCGGCACGCCAACAATGTCGCCAGTCGATTCAAGCGCTTCCGCCCGCTTAATCTCCTGCAACTCCAGGATAGTTTCCTTTTTAGATTCCTCCAGCACCGCCTCCCCCAAAGTAGCGGCCACCTGTTCCGGAATTAACACGCTCTCACCCTTGGAAGCAGCCTGCGCCTCGGCCTGCAATTGTTGAATGGTCTCGGCTTCCGACGGCACCAAACCCAGCGCCGGCGCCGTGACCGTCGTGGCTCCACGGGGCAACGGAATAATCATCGGCTCAGCCACACTCGCGGCCGGGGCGTCCTGCACCGCAATCACCGGAGCCTCAACCACCCGGGCGGGCATCGGAGTCGGCGCCGGAGCCGGGCGCACCACCACCTGCGCCGGAGCCACTACCTGCGGCTGAACCACAACCGGCGGCTGGACCGGCACCGGTTGCGGCAGCACCATTTGCCGCGTCACCACCGGCTGCGGAACCACCACCGGCTGCGGAACCAGCGGAGCCACCACCGGCTGCGGCACCACCACTTGCTGCGTCACCGGCCGCGGCGCCACCAGCGGGGCAACCACCTGCGGCATCACCACCGGTTGCGGCTCCACCGATTGAATAACCGCATTTTCACCCGCCACCATGATTGGCGCATCAATCGCCGGCAAATCCGGCATGGGATCGGTCAGCAAATCACCGGTAGACTCCGCCGACGGCCGCAAATCACCCTCGGAAATCTCGGCATCAGCCACGCCATTGGACAACAAATTCAAATCCACCACCGCCGGGCCGCGCGGCGGCTCTTCACTAATCATGGCCACAGCTGGACTTACCTGCCCGCCAGAACCAACCGTCGTCAGCATCGGCAGCGGCAATTGGACCGGAGCCGCCGGCGGCAATAACTCCGACTCCGTCTGCACCTCGACCCCGTCCTGAATCAGCAAAGCCGGCGGCTCTCCCGCCTTAACATTCGGTAACAGTAGCATTACCAATAAGATAAAACTAGCCAATACGTTCCTCATGACATCTCCCATCCCACGCCAAAAACGGCACCCGAGAATCCCCGGCGACAAAAATGACACCCAAAATTTACCTGTAATGTCAATAGATTACCGCAAAAATAAAAAATATACAAACGAAAAGTAGCATTTTCGCAAATTCCGGGCGCAGTGTAACGCGTTATTCGTATTACAAAAAAAACCCTCGCTTCCGAAGAAGCGAGGGTTAAATAAGACCCCGGCGGCGACCTACTCTCCCGTTTCCAGTACCATCGGCGCTGGAGGGCTTAGCTACTGTGTTCGGAATGGGAACAGGCGTGACCCCTCCGCTAAAGCCACCAGGAAAAACTTACCATCCTGATTGAACTACATCGGATAGATGAATATAAATTGAATAGTAGACGATACTTACTAAGTGTGGCTAGGAAGAGGTAACTCTACCTTCATGCCACTCTTGCCCTTGAAGGCGAATCACCCACGCTTCCCGGTAAGGGAGAGCGCGAGTGTTGCGATCAAGACGTTCGGCCAATTAGTACTGGTTAGCTAAAACCCTTGCAGGTCTTACACACCCAGCCTATCAACCCCATGGTCTATGGGGAGCCTTCGGGGAAGATTCATCTTGAAGCTGGCTTCACGCTTAGATGCTTTCAGCGTTTATCCGTT
>JAVBTZ010000195.1:0-4301 GCA_031555915.1 Planctomycetota bacterium
GCGTTGGCATTCGGATTGCCTCCGCCCTGGTGGTTGCCTTTGCCTTTGCGGGGCTGGATTTCCTTGATGTGCGACAGGTGCACCGTTTGGATTTCGCCGTCAGGCGTGGACAGTTGAATCTCCTGCCGAAACATGTCGTAACTCACCACCTCCCCGGTGAATTTCTCGGTAACGCAAATCGAACCCCGGGCCGGCATTTCCGCCTGCAGGGTCGAATAGACTTCGTCCTCGAACCTGAGACAGCACATGAGCCGGCCGCAGTGGCCGGAGATTTTCGAGGGGTCGAGGGTGGTTTTCTGCATTTTGGCCATGCGCATGGTGACGGGTTCGAGATTGCGGATGAAGGTGCGGCAGCAGAGTTCGCGGCCGCAATGCTCGTAATCGGCGAGGAGCCGGGCTTCGTCGCGGACGCCGATTTGCCGCATTTCGATGCGGGTGCGGTAACGGCGGGCGAGTTCCTTGACGAGTTCGCGGAAGTCGACGCGGTTTTCCGCCAGGAAATAGAAGATGATTTTGTCGCCGGAAAACAGGTGTTCGACCCCGACGAGGCGCATCGGCAGGGAACGTTCGCGGATGCACTCCTGGCAGGTGACGAATTCTTCCGGTTCCTTGGTTTCGTGGATGTGGGCGAGGATGTTCCGGTCGGAGTCGTTCGCGAGGCGGAGGAGTTCCCCCTGGTTGGCCTCGCCTTCGCGGCAGGGCTGCGGTTTCCCCATGGCGGTGCCGAAATCGATGCCGCGGCTGGTGCGGACGATGACTTCGTCTTCCGGGCGGAAGTCGTCCGTTTCGGCGGTGAATCGTTCGGTGATGGCCATCAGGCCGTACCGAACGGTGACGATGTAACTTGGCATTTATGAAAACCTCATCAATTTGACGCGGCGCTTGCCGGGGCGGGGCTTTCCGCGGGGTCCAGAAGGGAACGCTTCAACGGCACCTCGCCGCAATCGGGGAATTTCGGGCATTTGACGCAGACCAGCCAGACCTTGTGCGGCAGTGAGTCGCGGGAAACGATTTCAAAGCCGAAACGTTTGAAAAAATCCGGCACATAAGTGAGGGTGAAAACTTCCTTTGCCCCGAAATCGGCCGCGTCCTTCAGGGCGGCGTCCATCAGAAGCCGGCCGACGCCGTGTTTCTGCCAATCCTTTTTTACCGCCAGGGAGCGGATCTCGACCAGGAATTCCCAGGTGGTGTCGACGGCGACGCACCCGACGATTTCACCGCTGGGATTGGTCGCGACCAGGAAAGCGCGCAGGCGTTCGAGGGTGTCACCGATCGAGAGGGGGATCATTATGCCGGCGCTGGCGAATTCGCGAACCACGCCCATAATCGCGGACACGTCCGGGAGACGTGCCCGCCGAATGTTGATTTCCACTGCTGACTCTCCAAATTTTCATGGGGCGGAATATAAGTAGCTACGACGCCTCCATTATCACGATAGCGACCGGGCTAAACAAAGGAAAAGTGCCCTTATTTCCCCGCCGGCTCGTGCCGGTGCGCCTGGTCCTCGCCGTGGCCCTGCAGTTCGATGTCGCCGAAAGCCAGCTTGGGGTCGGCGGCGATGGTGACGGTGACCTTCTTTTCCGCCTCGATTTCGGCGATGGCCGAACGCTTGGCGTTGGCGAGGGCCAGGGCGGCGTCCGGGTTCATCCGCACGGTGAGGTTGCCTTGGTGTTCGTCGTAAAAGCCGCGGACTTTCCGCAGGAATTCCAGGGTGAGGACGTCGAGGCTCTTGCGGATGCCGGTTCCGTCGCAGCAGGGGCAGGGGGTGTAGAGGGTTTTCTTCACCGACTGCCGGATGCGCTGGCGGGTCATTTCCATCACCCCCAGTTGCGAGATGGGCAGGATGGTGGTGCGGGCGCGGTCGCGGCGGATGGCGTTCCTGAAGGTCTCCTCGACCTGGCGGCGGTCGTGGGAGCCTTCCATGTCGATGAAGTCGATCATGACCAAACCGCCGAGGTCGCGCAGGCGCAGCTGGCGGGCGACTTCCACCGCCGCTTCCTTGTTGATGGCGAGAATGGTCTCGCGGGTCGAGTCGCCTTTGCGGAAGCGCCCGGTGTTGACGTCGATGGCGACCAGGGCTTCGGTTTGCTCGATGACGATTTCCCCGCCGGACGGGAGGCGGACCGAGCGGTCGAAAGTGCGTTCAATCGCCTGTTCGATGCCGTAGCGGTCGAAGATGGGTTCGCCGTCCTGATAGAGGTAGAGGCGGTCGACGAACTCGGGCATGAAGTTTTCGAGGAAGGTTCTGGCCTGGTCGTGGCCGAGTTTCGAGTCGAGGATGATTTCCTCGACGTCGTCGTAGACGAAATCGCGGATGGCGCGGACGACCAGGTCCGACTCCTGGTAGAGGGCCACCGGCGGCTTCGACTTCACCGCCAGGTCCTTGATCGCGTCCCACAGGCGGGTCAGGCTGTGGAGGTCCTTTTGCAGTTCGTCCTTGCCGTGGCCCATGCCGGCGGTGCGGATGATATAGCCCATGTCCCTGGGGGGTTCGAGTTGTTCGAGGAGGCTCTTCAGGGCGTGGCGCTCGCGGTCGTCGGTGATTTTTTTACTGACCCCGCGTTTCGACACGGCGGGCATGAGGACCAGGTAGCGGCCGGGAATGGAGATGAAGGTGGTGACGGTGGGGCCTTTGTTGGCGAGTTGCTCGCGGGTGATTTGCACCAGGAGTTCCTGTCCCTTGTAGAGCATGTCCTCGATGGCGGGCCGGCCGCCGGTGCGTTTTTCCTTCCGCTTGCGGCGTTTAAGGACATCGTCGTAGCCGCCGAAGGGGAGGATGACGTCGGAGGCGTGCAGGAAGCCGTTCTTTTCGCCGCCGATGTCGACGAAAGCGGCCTGGAGGGTCGGTTCGATATTTTGCACTTTCCCCTTGTAGATGTTTCCGTGCACGAATTTGTTGGCGGACCGCTCGATGTAAAGTTCTTCCAAACCGTACTGTCCGGCGATGGCGACGCGGAGCTGCTCGGAGTCCAGGACGTTCATGAGGACGCGGCGTTTGGGGGTTTTCGAGTCCGATGGGGTTTTGGCGGCGGGTACGGCCGGGGGCTGTTCCTTGACTTTCGTTTCTCTTTTGCGGGCCAAAATGAAGCTCTCCCTGATAATGTCGAAATACGTTCAATGATAAAAATGCCTGAAACCGTCGGCAAATACTGTATGAATGTCAGCGCCCCGACCGAAGGGGTTCGGGGCGGAATTTACGCGAAAATTTCCCGGCTGGTCGGAAACCCTTCGGGAAAGGGAAAATTGTGCATTATTCTTGGATTTGACGCAAGGCAAATCGTAATCGTTTATGCCGTAGGGGAGGGGGGGCGCTGGGTTCAGGTCTACCGATCCGGGGGGCGAACCCCCCAGCCACCCCCTCCTAAATTCGTAGGCTTCGTGGCGGCCTGTTCTGAATTCGCCTTCTTCGGGGTTGCCCGGACGCAAAATGCGCTTCGCTATTTTGCTTCAAAAGGTATGGCCGCGTAACTAGTTTCAAATGGGTTTGTACCGAATGCTGGAACCGCATTTCATTTTACGCGGCCATTTAACCGCATTTTTAATAACCGCTATTCGACTTTCTTATAACCGCATCCACGGGGGGCTGGTTGCGCCCCCCCGGCCCCCGCAACCAGCGTGACGCTGGACCCAATCGTCGCAAAGCGGAATTGATGCGTCACTTTTCATCCCCTTCACATGCCCGCCCAATCCAATTCCTCCGCCGCAAACACCGGCCCGTCATGGCAAACCCGGCCGTAACGCCTCTCCCCAGCTTCCCCAGCCAACGGAACCACACACCCCATGCACGCCCCAAACCCGCACGCCATCCGTTCCTCCAGGGAGACCTCGCACCCCAACCCCAACTCCCGCGCCAGCGCCGCCGCCGCCCTTAACATCGCCAACGGCCCGCAAGCATAAATCCTCTTCACCCCCTCCGCCAACACCCCCGCCGTCTCGCCGCAATGCTCGCGAAACAACCCCACCGGATTCCCCCGGCAACCCCGGCTGCCGTCGTCGGTGGCAAGGATCAATTCGTTCGCCGCCGCGCCGAAACGCTCCTCTTCGAGAACCATTCCGCCGCTCCTGGCCCCCAAATACACCAACGTCTCCACTCCCTCCTCCCTTAGCCGCCGCACCAGGGGAAGCACACTCGGCCCGCCGCATCCCCCCCCCATCACCACCGCCCGCTCGCCCTTACGCAACAACGAATAACCCCGTCCCAGCGGCGCCAACACCGACACCCCGCTCCCCGCCGGCAATTCGCTCAACCACTCCGGGCCCCCCCCCCCCCCCCCCAAGAGACAAGCGAAACCGGGCGGCGC
>JAVBTZ010000075.1:0-7150 GCA_031555915.1 Planctomycetota bacterium
GGGTCCGCGTAACAGGCTACGGAGGAATGTTTTACCCTTTTTTCAGCGCCATTCGGGGCAGGGTCTCACTTCTGACCGATGATGTCAAGGAAGATTAGCGGCTCGTTACCGATGTTGGCAAGCGCGTGGGACTGGCCCTTGCGGGCGATCGTGATGTCGCCCGCCTTGACTTTCGTTTCTTTGCCCTCGCTATCCGAGAACATGCCTTCGCCCGAAATGATGATATACGCGTCCTCGTTGTTCTCGTGCTTGTGCATGCCTATTGAAGCGCCGGGCTGAAGGGTCATCCAACCGATTTCCTTGATGGCATAGCCTTCGGGCGCGTCGTGACGGGTGAGGGAATACTTTCCGAACAGCGTTCCCTTGCCGCCGGCGACATTTTCCCGGTCCCAGGTTTTCAAATTCGCTTTCGCGACAACCTGCGGCTCCACGATGGCCCCTGCTTCCACCGCGAAGGCGGACGCGACGGACGCGACAACGAACACAAGCGAAAGAACCAGCGCTTTTTTGCACATAACTTTCTCCTATCCAGAATTCTACGCCACGTCATAATGAAGCATGGGCGCGTTTGCACAGCCGGTCAATCCAGCGGATGCCCCGCGTTGGGACCAAAATGCCGCAGGATGACCATCTCCTCATGCCGGCTCTGGTTGACGACCCTGACCCCCTCCCGCGCCGCCTGTTCGCTGACAAAGTACTCGTCCCCGGACAGTTGGCGGCAGCGGAGCAGAGTCGGCGCTTCGGCGTCGTCATACGGACCGAACGAGCCATGCCCCTGAACCAAAATGCAGCCGTAGGCGGCCTTGTCCTGGATCAGGGCCGACCCGCCTGGCGGAATCACCGTCTCCTTGGCGGCGAAGAATTCGTTCCGGTAGGTAATCCAGCTCTCGCGATAATCCTGGGTACCCGTTTCGATCGGCCGCGGCGGCAACCAGTATTTCTTGCGGTAATGCGGATCGATATTCTTCTCCCAATCCATCATCCCCATGATCGCATCGATGGAACGCTTCTCATGGTCGGGCAAGGAGGAAACCAGCTGATCGTAGCCGAACACCTCCCCCTGCACCGCATTCTCGAAGACCGCCGACACATCCGAATTCCACTGCGGCTCATAGGTCAAACACGATCCCGGCGCATGCACCACCCCGGGCGGCGTGTACCAGCCCGTTCCCAATTCGATGCGGTAGGCGCGGGACAATTCGGTAATCCGGTTGTCCCCCGCCTCGTAGGCCAAAACCCGCCGCTTGACCTCCTCCGGCGTGACGTCGGGGTCGTAGCCGAAATAGGTCAGGGGAAAGGAGCCCAGGACATTATTCATCTGCACGGGGAAGAAATAGGCCTCCGGTTTCCCGAATTTGCCAATCTTCTTGGCGTCGGCGTTCGACAGGTGCAAATGGTGGAAGAGCGGCGCGTCGTAGTCGAAAAACTTGCAGAACATTGGCCAGGCGCCGTATTTCCGCTGCAACTCTTCGCCAATCAGGTCGGCTCCCAGCGTTTCCATGACGTCCTTGAAATACAGTTTGTTTTCCCCGTATTTTGGGGAAAACTCCACCTTGCTCAGTCCTTCGTCGGGGGGTGCGAGGGGGCCGTTCAGGGCCGGGACAATCGAGCAAAACCAGCGTTCCTTGATGGCGCCGCGGTTGGTCCCGAGAAAAAAGAGGTCGTCCGGATGCAAGCGTAGGCGCCGGCCCGGCCGGTTGAAGGCCCGGGGAATCCAGTTGGGGACTAAACGGATAATGCCTTGGCGCTGTTTGAAATGTTCGCGGATTTGGGAGGTGACAGACATGGGACGCTCCTATAAAGGTGCCCTCAACCTGAAAGGTATTAAACACTATACCGCCAAACCAGCCGGATGTCTTCAAAAAAAACGGCGATATTTGGAACGAAACGCCACCAATTCTTGACTTAACGGATATAGTCCAAAAAGCCGCATCCCGTTTTGCAGCCGAACAAGCCCCGCACCATCTGGCGGAGGTGCGGATCAAGCGTTTTCACCGGCATGCCAGCGCCTCTTTTCAATTGACGCGCCGCCATGGCAGGTTATATATGTGGAGGCTAACAGCCCGGTAACCAAGGCGAATGGCGCCGCGTGGCGCCGTCTCGCGCATTGCACCCGGTCCCATGTCTAACCCGTGCGTTCCGACCAGAGGGAAAATCTCATGAAGGTATTGGTCCTGGAGGCGAGCACCAGTGCGGCCAAGGCCCTGGTGTACGATAGTGAATTGGGCGTTTTGGCGGCGGAGAGCGAGGGTTACGGGCCGGAAATCGATACCGGCGGGGTTCACGACGCCCATAAGGTGTTTCTCGCCAACCTGCGCTTGGGGCGGGCGGTGGCGGCCGGTCACGAAATCGCCGCCGTGTCGGTCGGGGGAGTCTGGCACAGCATCATGGCCTGCGACCAGGACATGAAACCGGTCACCCCCAGCTACCTCTGGAATTTCACCGGCACCGACAGCATCTGCCAGGCCATTCGCAAAGACACTGCCCGCGCCCGCGAAATCTACCGCAACACCGGTTGCATGCCGAACATCACTTACGCCCCCTATGCCATTCTTTACATGAAAAAACACGGGCTGAAGGTGCAGGGGAAACATTTCTGCAGCCAGGGCGGCTACAATTTCCACCAGTTGACCGGGGAACGCTTCGAAACGAAGTCCATCGTCTCCGGCATGGGTCTCCTGAATACCCATGAGTTGCGTTACGACGAAGGCATTATGGAACTGTGCGGCCTGAAGCCGGAGCAGCTCGGGCGGTTGGTGGACTACCGCGAGAGCCGGCCGCTGGGGAAGGCGGGGGCGGAATTGTTGGGGCTTCCGGCCGGAATACCGGTGGTGCCGCCGCATTCGGACGGGGCCTTGAACCAAGTGGGAAACGGCGCCATGCGGGCGGGGCGGATGACTTTCTCCGTCGGCACCAGCGCGGCGATTCGCCTGTCCACCGATAGCCCGGTTTTGTCGGATCCGCCGGCGACCTGGTGTTACGTGGGGGTGGAGGGCTGGCTCTCGGGCGCCGCCACCAACGGGGCCTGCAACTGCGTCGACTGGTTCAAGAAGGTGGCGCTCAATAACAAATGGACTTTCCCCGAACTCGAGGCGGATCTATTGGCCGACGGGCACACGCCGGTGTTTCTCCCCTTCAATTTCGGCGAACGCTGCCCGGGCTGGGAGGACACCAGGCGAGGCGGCTTCCAGGACCTCACCGGTCAGGACGGGCCGACCGCCCTGTTTCGGGCGGTGTCGGAAGGGGTGTTGTTCAATGTCTACCAGTGCTACCAGATTTTGACCCGGCTTTCCGGCACGCCGCGGCGGATTATCCTGTCCGGCGGGATATTGAATTCGCCCAAATGGGTGCAGATGGCGGCGGATATTTTCCAGTGCGAACTGCTCCTGTCCGACAACGCGCATGCCTCGATGCTGGGCGGCGCGGCTCTGGCATTGTGCGCGGCGGGAGGGCTTAAGGACCCCCGCGATTTCGGCGAAGTCAATCTGGCCCCCGCCCAACCCCGTCCCGAAGCGGCGGAGATTTATGGCCGGAAATTCCGGCGTTACCTCGAATGCTACGCCGAAGGCGGAGCGAAAAAGTAAAACCGTCCGTACCCCAATTCACCCCTGGAGGCCCCGCCATGAAAGTCCTCGTCACCCCCCGCTCATTCGGCAAAACCGATCCGCTGGCCTTCGAAATTCTCCGTAAAGCCGGCCTGGAAATTTCCGTCAACGACTCCGGCGGCATTCTGGACCGGGAGCAGCTGGCGGCGCGGCTCGCGGACTGCGACGGCGTGGTCCTGGGGGTCGACCCCCTGGACGCCGGCGTCCTGGCCCGGGCGCCGAAGCTCCGCGCCGTCGCCAAATACGGGGTCGGGGTCGACAACATCGACCTGGAGGAATGCAAGCGGCGCGGCATCAGGGTGTCCAAGACGGTCGGCGCCAATTCGGACGCGGTGGCGGATTACGCCTTCGCCCTGATGTTGGCGCTGGCCCGCCGGGTGCCGCAGATTGACGCGATGTGCCGGAAGAAGGACTGGTCCAAAGTCACGACCCTGGACGTCAACGGCCGCACCCTGGGTCTTCTGGGGATTGGCGCGATTGGCAAGGGGATGGTGGCGCGGGCCAAGGGCTTCGGCATGAAGGTCATGGCGCACGACGTGTTCTGGGACGCCGCTTATGCGGCCCAGGCCGGGGTGGAAAAAGCCACGCCGGAGGAAATTTACCGGGCAGCCGATTTCATCAGCATTCACACCCCGCTGACGGAAGAGACGCGGGGCATGATTGGTCGGGAGCAGCTGGAGGCGATGAAACGCACCGCGATCATCATCAATACCGCGCGGGGCGGCATTGTCGACGAGGCGGCGCTTCTGGAAGCGCTCAAGAACAAGACGATCTACGGCGCCGGCATCGATGCGTTCGAGGAGGAGCCGCCGGCCAATCCCGAGTGGTATGGTTTGGACAATTTGCTGATGGGTTCGCATTCGGCGGCTTCGACCACGGGCGCGACGGAGAGAATGGGGCGGATGGCGGCGGAGAATTTGGTAAGGGATTTGGGCTGAAGTTATAGGGTCATGTCCCCGAACTTCCGTTCGTCATTTTCCCCTGATGCGGCGGCGTTCATCCCACTTATCCATGAAATGATTCAGTAAAATAATAAAAACCAGAAACACCCCCCAGGTGAAATCGCGCACAAAATTCGACGCCCGCATCTGGTTGAACCCGGTGGACAGGAATTGCAGCGTCAACACCGCCAACGCTAAGCCGGCAATCCTACCCCGCCCGCCGTTCGGGTCCACCCCCGCCAGCAAACATACCAGAATCGCCTGCATGGTGTAGGAGGCGCCGTAATCCGCTTTGGCGGAATTGGTGCGGGAGATACTCACCAAACCGGCGATGCCCGCGAGGAGACCCGCCGTTACGTAGGTGGCGAACAGGGTTTTCAGGTTGGAAATCCCCGAGAACCGCGCCGCCACCGGATTCGCCCCCACGTAATAAAGCTTCCGCCCGGTCGGCCGCCATTTGGTGAAGGCCGCCACCCCAAGCATCACCAGGAAGAAAACAATGAAGGACCAGGGGAAAAACCCCAGGTAACTGTTGCCGAGGCGGGTGAACAGTTCGGGGTAACTGTGGACGGCGTAACCTTTGGTGACCACTGTGGCGATGCCGGTGAAAAGCTGCATGGTGCCAAGCGTGGCGAGAATGGGGTTGATGCGCACCACCGCGATGAGGAACCCGTTCACCGCGCCGCAAGCGAGCGCCACCGCCAAGGCCAACCCCACCGCCATGGCGATGACGGCGGCTTGTTCCGACTTCGGTGCGTCCAGGACCGAATGCAGCAGGATGGCGGCGCAGATGGAGGACAGGTTCGCCACCCCCACGGCCGAGAGATCGATGCCGCCCGTAAGCATGGCGAGCATGATGGCCATGGACAAAATGCCCAGTTCCGAACAACTGGACAGTATCGCCCGCAGGTTCGCCAGGGACAGGAAATTGGCCCCCGCCAATTGGCACATGACCAGGAATACGATGGCGCTGATGCCGGCCAGGCGCACCAGGTTCGCGTCGTAACGGGGGCCTTCCGGCCGGGGCGGGGCGGCTTGGCGGAGCGTTTCGTCGGCACTCATAAAGCCTCCTTGTCCTGGCGCCGTTTGGCCAGGGCGGGTAGGCCGATGGCGAGGATGACGATGGCGCCGGTGGTGACTTTCTGCCAATAACTGGGAATGCCCATGAGAATCAGGCTGTTATTGATGATGGTCACGAAAATGACTCCGATGATGGTGCCGACGACTGTTCCCCGGCCGCCGCCGATGCCGGCTCCCCCCAGGACCACGGCGGCGATGACGTTCAGTTCGGTGCCGACGATATCGGTGGGGCGGGCGTTACGCATGAAGGAGGAGTGGATGATGCCGGCGGCTCCTGCCAGCATGCCGACGAAGGGAAAAACAAAAAACTTCAGGGACTTCACTTTGAGGCCCAGTCGTTCGGCCGAGACCGGGTCGCCTCCCAGGGCGTAGAGGGATCGGCCCAGCATGGTTTTTCTTAGGATAAAAGCGGTAAGCAGGGCGAAGCCGGCGAAGATGAACAACGCCCCGGACAGGCCGGCCCGTCCCCCCGAGGCCAGGTCGATACGCACTACTTCCCAGCGGGAGAGGGCGATCATGGCGGCGGGGATGTTGTAGTTGACTTGGGTGCCGACCATATTGGGGACGAAGCCGGCGAAGGCGCTGGCGGTCCCGAGGGTGACGACGAAGGTGGGCAGGCGGAAGAGGCCGATGAGGGCGGCGTTGATGCAGCCGAGTCCGGCGCCCATGGCCATGGCCAGGGCGAAGATGGTGTAAATGGAGGTATCCCGGGCGGGTTTTCCGAGGTAGCGTTGGGCCAGGAAGAGGAAGGCGGCGAGGCCGAGAAGTCCGATGAGCCAGCCCAGGATTTTGGGGGGGCGGGTGAAAGTCAGGGTGGTGGCGATTCCGGCGGCGAGTCCTGCCAGCATCAGCAGTACTACGGTTGCTTCGACCCAGGCGGTGTTTTTCAGGCCGGAGATGTTGCGGCTGGTCAGGTACATGGCGAACATGGCGATGGCGGGGAAGGAGATGTCGATGCCGCCGGAGATGAGGACGAGGAGGGTGCCGAGGGCGAAGATGCCGAGGACGATGGAGCTTTTGGCTAGGGAGAAGATGTTTCCGGGGGAGTAGAAGGCGGGGTTGGCCAGGCTGATGCCGATGATTACGGTTATCAGTAGTAGGGCGGCGTAGAATTCGTGTTGTCGTAGGATTTTTCGCACGGTTTTGCCCTTGCCATTAGTGGTGGTGGTGGTGGTGATGGTGGAGCGGGCGTTTCATTTCCGCTTTGCGCCGATTGGGTCCAGCGTCACGCTGGTTGGGGGGGCCGGGGGGGCGCAACCAGCCCCCCGTGGATGCGGTTATAAAAAAGTCAAATAGCGGTGCGCGGTTAGCGGTTAAGCGGTTGCGGTTAGCGGTTATTGAAACGCGGTTAAAGGGCCGCGTAAAATGAAATGCGGTTCCAGCATTCGGTACAAACCCATCAGAAACGTGTTACGCGGCCCTACCTTTTTGAGCAAAAGAGCGAAGCGCATTTTGCGTCCGGGCGGCCAAGGCGGCAGCGATTTCAGAGCGGGGGGTCTGGGGGGCGAAGCCCTCCCAGAACGG
>JAVBTZ010000220.1:0-13552 GCA_031555915.1 Planctomycetota bacterium
TCCGATCTGGGAGGGCTTCGCCCCCCAGACCCCCCACTGAATGCGTTACGTTCGGGAGCGTCGCCCGCTCTGAAATCGCTGCCGATTTGGCGGCCCGAACGCGAAGGCGCGCCTTCGGCGCTGTTCGCTCAAAAAGGTAGGGCCGCGTAACTAGTTTCAAATGCGTTTATACCGAGTGATGGAACCGCATTTCATTTTACGCGGCCCATTAACCGCGTTTCAATAACCGCTTAACCGCTAACCGCTATTTGACTTTTTTATAACCGCATTGCTCGGGGGGCTGGTTGCGCCCCCCCTATGTGCGCGGTTACCGATCCCGCGCACGACCCCCGCAACCAGCGTGACGCTGGACCCAATTGCGCCAAGCGGAAATGATACGCTATACCCACACATGGTTACACCCTACAGACGACGCATCTCCTCAACCATATCCGCCTCACCCGACACTCCCATCGAAAACTCCCGCACCACCGCCCCCCTGTGAATCAACAAAACCCGATTGCAATTGACCGCAATCTCCGGCAAATCATCGGAAATTATTATCACCCCCACCCCCTCACCCGCCAACTGACGCAACCGCTCATGAATCTTCTGCTTCGACCCCACATCCACCCCCATAGTCGGACCATTGAGAATCAATAACTTCGGCCCCCGACCCAACCACTTGCCAATCACCACCCGCTGCTGATTCCCACCCGAAAGCGTGGAAGCAGGACTGTCAATCGACGCACTCTTCACCTGAAGACCATCCAACATCTCGCTGGCCCTCTGCCGCAACCGGCCCAGCCGCAAAAATCCCGCCCAATTCCGCAACACATCCAATAACGTCGAGGCAATATTATCCGCCAAAGATTTATTCAAAAACAACCCCTGGGTCAAACGGTCTTCAGGAATATACCCGACCCCCTTCGCCACCGCGTCCTCAACCGATCCCGGTTTCAAGGTTTGACCGTCCACTTCGACCCGCCCACTGTCCAGCGGATACAAACCGAAAAGAGCACGGGCCAACTCGCCCCGGCCCGACCCCAACAGCCCGGTGACGCCAAGGATTTCCCCCCGGGCCAAAGTGAAATTGACTCCCCGAATGGCTGAACCGGAATTCAGGTTCTCGACCTTGAGAAGCGGCGGGGCAGACGGATCCCCGGGGACGTAAACAAACTTGTCGCCAGCTATGTCCCGGCCAGTCATGCAGCGGGTAATTCGGGCTTCGTCGAAATCCTCCACCTTGCCGTCGGCAACCACCGAACCATTACGCATGATAGTGATGGTGCGGCAAATCTCCCTAATCTCCCGCAGTTTGTGACTGACAAAAACGATGGCGATGTTTTGCGCGCTAAGGTTCTGGACAATGGCGAAAAGGTTGTCGATTTCGCGTTGGGTCAGGGCGGTGGTGGGTTCATCCATCACCACCAGCCGGGCATTGTTGAGGAGAGCCCGGGCTATGGCGACCTGCTGCTTGTCGGCGACCGACAACTCGCCCACCACCGCCCCAGGGTCGATGTCGGCCTTGATGCGCCCGAGGCCGTGCCGGGCGATGGCGGCGATTTTCCGCCAGTCGCAGAGCCGGTCCTTGTCGTCAATCAGGGTGGTGAAGGCGATGTTTTCAGCCACGGTAAGATTGGGGAAGAGGGAAAAATCCTGGTAAATGACTTGAATCCCCTCCCGCATGGAATCGAGAGGGGTGAGCCGGGGATACGCGGTCCCGTTCAGGAGAACGCTGCCGGAGTCCCGGCTGTAGACCCCGGAGACAACTTTGATGAGAGTGGACTTGCCGCAACCGTTTTCGCCGGCGAGACAACGCACCTCGCCGGCGTCGACCCGAAAGTCGACGCCGCGCAAGGCGTGCACGCCCACGAACTTCTTGTCAATGTTACGCAGTTCGACAATCGGCGGCATTAGAAATTGTACTCGTCGACATTGTCCTTATCGACAAAAACCCAGGCCGCGCCGTAGAAGAGGCGGGGGTTGTTCTTGTCCTGCAGGAGCGAATTGTAGCCGTCGATGTCCAGGTTGGCGCCGTCCTGAATCTTTTCGCCGTTAAGGAGGCGGACGGCGATTTTGTTCATGGCGTAGGCGGCCATGGCCGGGTCCCAGAAGGCGATGGCGGTGCAGGCGCCGGAATTGATGAAATTGCGGGTGGCGGAGGGAAGGGCGGTGCCGACCACGAAAACTTTCCCTTCGAGGCCGCGTTCCTCGACGGCCAGGGACGCGCCGGGAGCGGTCGTCGAGGCGGAGCCGAGGATGCCTTTCAACTTCGGGAAACTGGCCAGGAGTTCCTTGGTGCGTTCGTAAGCGCGGTTCTGATCGTCGTATTCCTCGTTCCGGCGGGAGACCAACTTGATGTTCGGGAATTCCTTCGCCAACAGTTCTTCGGCGCCGTCCATCCATTCGTTGTGGGTTTTCGAAGTGAGGGAACCGACGAAGTTCGCCATCTCGCCTTCATTCCCCATTTTCGCGGCAAGGATGCGCATCATCTGCGCGCCATACGCCTTGTTGTCGAACGCTTCCAGAATCAGGTGCGAGTTCTTCTGTTCCGACGACTCGTGCACGATGACCACGATCCCGGCGTCCATGGCGCGCTTGAGAACCGGTTCCAAGGCTTCCGGCGAGAAGGGGACCACGCACATGGCGTCGACCTTCTGGGCGATAAGCCCTTCGATAATCTGCACCTGCTGGGCGGCGTCGGCCTGGGCGGGAGACTGCATGAAAGTGGTGTGGCCGGAGTCCTTGCCGAACTGATCGACCCCTTCCCGCATCCGATCGAACCAGGCGACGCCGTCGACCTTGCCGACGGTGGCGATGGTGAATTTCTTTTCGCCGGCGAAGGCGGAAAGGGAAAGCGCGAACACCAGGACGGTTAGAATGGTTGTGAAATAGCCCTTATGCATAATGAATCTCCTTGGCTTGAATAATGGAATGACACGTTAGTCCCCAATCACCCTATTGCGCCACCGCGTCGTAAAAACCCTTGAGCATCAGACAAAAAGCGGCGCTGCCGGGATCGATCAGCCCCACCGTTTTTTCGCGGAAAACCGCGGCCTTGCCGTGCTGGCTCATCATCTCCTTGCCCGCTTCCAAACCTTGTTCCGCGCAGGCGAGAACCGCCGACAACGCAAACGGCAGGGGACGCCCCGCTGCGGCCTTGGCCGCTTCGGCCGCGGGCATGGCGGCGTCAATCACGGTTTTGTCCCCGGGCTTCGCCTTGCCCCTCTCCAACAAGCCGTCCAGGAAAGCCTGGAAAAAAACCGCCATGTCCTCCGAGGTCAAAGCCGCCTTCCCCGCCACCGCCTTGCCTCCCCGCATGAAGCCGGTCGCCATCAACGTGCCCATGGTCGAGGGGGCGTGCTTGTTGATGGCCATCCCCGCCTTCATGAACAGTTTGCCCGGTTCCGTTTCATTCATGCCCGCCGCGTCCTTGGCCGCCCCCGCGAAACCGGCCGCCATGGTTAGCCCCAGGTCGCCGTCCCCGACCACCCGGTCCAATTCCACCAGGTAATCGCGATTTTTCTCCATGGTGCCGGCGATTGACTGGAGAATGGCCAATGCGCCCGCGACATCGATCGTTTCCATTGCGCCTATCCTTCCAATCAAATATCCAATTGCCGCTGTTCGAAAAACGGGGTGTGGCAGGGCTTCGCCAACAGCCGCTTCAACTCGGGGTCGAGCTTCAAAACGGAAATGGAAAAACCGGCCATTTCCATGGAAGTGGCGAATTCGCCGGCGTAGACCTTGACGATTTTGACGCCCAGCTTGGCCAGCGACTGGTGCAGGCGCCGGTGGATGATGTACAATTCTTCCTTCGGGGTGGCGCCGAGACCGTTGATGAGAACCGCCACTTCGTCGCCGGAACTGAGCGGCTGGTCGGCGAGGATCGGCTTCAACATTTCGTCGACCACCGCGTCGGCGGCGGCGAGTTTCCCGCGCCGAATCCCCGGTTCGCCGTGGATGCCCATGCCGATTTCCATTTCCCCTTCGCCAATCGTGAAACCGGGCGTGCCGATTTCCGGTATGATGCAGGGGGACAACGCCACCCCCATGGTCCTGACCCGGGCGCCGACCTTTTCCGCCACCGCCTTAACTTCGTCGAAGCTCGCCCCTTCCTCCGCTTTCGCCCCGGCGCATTTGTACATGAAGAAGATCCCCGCCACCCCCCGGCGCTTATGCTCCTCCCCCTTGGGGGCGGAGGCGACGTCGTCGAAGCCGCGCACTTCTTCGGCGCGGATGTCCTCCAGGTCGAGCATTTCCTTGGCCATCTCGTAATTCATGATGTCGCCGGTGTAATTGCCGTAAATGAACAGGACGCCCTGGCCGGACTGGGCCGCCTTGGCGGTCTGGTACCACTGTTCGGCGGACGGGGACTGGAAGACGCCGCCGACGGCGCAGCCGTCCAGCATCCCCTCCCCGACATAACCGACAAACAGCGGCAGGTGGCCGGAGCCGCCGCCGGTGACCAGGGCGACCTTGTTCCCGCCCTTATTGGCCCGGACGACGCAGCGGAGGTCGGCGTTGGCGTAGCGCCATGCGTCCGCATGGGCCAGGAACATGCCTTCCAGCATGTCGTCGACGAAGTTTTTGGGGTCGTTCAGGAATTTCTTCACGGGGTTTTCCTTTCTTTGCCAATCGGCGCATTGCCATTCAGAAATCTGCCGCGACTTCGCCGGTTTCTTTTCCCTTGTTACGGAAATGCTTGTATACCGGCCACAACAGGGTAAGGATGGTGAGAATCAGCAGGACGCAGGATACGGGACGGGTAAAAAATATCGAGTAGCTGCCGTTGGAAATCATCAAGGCCCGCCGCAAGTTCGACTCCAGCATCCGCCCCAGCAGGAGACCTAGAATAAACGGTCCCGGCGCATAGTCGCAACGCTTGAAGACAAAGCCGACCAGCGCCGCCCCGAACATAACCATGACGTCGAAGTAGCTGTTGTTGAGGGCAAAGGAACCCACCACACAGAGGATACACACCGATACCCACACCGTTCGCTGGTTGACGTTCAGGAACTTGGCGGAAACCTTGGCGGTTAGAAGGCCGAGAACCAGAAAAACGAGATTGGCGAGAATCATGAGAAGCATGATGTTGATGACGAAAGGCTTGTGCTCGGCGAACATCTTCGGTCCCGGCTGCATGCCGTACATCATGAGGGAGCCAATGAGGACCGCCGTGCCGGCGTCGCCGGGAATGCCAAGGGTGAGCATGGTGGTGAGGGCGCCGCCGAGAACGCCATTGTTGGCGGTGGTGCTGACGGCGAGGCCTTCGAGGGATCCCTTGCCGTATTCTTCGGGTTTCTTCGACCACTTCTTGGCCTGCCCCCAGCAGATAATCGAGGCGATGTCGCCGCCGGCGGCGGGTATGGCGCCGATGACCGAACTGACCAGTCCGGCGATGGTGGTTGGTTTGAACAGTTCCCGCATCTGTTTGAAGGTGGGGGTAACCCGGCCGAGGTCGGAGTTGATCTTGCGCTTTTCATTTTCCAGCGCTTCTTCCTTGGGACGAAGGGAGAAAATCTGGTGCAGAACTTCGCCGATGCCGAACATGCCGATCATCACCGGCAGGAACTGCACGCCGTCCACCAGGTTCACATTGCCGAAGGTGAAACGCCGCGCCGCCAGCATGGGGTCCAGGCCGACCGTCGAAATTAGAATCCCGGCCGCGCCGGCAATCAAACCCTTCAGGACATTGTTGCCGGACACCGCCACCATCATGGTCAGGCCGAAAAAGGCCAGGGCGAAGTACTCCGTCGCCCCGAAGCTGATGGTGAAGCGGGCCAGGGGAAAAGCGAAAAAGATCAGCACCAGCGTCCCGATGAGGCCGCCGATGGCCGAATAGATTACGTTGATGCCAAGTGCCAGCCCCCCCTTTCCCTGCTTGTACAGGGCGTAGCCGTCGAAAGTAGAGGCGATGGAGGCCGGGGTTCCCGGCGTGTTGATGAGAATGGCGGTTATGCCTCCGGCGAAGATGGCGGAGTTCCAAACCCCGATAAGCATGGCGAAGCCCATGGTCGGTTCGAACCAAAAGGTAAGGGGCGTGAGAATGGCTACGCCCATGGTCGCGGTCAGGCCGGGAAGGGCGCCAATGACCAGACCCACCACCACGCCAATCAACAAGAAGAGCAAGGTCCATCCCTGCATGACATGCCAAAATCCGTCGATCCACTCGGCCATAGCAGTTCCTTCCGGGGAGTAAGGACCGGTTTTCAGGAGCTGAAAAAACCGGTGACTCGACACCAAATTATCAAAGAGAAAATTTAAATATCAAACGAAATAAAAAGCACCCGCACGAACAGAATGTGGATCAGTGCCACGATGGCCAACGAGAAAACCAGGGTAAAACCCCAGCTCCGCTTGTAAAAGCGGTTCATCGCCAGGGCGAAACCCAGCACTGATATTTCGAAGGCATACTGCCGCACGCTTTCCACCTTGGAAAGCGCCAACCATAGAACGAGCATGACAAAAATGCCCAGAATGGTGACGAGCCAGGTGAAACCGTTCCCCTTTTGGTCGGGATCGAGAAGGAAGGCCGGCCTCTTTTCCTTCTTGTCCAACACCCCCTTGGCAATAATCGCCACTCCCAGGAGAATCACCAATCCCGCAAGAATGAAGGGGAAGAACCCCGAGCCGGGGATGCCGTCGGAGGTCGGGGCCGAAAGCCCAAGCTGGAGGGAACCGGCCAGAAACGCCACTCCGACCGCGATGAAGGCGCCGGAAATGTAATAATCGGTCTTATACATGGAGAAGTTGCTCCGTGGGGAATCCGCGGGAAAACAAAAACTGGGGCGGGCGCCGTCCGACGCCCGCCCCGCCTGGTGATTTGTTTACTTGGTCTTGGCGATGCCGAGTTTCTTGATAAGGGCGTCGAAGAACTGCAGCTGCTCCTTGGCGAAGGCGGTCATGTCGGCGCCGTTCAGGTAATTATGCTCGAAGCCGCGGGACTTGAAGAATTCCTTCACTTCGTCGGACGCCAGAGCTTTCGCCGATGCGTCTTCCAGGACTTGCAGGACGTCCTTGGGCAACCCTTTCGGCGCGGCGAAGGCGCCCCAGCCGAAGACGTTGATGTTGTAGCCGAGTTCCTTGGCGGTGGGGATGTCCTTGGCGGCGCTGGAGCGCGTTTCGCCGAGGACGGTCAGGATCTTGAAGTCGCCGGAGTCGACGCCGGACTGGACTTCGGGGACGCTGACCGTTACGGCGTCCACGTTCTTCCCCATAAGGGCGGAGACGGCCGGAGCGCCGCCTTCGAAGGGGATGTGGTTGAACTTGACGCCGGCGGCTTCCTCGATGGCGGCGGCGGCGATGTGCCAGATGGAGCCGGTGCCGGAGTTGCCGACCTTGATTTCGCCGGGGTGGGCCTTGGCGTAGGCGATGAATTCGGCGAAGCTGTTGTACGGCGCTTCCTTCCGCACCGTAACCGCGGCGGGGAGGGTCATGGCGCGGGCGAAGAAATCGAAGTCCTCGGAGGAAACGTCCGTAATGCCAAGCGCGCGGACCATGACCGATTCGACCGGAACGTAACCGATGTTGTAGCCGTCGGGGCGGCGGTTACGGAGGTATTCCATGCCGATGGAGCAGGCGGCGCCGGGGCGGTTGGAGACGATGAAGGGCTTGCCGAGGAGCTTTTCCATTTGCTGGGTGTAGATGCGGGTGGTCATGTCGGAGGCGCCCCCGGGCGCGGCGGCGACGGTGACGGCGATTTGCCGGACGGGGAAATCGCCGGCGTGGGCGATGACGGCCGAGACGGCCAGAAGCGCGAGAAGCGACAGCAGGGCGAATTTCTTCATTCCTTTTCTCCTTGAATAAGGGGACAAGACTCCACTGGGGCAGTGCCACTCCGATTAATTATTATTTGCGGCGGATTTTCTTCAGGTTCGCGACCGTTTCCCGGGCGTAGGCGCAGTAGAGATCCAGGTCGGTCGAATAGGTGATGAGCTGGTAGCCCATGTCGACGAGCCGCTGCGACTTTTCGTAGCTGCCGGCGATGGTGCCGGCGAATTTACCCGCCGCGCGGGCCAGCTTGGCGATCCGCTCGGCGATTTCGAGAATTTGCTTGCTCTCGACCTGCCCGGGGATGCCCATGCTTTGCGAGAGATCGTAGGGGCCGAGGAAAATGGCGTCGAGGTCCTTCACCGCCAGGACTTTCTCCAGGTTTTCCACCGCCTGCACGCTTTCGGCCTGAACCATGACGAAGGCGTCGGAGTTGGTTTTGGCGAAGTAGTCGCCGATGGGGAGGGTGTTGTAGTTGGAGGCCCGCATGAGGGCGGTGCCGCGGCGGCCGGCGGGGTAGTAACGGACCGATTCGACCACGCCCTTGGCCATTTCGGCGTCGTGGACCAGGGGGGCCATGATGCCGGAGGCGCCGATGTCCATCATCTTGAGGATGGTGGAGGGGAGGCTGTTGCTGACGCGGATGAGGGTGGGCAGGTTCCTGGCATCGGCGGCCCGTACCAGGCGTTGGGCGATAATGGGGTCGCAGGGGCTGTGCTCGGCGTCGATCAGGGCGTAGTCGAAGCCGGCGATGGCGGAGATTTCCACCATGTCTTCGTTGCAGGAGTCGATGAAGGTCCCGTAGAGGACTTCACCGGCTTTGAGTCTTTTCTTCAGAACATCGGTAAGCATTCTGGCTCCTATGAAAGAGGTCAAACCTACGTCACGTTGCGCCTTTGGGCGCGTAATATGTGTATGGACGCCATCACGATAATAAATGCCTATGCCGTACCGGGCTGTCAAGTCTGGAAAAAAAACCGCCCCGACGCGCTGTTGTAATACGCCATCAGGCCTTTGGCCGTATTGTCCAGATGGGTGCGCATGGCTGCGACCATGGCGTTCGAGTCGCGGCGGTTCAGGGCGTCCAGGACCTGCCGGTGTTCTTCGAGGGTCTCGGGCTGGCGGCGGAGGGGAAAGTGCTTGCTGGCCAGAATGCCGAAGGTCAGGATGAATTGGTGCAGATTTTCAAAAGTGGCGATGATGTCGTGGTTGCCGCAGAGGGAAACGATCAGCCGGTGGAAATATTCGTCGTATTGATAGAGCTCGAAATAACGTTCCTTGTCCGCCACCAGCATATCATAGCGTTCGATGGTGGTTTTCAATTCGGCTAGGACATCCGGCCGGCTTTCCACCGCCTTGGCCGCCATGCGGCAGCAGTAGTCCTCCAGCAGCATGCGCATTTCAAACTTGTCATGCAGCTCCTTGGCGCTGAGTTGCCCCCGCACCCGCATGCCGCAGCGCGGTTCGAAAATGACAATCCCCTCGGCCATCAAACGGTTCAGCGCTTCCTTGATCGGCGTGTTGCTGATGTTCCATTGCGCCACCAAATCGTTGACCACCAGCTTGTGGCCGGGGGGAAAATCGCCCCGAAGAATATTCTTGCGAATTTCCTCGTAGGCGATATCGGTAAGGGAGGTCTTTTTCAGATCCAGGATCGACAAACTGCGCCCTTCCGTGAAAATCTGGTCTTTTGCAAAATCACCATTCAAACCGCCGAATGGCGATTTTGTAAAATTGAAAACCCTTGAAATTCAAGTAAAAATGATTTTTTCATAGTGGCGATTGGCAGTTTAATCGCCACTATGCAAAACTTCAGAAATTCAGCCGAAATAAACCCCGCCGTTGACGTCCAGCATCAGCCCCGTCACAAAACCGGCGTCGGCCCCGGCCAGGTAAACCGCCGCCGCCGCCACGTCGTCGGGTTCCCCCAAACGGCCCAGCGGGACCCGCTCCCGCAGGCGGTTTTTCGCCTCGGGGCTGTAGCCCTTCAGGATGTCCGTTTCTATGGTGCCGGGGCAGACGGCATTGACGGTGATGTGAAACTTGGCCAACTGGCTCGCCAGGGCGTAAGTCAGGGCGATGACCCCGCCTTTGGAGGCGGCGTAGGAAACACTGGACTCGAAGCCGCCCATGCGGCCGGAGTTCGAGGACAGGTTGATGATGCGCGGGTGGGCGCTTTTCTTCAGGTGCGGGATGGCCTGCTGCGAGACCAGGAAGACGCTGCGCAAATTCACGGCCAGCACCAGGTCCCATTCTTCCGGCGTCACGTCTTCGAGGCGGCTGGCCCGGAGAATGCCGGCGTTGTTGACGAGTATGTCCAATTGCCCGAAAGCGGCGAGCGTTTCCGCGAGCATCCGCTTGACGTCCTCAAGCCGGGACACATCCGCCGCCACCCCTATGCACTCCCCGCCCAGTTCGTTCAAGCGCTTGGCCGCTTCCTTGGCGCCCGCGCCGTCCAGGTCGGCCAATACCACCCGCGCCCCGCCGTCGGCCAAACGCTTGGCTATGGCCAAGCCGATACCTTTGGCCGCCCCGGTCACCAGGGCGACTCTCTTATCAAAGCCCATTTGGAAAACCTCCTGTCGGTGAAAAAGAATGCCAGGTGCCAACTGAAGTTTGGCGAAAGTCTAATTTCACATCCCCAGTATCGGCCGATACGGATCGCTTTCCGCCCGGTTCTTGACCAGAATATAGATGTACAAGCCCTCGGGATTGAGGGAGCCCATGAGCCGGCGCACGTCCTCGGTGGAGAAATCGCCCCGCAGAATCATGGGTACGCCCGCCTTTTGCACTTTCTGGAGATAGGGGATGAGCCATTCCAGCGGCGGGCCCCCGACGTCCTGGTTTATTTCGAAAGCCTTGATTTCCTTCACTTCCAAAAGCTCATCCAGGACCATCATCGAAGTGGCATGGAGATGCATGAAGGGGTTCTGGAAGCTTTTGGCGATGCGGCGGTCGACCGGCTGGATGAACTCTTGGTAAAGCTTCGGCGACATCACGGCGATGGCGTCCTCCTGCATGCGGGCGATGCTGCCGGGGGCCCAGATGCGGTACTGGGCGTCGAAGTAGCCGTCCAGGTATTTGGGAATGCGGCTCCAGGCGGCTTTGGTGAAATTGAGGAAGATGTCCCCCATTTCCTCCATGAAACGCCTGGCGTTTTCCGGTTCGTCAATCATGTCGATGACGGTTTGCTCGTGGCCGCGGAGCGCCACGGCGTAATCGAGGGGGCCGACCAGGGTGCCGTGGCTTATGGGGTAGCGGCCGGCGGCGCGGGCGACCAGGGCGTCGATGAATTCCAGGTATTTCCTGAACCAGGGGTGGTCGAGGTAACCCTTCAGGCCCAGCACTTTTTCCCAGGGGAGCGATTGATCGATGGCGACGATGTTCCCCGGGAGAACCTTCATCTTGCAGCCCAGCGATCCGCAGCACCAGAAGATGGACTGGAGAGGACTGCATCCGCGAATCAGGTCGTCGTCCAGAATCTCCCCTTCGCGGATGTGCCCTTCCCATTCGTCGAGGAATTCCTCGGGATGCACCATGTCGGGCGTGAGTTCGCAGCCTTTCGGCCAGCCGGCGCTGACCGAAAATTCGTCGAGGGGGAACCAGGACAGGAAGCTGAAGCCGACCATGGGCCGCTTAACCGGCTCGCGGTTCCAGAATTTTTTGTAACGTTCGGCCTTGGCCGGGTCGTTGCCGAATTCATATTTCAAGGTAGTTCTCCTAATGGCGGACTTGCATGAGTCTTAATAAAACAGGTTGACGATGCCCTGGGAAAAGAAGGGTACAAAGGTGAGGAGGAGGAGGCAAATGCCCAGCAGAAAATAGAACGGGATCGACTCCTTTATAAAACTGCGGAAGGAACACTTGGTGATGCTGCAGGTGACGAACATCAGGGAACCCATCGGCGGGGTGATGCAACCGATGGACATGTTGAAGATGACCACCATGGCGAATTGGATTTCGTTGATGCCGTAGGCGGCGGCGGCCGGGGCGAGAAGCGGGACCAGGACCACCAGGGCGGCGTTCCCTTCGATGAACATGCCGACGATGATGAGGAAAAGGTTCACGACCAACAGGAAAGTGTATTTGTTGGTGATGGTGGCGACGAGGAAGGCGGTGAGGTTCTGGGGAATCTTCTCGCGGGTGAGAACCCAGGCGAAAGCCGAGGCGGCGCCGACGATAATCATGATGGCGGCGGTGGTGACGACGGTTTCACTTAGCGCCCGGTAAATGTCGGCGATTTTGAGTTCGCGATATATCACGCCCAAGCCGAGGGCATAGACAATGGCGATGGAGCCGGCTTCCGTGGGGGTGAAGATGCCCAGGCGAATGCCGCCGATGATGATAATCGGGAGGCAGAGGGGAAGGAACGCCTTCTTGAAGGCGACCGAGAACCCGGCGTCCATGATTTCCTTAGAGGGTTGCGAAACATAACCGCGCTGCTTCGACATGAAGCCGACCAGAATCATCATGGTCACACACAACAGGACGCCGGGACCGATGCCGGCGATGAAGAGTTTGCCGATGGAGACGTTGGCGATGGAGCCATAGATAATCATGGCGATGCCGGGCGGGATAAGAGGGGTTATCATGGCGGAGGTGGCGGTGACAACAGAAGAGAAGGCCTTGGAGAAGCCTTTCCGTTCCATCTCCGGCACGAGGATTTTCGATTGCATGGCGGCGTCGGCCAGGCTGGAACCTGAGAGCCCGCCCATCAGGGTGGAAAGGAGGACGTTGACCTGGGCCAGACCGCCCGGCAGGGTGCCGATGACGTATTCGCAGAAGTCCATCACCCTGCGGGTGACGCCGGTGTAGTTCATGAACACGCCGGCGCAGACGAAAAACGGCACCGCGAGGAGCGGGATATTCTCGACGCCGGAGAGGACCCGCTGGGCCATGATGAGATTGGGGACGTTCGTAAAGGCGAAGTAGAGGGCGGTACTGGTGAGGAGGGAAATGTAAATCGGTACGCCGAGAAGGAGAAAAGCGAGCATTACGGCAATACAGGCATACATGAGTTCGGACATAGGGACAATCTCCTGGAAAGCGGGACGGATACGCCGGGGTCAGGCTCCTTCGTGTTTAGCCTCGGGATCGCCCGGGGCGACAAACCGCCGAAGAGTGATGATGATAATGAGGAGGCATGACAGGGGCACCACCAGGTAGATCAGCCAGTAGGGGATTTCAAGAATGTTGGTGAAGCGTTTACGGTTGTACATTTGCAAGACGTGAAAGCTGGAGTAATAGCCGAGAAAAGCCAGCACCCCGATGGTGGCCAGGTTGGAGACGATGGCCATGAAGCGGCGGAAAGCGTGGGGAAACAGGGTTACGATGGCGTCAATGGCGATGTGGCTGTTAATCCGCGCCACATAGACGATACCGGCGAAGACGGCCCAGACAAAACACCAAAGCTGCACTTCCTCCAACCATGGGAGCGGCCGGTTGGCGAAGTAACGCATGAAAACGCCGCCGACGGTAATGAAAATCAGGACCGCCAGGGATAGGCAAGCCAGATAAATGTCGAAATCGAAAATACAAAAACCCCGAGGTTTCGTTTCTTCCATAAACTCCCCTTATGTGGATTTTTCGAAGAAATCGAGCCAACCACCACTCGATTTCTTCGAAAAATTTATTCCTTTGTTTTAACGGCATTGCAATTCATGCTAGTGCCCCGTAAAGCCTAAATTTTCGGATAGATTTGCGTTTTCGCGCCCTTGGGTTGCGTTGGAGCTTCTTGACAATATATTCAATATTGCCTGCGAAGCTCCGCCTTGCCCAAGGGCGCGAAAACGCAAAT
>JAVBTZ010000069.1:0-8594 GCA_031555915.1 Planctomycetota bacterium
CGACCAGGCGGTAAGGGCGAAAATGCCGATCCAAACGAAACACCCGGGTTAAACTTGTAAAAGTTATTTTTGGGCAAAGCCTAACGCATGCCCGCGACCATGGCCGCGATGGCTTCCTGGTCTTTATTGAGCGCCGCCGGCTCGGAGGCGACCGGTATATTGATGGTGGCGGATTCCTCGAGGCGAGCTTGCGAACAGGTGCTTTTGAGTTTGCTTTCTGCCTTGGCGTAAGCGATGGCCGTCTCGCCGGCGGTCATGAAGGTCTTAAACATGGCGTCGTCAACGAGCTGTTTATGACCGGACAGACCCAGTTCGCGGATCTCCTGCAGGCGGGCGCGTTCGGCGGCGACACCGGCGGCGAAGGCGGCTTCGTAGATGTCAGGATGCTTGGCGGCGGCGGCTTTCCGCTTGGCTTCCGCCTCGTCCTTTTCCTTCTTCTCTTCCTCTTCGTCCTTCTCCGCCTTTGCCCTGGCGTTGTCCTCGTCTTCCTCGTCCTTGTTCTGCTTGTCGTCTTCGTCGGTTGCTGTTTTCACCTTACCGCCGGCGGCGGGTGCAAAATGCGACGCAGTTACAGCCATGCCACTCTCCTTCATCGAATGCTCGCGGCGGTCATGTCCGCCCACTAAAATTGAATCCATCAGGCCGACGCTGTCGATCATCCCGGCCGCCAACGCGGCGTCGGCGAGAAGCATCGAACCCTGGCCAAAGCTTTCACGTACCCGCTGTTCGGCGACACCCCGGAAAGTGGCGACATCCTGGATAAAGATGGCTGCATGTGCGTTGACAAGTTCCTGCACTTCCATTCGGCCGGCCGGCGTATTGGGGTCGAGGTTTTTGTTGGGCGATTGGGTGGAGACGACCATCTCCTCCCGCACCCCCGACGCCGCTTTGGCGATACTGTCGTCACTCCAGAACATGCAGGCCCCGATTGACCCGACCGTTGCCGTCTTGTCGGCGACGATTCGGCCACAGGAACAAGCCAGCCAGTAGGCAGCGCTTGCGGCCATGCCGGAGACATAAGCCGTCACCGGCTTCGTCATGCCGGCCGCGACAATCTGCCGACAAAGCTGGTAAATGCCCGTCACCTGCCCGCCCGGGCTGTCGAAATTCAGGATGATGCTCTTTATCGCCTCGTCCTCGAGGGCGGCGTCAAGACAGGCGGAAATGCCGTCCACGCTCACCGCGCCGGAAACGTTCGCGAACAACCCGCCCCTCGGCACAATAGGCCCGAACACCGGGATAACCGCCGCGTCGCCGGCCAGGGCGGTAAGGGTACGCATCTTGACGGCGCGGTCGGTCCGGATCGCCGCCGCCAGCTCGGTGTCCGAATACTCGCGGCTGGCGATGGCGACAATGGCGTCCAGGGCTTCCGGCAGAATCGCCCAGGTGACGCCGCGAATGGCGGAGGTGACCTTGTCACAATCGTTATGCGGCATCGCTGTTCTCATCCCCTTCGGTATCGAAAATAGGCGTCTGGCCGGCGATTTTGTACATGCTTTCCAGAAGCAGCCCCAAGTTCTTCAAGAGACCCGTTTCTTCGGCGCGGGTATAGGCATTCCGGTCAAAGTCGTCGCCGGTGAGTTCGGCGGTTTCTTTGCCAAAGGTGGAGAAGCCGCAAAGGATTTTCATGATTGAGGCGGTCACTTCCTTCACCGGGTCGATCTGCCCGACGGAAGGCCCCATCCAGTCCGCCTTACAGTAAGCGGCGCGGATTACCGGGTCCTCAAGGAAGCCCGGGGCGTGCAGCCTGCCCTTGGTAACTGCCTCAAAAAGGAATTCCTCGTACACCATTTGGCAGAGGTTGTTCCGCAACCAGGCGCGGACAATTTTCATTTCTTTGGCGAACTCGAGGAGCGCCGCGCGGCTGGCCGAATAACTCGACTGGAACACCAAGGACAGCACTTCATAAGGAACGCCCAAAGCCAGGCCGATTTGTTTCAGGCAGGCGCTGAAGAAGGCGTCATACTGCGGACTCGGCCGGTTGGCCGTGACCACGCTCACGTCTTCGCCGGGCGCGCCTTGCCAAAAGGTTCCCGGGCCGAAATGGAAATCGCGGTTTTGCCAAAGAGCTTTTTGTTCCGGCGTATACTCCAACTTCTTGCCTGATTCCTGATTGTCTACCTCCGCCTCACGCTTGATGAATACCGTTAGCAGCGCGTTCACCACCGCTGCCGACAGTTCGGCGCTGGAGTAGTCGGTAATCTGGTGCAGGGTCTCAATAACCGGCGCCAGCGAGGGAACACCGCGACTCTGGTCAATCCGCTCGAACTCCATCAGGTGCAGCACCTGCCGGCGCCCGGACTTCGGCCCGAATATCGGTACCGAATCCCACTTGAATTTATCCTGCATGTTCCGGCTGCCCGGATGACAGCGGCGGACATGAATCGCTACCGGAACTCCGCTGGCATCCCGTTCTATCCCGCCGGAAATCTTCTCGTCATCCGGCGCGCCCTGCGGATTCGACACCCGGTCAGCCTCGATAAGCTGCAGGCGGAGGTCATAGGGAACGCCCTTGCGCGGCTTCCAGGTCATGATAATGAAGCAGTCGCCGCGCACCTTCTGGCTGGTGAAGGCAAGCTGCTGAATTTCGTTGAAGGCCAATCGGCGCGCGAAGTCGCATTCGCGCGAATTTGCCCACAATGCAAACTCCCGTTCCGCCGCATTCGACCATTCCAAAGATTGCTGCTCATCCATTCCCAGTAGACGCCGATCAATAACGGAGCGCATGGTCAACCCGGAACCCACCGCTCCAGTGACCTTCCGCTTAATGACCCCGCGACCTGCCGGCGAATTATTGAACAGGTCCTGCGAACAGCTCCGCAACCGTTCCAAATCCGGATTCAGGTCCGCGTCTGCGTCGCCGCTCGCCGGGAACCAGGAGTCGAGACCAGGCTTGTTTGAGGCGCCCGTGAAGGCCCCGCCGGAAAAGGGGAAGATCGGCGAAGGTGTACCGCCGCCGGGGAATTGTGCCGCCACCGTCTTTTTGGACGGTGTGGACAACGCCCAGCGATATGCCGAACGCAGCGCTTTGCCGATACCCTTTTCCCACCTGCTCATATCTACCAGACTCTCCAGCTAATTTGGCCAATGCGCCGCCCGCCGCCGCCTTGTAGGGTATTCAAGATTTCTTCCCATTCCTGTCGGCCTTTACGAATTTTGTCGAGGTCTTCGTAGGTCACCGATTGCCCAAGCACGTTCCAGGATTTTCCCGACAAAACAGCCCTCTCGGCCGCGATATAGAGGTCGCGCATCCCCCGCGCTTCTTGAATCTGTTGGCTAGCCGTCACCGCCTACCCCCGTACCTATGCCTAAGCAAACTGTTCTGCGGCGGTCTGGGTGGATGAGGAATCGAAGCGGGACGAACCGCCGATGGTTGCACCGCAACCATTGAAGGTGTTGCCACCACGGGAGGTTTCGCTGCTGGTTGTGGCATAGCTATGCCACCAATCGCCGGCAAGTGTTCCCGCGCCTCGCGCATCTTGTCCCAATCCAGCCTTAAACTCCGGATAGCCGCCGTGTTGTAGACCCGAATGTCAAACGGCTCATTTCGTGCCCCGTTCGGCAATTCCCATACCACCACATCCACACCATTCTTGCGGACTTTCTTTTTCTTCTCCGCAATAAGGCCGGCATAGTAATGTCCGTCGTAACCGCGTTCAGGATCATCCGGGAAATGACAGTAGCCAGGACCGGTTGTCTCAATCTTCAGACGCGAGAACACCAGATCCTTCCCCTTGTTGACGCCGAGGGAGTACAGCCAAACGAAGCTTTCACCCTTCCCATGTTTGGTGGGCCGACTGAGAAGCGGTTTATACGCCAACGATCCGCCCTTGACCGGCGACACCCCTTTCCGCCAATGCTGGTGGCAATACTGGTAAACAATATCCGTACAGCTGCCGCCCGAATCGATCATCACCCGGCGAATGCCAATCGGTTTGCCGTCGGCATGCCTAAACTGCTTTTCGCGGTATTCCGTCAACCTCTCCCAAACGGAAGGATGGTTCGGGTCGCCAGTGGTTAAGAGGGTGGGGTCACCTTCAAAAATACGGTACTCAATCCCCCAGGATTCCTCGTCTTTCCCCCAACCGACCACCTCGCATTCCAGCCGGTCACCCTGTACGTCCACCGCCAGAGTCAACGCCAAAACGCCCATCGGTACCTCGGCGTCATATGTCTCGACCCGGCGCTTAAGGTAATCCTCGGCAATGACCTCCGCGTCCTCTTCCCATGGCAGGCCAAGAACCGTGTTGACGAAAACCGTCATCTTGCCGACGTCGCCCTCGGCTTCTTCGTACTCCCGGGCGATCCTGCCCCAGGACTTCCAGCCAAGAGGGCTATAGAGGCCGGAAAGGTGGAAGCCGACTCGCCAATGTCCGGGGTTCCGGGGAATCCACTTCCCTGCCGCCAGCATCTGCGGCTTATGAAGCTCGGGAATCAGACACCCGCAACCGACACAGGTCAAGCAGACATCCGAATAATCACCCTTTTCCCAAAACAGCCGGTCGAAGGTGATTTCCTGATAATGCCCGCAGAAGGGGCAAGGCACTTCATAAACCCGCTGGTCGCTGTCCTGGTACTTATCCCAAATCTTCGACTTGCCCATCAGGGTTGGCGTCGAAGTGAAGAACGCTTTGCCGCGCGGAAAAGTGTTCATGCGCTGAATAGCGAGGTCTATCGGGTCGCCTTCTTTGCCCGTTTCATCGGGATAACGATCAACCTCGTCAAAATACAGATAACCGATTGGCTTCGACGCCAACGGATTTGGCGAATTCGCACCCGAAAGAAACAGGTAGGCGCCGTTAAGAAATTCTTTGACCGCTATGGTGTTGCCGCTGGCCCTGCTCTTCGCCGGGCGCAGATGACGCCGGGTTCGCTCACACTGCTCAAGACTCGGCCCCAACCGCTGCTTCGACCATTCGATCGCGTTGTCAACGGTCGGTTGTAGTGCAAAAATCGGCCCGGGTTCCTGATCAATCAGGTACATCAGCCAATTGGTGCCGGCTTCCGTTCCACCAATCTGCGCACCCTTGCAGAACACCACCTCGATGGCTCGGCTGGAGGACGACAGCGCGTCCATGATTTCCACAAGGTACGGCGTCTGGTCGTTTCGCCATGGCCCGGAAGCAGCCGCACCACCCTGCGGCAAGGTGCGGTATCTCTCAGCCCATTCCGACACCTGCAAAACCGGATGCGGTTTTAGGACGCTGAACAACCCTTGGGCGAACGGTCCATATAAGTCGGGTGCATAACCCGGCCCATAAAATTCTGGCAGGGACTCGGCGGCGCTCACTCCTTCACCTCCGACGCAGCCGCTTCAGATAAGGCGTCTTCCTCATCACAAACGCCACAATACTTGCGGACAATTTTGAGCATGCGATTAATTTCTTTGACCAATTCCGCATGAATGTCGCGGGGATCGGTCATTGCAGCCAGGCGGGGGGAAAGACGGTCAGGCAGAGCATTGAACGCACCCTGTAATATCGCGCCCACCCTGGCGCCCTGTATTTGCACCGTCTCCTTCGCTATGAGACTGCCCTCTTTCTCCCTGGCCTTAAGTTCGGATTGCCTGGCGTCCCACAGCTTCTTCACGAAGTCCACCCGCATTATTTTTTGGGCTTCGCTCAACTCATCGAGGTCACCAATAAGGTTTTTAAAATCCAACCCCGATTCTGAAAGTTTTGTCGTAACGGCGCGGATCATCTCTTCGCTTTTCGCGGTCGAGGCGCTCGGCCGGCCACCACGATTCTTTTCTTCGCCGTGCCGGCTTTTATGCTTGTTCAACTCCAGGAGGTCGCGGCATTCCCTCTGCGCCACTTCAGAATTGAACAACGGCCTGCCTCTGGCGTCCCGCTGGGCAACTGTAATCCGCCCTGCCGCAACCAGGTTTCCCAAAGTCTGCCGGGAGACGCCGACGATTTCCGCCAGTTGGGTGGTGGTGACTAAATCCACAGGCATTGCGCTACTTTCCGCAACTTGGCGCAAGAATGGCGCAGTATTGGCGCAACATTGGCGCTCGGCGTACTCTCCTTAATACTTATTATGGAACCGCCCGATTATTCTGAGGGTTGCGTAAACCCTAAAAAAGGTCTGTGGCTAGAAATAAAACGAGGCCTTCAACCGCACCGCGAAAGCCCCCCCTGCCGGGAGGACCCGCCCTAACGCCCCTTCTTGTTCCTGAGTTAATCACATCGCTTTACCAATCCCCAAAGGCATCATCCCACTTACGCCGAACCCAAATCCATAAGGTGACAACGCCATAGCCGCCGACGAAAGCCAGGGCAATCGCGATGATAATTCGGGCTGCGTCATTCATCTGGTTCACCTTTCGGAGTCCAGGAAACCAACCTCAATAGCACCTCAATCCCCGCCATAATCCCGGCGCCGACAAGCGTACATACGATACAGGTGAGGACAAGCAAGAAGACAAGCGTGATAAAGCCGACGTAGGCGAATACGAGGATGCTTATGACGCTCAAAATGGCTTCAATCATTCCGTCCCCCTCTTCGCCCCACCCAGGACCATCATTTCCCATTGGAGATAAACAGCGGTCATAGCGGACAGCGCTTGCGCATATAAGAGGTTGTTTTGTGTCGTGATGTGCTGTGCTATAACCGCCGGAAGCATTAATAATCCTATTCGTCATTCACCACTCACCGGCACCATGCATACTGCCGTGATACTGAATATCCTGAAATTCCCACCCTCTACGCTTATCGTTGGCAATGTATCGGTAAGCCCTTATTGCCGAAGCACGCCATTTGGCTCGCTCTGTTTCAAAAGTTTCTTGTTTGTTTCTCTGCCTTATCAGCAGAGAGTCGACGCTTTTCTCTCCATCGGGAATGCGATACCCCATACGGACAAGCTGAAGGGCGATGGTTTTGTAATCGCCTGTTCCCGTGGACATGAATCCGCTCCAATGAAATGAACCAGGGCGAAACAAAAAAAGACGCCGGAGGTAGGGTGTGTAGCCCTACACGGCGTCTTCAAATGCTCGGGTCTCGACTGAGGAAATGGGGGCCTCCTGCCTCCCATCGCCTCGCATCGCCCTGGCGACTAAAATGTCAAGTTACTCGCTTAATCTCCATCTATATAGAACGAGAGTGAAGCAGCCGCGAGAAGCCGCTTGTCACGGGTCATGACTCCCGCTATCCCTCTCGTTCCTCGCCTCTATCCCGGCTCCCTATAGGTCCGGGTCCCGTGTTTTCCACGGGGGGTAAGCAAATATCCAATAAGCAAGGTTCGGGGTATAACCCAGGCCGCCGGATTCGCTTCGCTGTCCGGCACGTTCACCCCACCCCCTACCCCCTCCCGTGCAAATGCTATAAGGAGTTTACGGTTGAAATTGTCAAGAGCTTTTTTTAATATTTCTTTGGTTTTTCTTTTTCCCATGATAAAGACGAATGCTCGCTAAGTTATTCTCGCTTGCAATGGCGTACGGTGCTGCTTCCAGGGCGTCAAAGATGTCGATATATCCTTCTCGCAAGTCTCTCAGGAGAGATCCGGGCAGGCCTTGGTAATGCTTAGGGTTGATTTTTGACATAGCGCCCTCACGGCAAAGTCGATTATCTTAAACAGATTTTTGCTCGTACGATTCTTGGGTGTTTGGCAAGCCATGCCTCGATTCGGCATATATCTTCATCCTGGTAATTTTATTATTTTATACATTTTTTAGTAGCAGCATCCATATTAGGTACCCTCGACATCGCGAAGCACCTCATTAACCGGGGCAATAGCGGTAAGAAAGTTATGGAGATTGGAAGGGTCAGGGTTAGCCCTCTCTATTTTAATATGCTCCTCCAGGAGCGATTGGTACTGTTTCGCCAACTCCACAAGCCTCTCAAAGTTATAGCTGGTATTCATCGAATGTGCTCTCCATAGGTAATAAGTATAAGAAAATAATGCTTGGTGTATCACCGCCGCTTAAATCGTTCCCTAATTTCTTTATTCCTTTCTTTCGCTTCCTTGTGTTCTTTGTAGCCATGGCGGACGACAAGCACAAAAATTACCAAACCAAATACAACCGCCGCAATCCGAGAGTACAGATAGAGGTCAATTGCCCAACCGTATCGTTCAAACAGCAATTCAACGGGACTTTTCATTATTACCCTCCGCCTTAGCAATCAACTTACGTAACTTGTTTTCCACACCCCTGTCAAGACAACTGTCCCGAAGGTATGCGGCGTACTCTCTCACCGCTTCCAGTAACTCCGGCGCTATCCCGCAAGAACGAAAAATTCATCATCCCCATACAATATACTTTCCCCGCACGACAAGCGATGTTGGTTGTCCGCTTCCATGCCGGCTTTTTCGGCATCCAGCGCCCGCATTTCCAGTTTGACGTTAATATTTTTCATTGCGCGGTCTCCTAAAGTATTTTCCCAAGAATAGCGCGGCATTCATCGAGCTTGCCGTATGCCTCCGTCAACGCTTGTTCAAGCTCCTCGCGCCGGTCCCCGCCTCCTTCCGCGTGATTGGCCATAATGGCCGAAATCATTTCAATCCGATGAAGTCTGCCGGCGTCACAGAGGTACTTTCCCTTCTCCAGCTTTTCCGGGCTTACCGCCAACTTGAAATCTTTCTCCAGGAGTATTGC
>JAVBTZ010000228.1:0-15243 GCA_031555915.1 Planctomycetota bacterium
CAGTAGATGGTTTCTTTCCTTTTTTGACCCCTCGGAGCTCCGCTTCGCCGGCTCCTAAGCGAGGTCGTTTTAACTGCGTGAAAACATGACCGCATATAGACAGGGGGGCTGGTAGCGCCCCCCTAGAACCCCTGCAACCAGGCTCGCCTGGATTTTATGAACCGCTTTTTAACCGCCTTTTTTACCGCTCCCCCGCGATGGGACCGCCCCGACGGGCCGAATGTATAGCGTTTTTTACTCAGCCCCTGCAACCCCTGGATTCCTCGCTACCGCTCGGAATGACAATTGTACGGTTTTTACTAAAAAGATAACCGTTCGAGATAGCCGACAAGAATTTTCACCATTTCGCACTGTTGTCGGCATAGTAGAGCGATTCTACTTCTACTACGCGACTGTTGTGGGAACCGCCTCCACAACAGTCGTGTGATCAAAATGTTGCATGGTAAAGGGAATTGCGAGTGGTTTTTCGCCACCGCCCCTTGAGTCGCCGATAACCCTAACTTCATGCGGCATTTGCGGATGCGGTTCCCGCAAATGTCGCGTTGTAGAGCTACCGAAACATCCCGCCGGCAAACTTCACCGCCATTAATTCCAGCGCCAGCAAAACATCCCCCCCGGTGTCATGCGTCCGGCGAATCTGATCCGCCGCATACGCCAGCATGCGGCGCAGCTCCCTGGGTGTATAACGCCCGCTGGCGGCTAGAAGCATTTCCGCGCGATAAGGAACGATCTTCGCCTCACCGGCAAAAGTGTAGGCGTCCTGCCGCCGGGCCAGGGCCAAACGGGCACGCAGCAGGTTCTGGAGCGTATTGGCCAAAAGGGCGAGAATCTTGTGGGCGGAATTTTCCGCGTTCTCGCGTTTCCCCTTTTGATCCCGACTGCCCTGCAAAGCGATCCGCCGGGCGTAAAACAGGGCTTCGGGGAGATTCTTCTGCTCAATCGCGTTGGTGTAGCCGAAAAATTCAAATTCTATCGACCCGGTCAAAAATTTACCCACCATGGCCGCGTCGATACGTTCCGCCGCGTCGGCATAGAGGATCAGCTTGTCGACCTCCGAGGCCAGGAGGCCGGGATCGCTGCCGTGCGAACGGAACAGCAGGTCCAGGGCGTCGTCCATGAGGATTTTCCCCGACTCCCTGGCCTGGTTTTGCAGCCAGGGCACGAGCTCCCGCTGGTTCGGCTGGGGACAGGGCGCGACCAGGGCCGTCTCCCGCAAGCGTTTTCCGAGAGTACGGTTCAAGGGCAGTTCTGCCGTTTCGATGAGAAGCCAAATACGCGCGGCCGGCTTTTCCAGACAATCGACAAAAGCTTTTTCCCGATCCCGGGGTTTGGAGGAAGAGGGGTGGGAAGAGGCCGCAGCCGGTTCATCCAGGTTTTGCGTCGCCACGGGAAAAAGGATGCGGCCGGCGTCCCGCGCCACCACCAGTTTTTCCTTGCCGAAGAGGCTCCCGCCGGAAAGTTCGCGGGCCAGGTCGTTGAGGGTCGCCGGACGCGCCTCGCCGGAGCAGCGGACGACGATTTGATCCCCTTCGGGAAAACGCCGCCCCCAAGCCTCGCGGCAAACCGCGACCGCCCGGGAACGGAGAAATTCGCACTCGCCCGCCAGGACGGCGATTTTGGGTAAGTCGGATCCGTAGCGGTCGACCGCTTCCTGGTGCTGGCGGAGTCCGGCCGCTTCCTTGCCGGGTTTACGCTGGGCCATCGCGAATTCCTCCCAAAATGGCAAAGTCCCCATTTTGGTCCGGCCCTCCGCCCTGTCAAGAAAAGTCCTCCTCCCCCCCGCCCCGGCCTCCTTCAGTCATTTTTATTGCCACGCCGGAGGATACCCATATAATTCCGGGTAATCCCGGTGGCGCATGGGATTTTTCTTCGGGCAGGCCGGCATTTCACCCGTGGCCGCCGCCCCTATGTACCGGTACCTTACCGAAAGGACGTCAATGGCGGATTCACCGTTCAACATGGGGAAATTCAACCGGCCCCTTTCCTCACGGCCCGGGCGGACCACCGGCGAGACGCCGGCCGCCGGTCCGCGCCCGAAAGAGCCCAGCATGAAAATCTCCTGCCGGGCCACCAACCCCCTTTCCCTACAGGACGATCTCAACAAAGTCTTCCTTGACGAAAACCAGGCCAAGGCCACCACCGCCACCCGCCTCTTCCGAAACGACGATCTTTTCGACGCGACCCGCCGCATCGTCGGGGATTACCTCGCCAACGGCCGCGCGGGAACGTTCGGGATGTGGTCGACGGGCTGTTCCAGCGGGGAGGAAGTGTATTCGATGGCCATGGTCGCCCTGGGGGAATTCGAAAAGAACCGCCGCCAGCCGACCATGGAAGCCTACGGCACCGACATCAACCAGAACCGCATCATGGAAGCGCGCCAGGGCATATACCTCCGCCCCTCCAAGGACGCCTTCGCCCAGAATTATTGGGTGCTCCTGAACAAGTTCGCGGAATGCGAGGGGAGCGAAGTTTACATGGGCGACCTGCTGCGGAAAGTTTGCAAATTCACCCTCTTCGACATGCGGCAAAAACCCAAGAAACACACTTTCCATTTCATCGTCTGCAATCACGTTCTCCAATATTACGACGCACCGGGCCAGAACGTCATTATCGGCAACCTCAAGGCGGTCCTGAAACAGGGCGGCTATCTTTACCTCGAAGGCTGCACCGCCCAGGGAATGGAAGGCCTGTCCCTGGAAAAACTGCCCAACACCTCGAACCTATTCCGGGTCAAGGGCGGCAGGGGCAGCTCGTTCACCAAGATTTTCATGCGGAAATCTTAATTTTTCGGAATCTCCACAAAGGATTTGCATGCGGGAAAAAACACGCGACCGTACCCACGCCAAAGACATCGCCCTGGCGAAAGAACGTTGCTTCCTCTGTTCCGTAGTCACCCCCGAACGCGCCGTGCCGGGAGAAGATCCGCTGGAAGAAATCGGCCGGCTCGTCGACACCGCCGGCGGCGAAATCGCCGGCGGCATCATCCAACGCATGGAACGGCCCATCGCCAAAAGTTATTTCGGCAAGGGGAAGCTCCAGGAAATCGCCGAAGCGGCCCAAGCCACCCACGCCGACACCATCGTCGTCGACGACGATCTGTCCCCCAAGCAGCTCTCCGCCGTCGAAAACGCCTGCAGCCTGAAAGTCATCGACCGGAACGAAGTAATCCTGGACATTTTCCAGGCCAACGCCCGCACTTCGCAGGCGAAATTGCAGGTCGAACTGGCGCAACTTCAATACGAACTCCCCCGCCTGGCCCGAAAGTGGACCCACCTGGAACGCCTCGGCGGGGGCATCGGCACCCGGGGACCGGGCGAATCGCAAATCGAAACGGACCGCCGGCTTCTCCGCGGAAAAATTTCCCTCTTGAAGCGGTCCCTCGCCGAAATCGAAGCCCGCAAGGAACGCGAAGTCAAATCGCGCGGCAGCACCTTTTCCGCCTGCCTCGTGGGTTACACCAACGCCGGCAAGAGTTCACTCCTGAACCGCATGACCGGCGCCGGCGCCCTGGTGGAAGACCGGCTCTTCGCCACCCTGGACACCCTCACTCGCCGCCTGGACGCGGGGGACGGCATGGAAATTCTCCTCTCCGACACCGTCGGCTTCATCCGCCGCCTGCCCCACCATTTGGTCGCCAGCTTCCACGCCACCCTGGAGGAAGCGGCCAAAGCCGATGTCCTTATCCAGGTCGTCGACGCCTCCGACCCACTTGCGGGCGTGCAGATTGACGCCGTCGACGCCACCCTGAAGGAAATCGGCATCGCCGACCTGCCCAGGGTTTACGCCCTAAACAAGGTCGACCGGCTCGAAGCTCCCCTGGCCATCCAGGGACTGATGCAAAAAGTGTCCCCCGCCTTTCCCGTTTCCGCCCATACCGGCGCCGGAATCGAGGCGCTTCTGGCTTACCTTAGGGAACGCGCAGCCGAGGGACTAAGGAAAGTGCGGCTTCGCTTCGAGGCGGCGGACGGACGACGTTTCGCCTTGATTAATGAAATTGCCCAGGTGATCGCCACCGAATACGACGGTTCGGAAGCGCTTCTCACGGTAAGGATCAATCCCCTGGATTTGGAGCGGATTCGGAAATTGCCGGGCGAGATGACGGTGGACAACGCCTGACAATAGTGTTTCCTTGCCGTTACGCGGTTACGCTTTATCACCCCTTTAGAAAGCCGACCTTGTGAACAAAAGCCAAAACACCCCAGCCCAAAACCAACCCCGCCAACCCAGCCACAGCATGACCGGCTTCGGCGTCGGCTCCGCCGACGAGGCCGGCGTAAGCGTCAGGGTCGAAGTGAAATCCGTCAACAACCGCGGCCTGAAAATTTCCGTCCGCGCCCGCCCCAGCCTGGGCGTAACGGAAAAAAACCTCCGCGACCTCGTCGGCGACCGCCTCCGCCGCGGTTCCGTCGACGTATATGTCAATTTCGAACGGCAGAACGACGGCGTCTCCTGCCCCATCCGCGCCGGCGCAGCCGGGGAGGCGGTGACGGCCCTGCGGCGCATCGCCGCCGAACTGGGCCTGGAGGATACTTTGTCCGCCCGCGACCTCGTTCTCATACCCGGCGTTTTCGAACATTCGGCCGAAGAACCGGCAACGGCGGAGGAATGGCTGGTCATTGAAAAAGCGCTCCGCCAGGCCCTGGACCAGGTCGAGGAAATGCGCAGGGTCGAGGGCGAGAAACTGGTCGGCTTCTTGTCATCCCTGGCCGAACCCCTGGAGCATTTTTTGTCCATCACCAACCGCCTCGCCCCCAGCGCCCTGGTGAAATCCCGGGAACGTTTGAAAAGCCGGCTGGAAGAGATTTGCCTAGGGGGGCTTACCGCCGGCGACACCCAGGCCCTGGAACGGGAGATGTGCCTGATTGCCGAGAAGGCGGACGTCCGCGAAGAATTGGACCGGCTGGCGAGCCATCTCGGACAATACCGATCCTCACTCCTGCAAGGCGGGGAGATTGGCAAAAAGGTTGAATTTCTAGCCCAGGAATTCCTTCGTGAAATCAACACCACCGCTTCGAAAACCAACGACACCGACATTATCCAGGAAGCGGTGCAGGCTAAACTGGCGGTGGAAAAAATCAAGGAACAGTGCGCAAACCTGGTTTAGAAAGACGATGCCATGCCCACTCGCGACGGCTTGTTGGTGGTGATCTCCGGCCCGGCCGGAAGCGGCAAAAGCACCCTGGTCGAAAACCTCATCGCCACCAGACCGGAAAACGCCAGACGGGCAGTGACCGCCACCACCAGAAATCCCCGGCCGGGCGAAGAAAACGGCGTCGATTACTATTTTCTCTCCCAGGGCGAATTCAAGGACATGATCGCCAAGGGGGAATTGCTGGAATACACCCGGTTCAACGGCAATTATTACGGCGTACCCAAAAAACCCCTGCAGGCCGAACTCGCGAAAGGCGGGGTGGTTATCCTGGTCATCGAAGTGGACGGGGCCGAATCGGTCAAGTTCTTTTTTCCCGAGGCGATCTTCATCTTCATCGTCCCCCCCACGCCGCAGGAACTCCGCCGCCGGCTGGAAAGCCGCGGCACCGAAAGCCGGCAGGATATCGAAAACCGCCTGGCCATCGCCAAACAGGAAATGCAACGGCTCGGCGAATACGATTTCCTCATCATCAACGACGACCTCGACACCGCCACCAAGGACCTGGCCGCCGTCATTCGCGCCGTCGAACGATCGCTTATTTTCGGCAATGAAGTGGAGGATTGGGAACAGGGTTTGTTCAGCGACTGGCATACCCGACAGTTGTTTTAGGTTAAGGCGGAATTATTTTTGTCTAAAATTCCGGCTCTTTCCCCCGCCCGGCCTTTTTCCTTGCCATCCCCCCCTTAAACCCGTACAAAATAATCTTTGCCGGATACCCAGACCCGGTTCCGGCAAATTTTATTTATTGGCAAAATCAACTTGCGCCGGAAATACCGGGTTCTGAGCCGGATTGGATTGCTCCCCTATGGTTACCCGCATACTAGGTCTCGGGAAAGCGGTCTCCGACAGCCTGCGTGGCGTGGGAGAGATCGCCAGTCTCATGTGGCAGTGCCTGTATTGGCTGACCAAGGGTTTGCCGTACAAGCGGGAATTGGTGCAGCAGTTCTTCTTCATCGGCGTGCAAAGCCTGCCGGTCATCCTCACGACCGGCGCCTTCACCGGGGCGGTTCTCGCCTACACTTCCTACAACCAGTTTGTCGCCCTGGGGGTCCAGAGCTGGACCGGCGCGATTGTCGCCAAGGCCCAGGTTTGGCAGCTGGGGCCGGTCCTGGTCGGGCTGATGCTGGCCGGCCGCGTGGGCTGTTCGATAACGGCCGAACTCGGCACCATGAACGTCACGGAACAGGTCGACGCCCTGGACACCATGGGCACCAATCCCGTACAGTACCTGGTTCTCCCCCGGGTTTTGGCGGCGTTTTTCATGACCCCGGTCCTTACCTGCTTCGCGATGCTGATTGGCATCATGGCCGGCCTCTTCATGACCGTTGTCGTCATGGGGGCGGAGTTCCATTACCAATGGACGCAAATCCAGGCCTGGATGATTCCCTACGACTATGTCCAGGGTTTGTCGAAGGGGCTGGTGTTCGGGGTGACGATTTCCCTCATCTGCTGCCGGAACGGGCTGAAAACGACCGGCGGGGCCGAAGGGGTCGGCAAGGCGACGACTTCGGCGAACGTGTCGTCCTGCATCGCGATTCTGATTCTCAATTTGGTGCTGTCGATTATTCTCTACTACGCCCAACCGTTCTGGGATTCCTTCGCCTACGCGGCGGATACGGCGTGGATGGAGTTTTACTCCTGGCTGCATAAAGCCCTGCAAAGGTGACCGGGGGGAAGGAGCGGCGGATGTCCGAGGACGATCTGGAGACACTGGGTAAATCCCGCCAGGAGGGTGCGCGGCCGGAGGAAGCGCGGCCGGAAGATGCGCGGCGGGATGAAGTGAAGGCGTCCTATGCCTGCGTTCCGGCCAAACCGGTCGAGTGCGTGATTCGTCTGGTGGATGTTTACAAGGGATTTGGTTCGGGCAAGAAACGCATCGACCCGGTGAAGGGGGTGAGCCTGGACGTGGAACGCGGGAAGACGCTGGTGGTGATTGGTCCGTCGGGCACGGGGAAGTCGGTGACCTTGCGGCTGATGCTGGGTCTTCTGGAGCCGGACCAGGGCGAGGTGCACGTGTTCGGGAAAAACCTGGCCAACGTGAACAATTTCGAACTGGGGGAGATTCGGAAACGCATGGCCATGCTTTTCCAGGGGGGCGCCCTGTTCGACAGCATGACGGTCGGCGAAAACGTGGCCTTCCCCATGCGCGCGGCCGGGGAGAAGGATGAACAGAAAATCCGCACCGTGGTCACCCAGCGGCTCAGGCAGGTGGGTCTCCCCGGGACGGAGGACAAGATGCCGTCCGAGTTGTCCGGCGGCATGAAAAAACGGGCCGCCCTCGCCCGCTCCATCGCCACCCGGCCGGAAGTCATTCTCTACGACGAGCCGACCACCGGCCTGGACCCCATCATGTCGGACGCCATCGGCGATTTGATAATTGAAACGCACGCCAGCCTGAAGGACGCGAACGTGACCTCGATTGTGGTCACCCACGACATGCACGTCGCCCGCAAGGTGGCGGACAGGATTGTCATGCTGTTCGCGGGCCGGGTGGTGGGGGACGGTCCGCCGGAACTGTACACGCGCTTGGGAACGTGCGAGCTGCCGCCGGACGCGTCGGAACGGGATCGGATGATTCGCCAGTTCGTGCGGGGCGAGGCGGAGGGGCCGATTCATACTGTGGCTTGATAAGCGAGAGGGTTTGTTAAACCACAGAGTCGCAGAGGGCACGGAGAACCGCTTAACCACTTTTTGTATGGTAAAATTTCCGGGTACACCGTGGTCAAGCGGTTCTCTGGGCCCTCTGTGACTCTGTGGTTTAACAAACCCTACCAACCGTGGCAACCTTGCATCGGGAGCGAACGACAATGGCGGGTAGAAAATCCACCGCGACCATGGAACTGGCCATCGGCGCCACCATCATCGCCGGCATCATCATCCTTATCATCATGCTCATGGCCTGGGGAAATACCAGTTCCATCCTGGCCCGGCATTACCGGGTGATTGTCAATATGCCCAACGTCGGCGGCTTGAAGGAAGGGGCGCCGGTGAAAATGGGCGGCTTCCAGATTGGCCGGGTCGCCAGCATTCAAATCCGCCCGGGCGGGACCGACATGGAGCTGGTCCTGGACATCGACGAAAACCGGCTTCTCCCCAGCGGCTCCACCGCCAAGGTCTCCACCGCCGGCCTGATCGGCGACGCCTACCTGGAAATCATCCCGGGGTCCTCCTCCGACATGGTCAAGCGTTCCGCCACCATCGCCGACGCCCAGCGCCTCGCCAGCGTGCCTTCCGGCGACATCTCGGAAGTCCTGGCCAAAGTCAACGCCTTCGGCGACCAAATCACCGTTCTCACCAACAACCTGAACGACATCGTCGGCGACGCCCAGTTCCGGCAAAACCTGAAGTCCCTCGCCAACAACCTCGACAACGTCTCCTATCAAGCCAACCTCATCCTGCAACGCGGACAAAGCGTCATCGACAACATCGACACCGCCTCGCAAAACGTCGCCCGCCTTACCGGCGTCCTCCAGGACAGCGTGGTCAAAGTCACCGGCGACGTCGAGAAAATCACCGACGCCGCCCTGTCCATCGCCGAAGAGGTCAAGACCAACCTGGTCGAGGTCAAGGACGTGGTGGACGGCGCCAAGAAAGCCATGCAGGGGGTGAACGACTTCGTCGCCAAAGCGAACGATTCGATGACCACGGTTCAGGATACCCTGGCCACGGCGAAGGACGGGGTGAAAACCATCGTCGACAGCGCCACCGATTCCATGCATAAAGTGAACGAGGCGGTGGTGACAGCGAAGGCCACCCTGGAATCGGCGAAAACCGGCGTGGAGCAGATTATCGCCCAGGCGAACGATTCCATGACCAAGGTCAATGAAACAATCGTCGTCACCAAGGACGGCGTCGGCCATATCGTGGCGAAGGCCACCGATTCCATGGACAAGGTCAATGAAACGATTGTCGTCGCCAAGGACGGGGTCGGGCACATCGTCCAAAAGGCTACGGATTCGATGGACAAAGTGAACGAGACGGTGGTGACGGTGAAGGACAACGTGACCACGGTCCTGCACAGCGCCAACGACGCCATGGCCACGATTAAAACCTCGGCCGAAAAAATGCCGACGATTTTGGACAACGTGAACGCCGGAGTCACCGACGCCAGGAACGCGGTCCACAGCACAATCGGCGACCCCGCTCTGGCCCAGAACCTGCGCCAGACCATCGCCAACGTGAACCAGGTGACCGGGCTTTTGGCCAACCGGCGCGACGCGACGGATCAGTTGATAACCAACCTGGCCGGGCTTTCGGGGGATCTCAGGGGGATTGCCGGGCAGGTGAAGGGGATTACCGGGAGTATCGATCCCGCCTTGATTCCCAACGCCCTCAATTCCATCAATATGGCGATTCGTTCGATGACCGAAGTGGTGGAGCAGATCAAGAAGGAGCCGGTCCTGGCCTTGTCCATCAACAAGGCGGCGGATCGCATCGTCAAAATCAAATTCGACGAAATGGCGAAAAACCCGGCGATTCGCACTTCGGATCAACTCCTGCAGGAGATTAACCGTTGGGTCAACGAAGGGATGAACCGGGGCTATTTCAGGGATGCCAGTTATCCGTACAACGCGCGGCCGTATGTCCTGGAAGAGCCGGCGCGGCCGATGGTGGTGACTCCGGCGACGGAGAAGCGCCCTTACATGATTGAGCGGTAATCTTCACTGCGGAGCACCTCTGAATGGCGCTTACATAAGGACAAAGCCTTTCATTAAATGCTTTGCCCTTATTTCAGCGCCATTCGTGAGTGTCCCCGTAATTCGTAAAAGGCCAAGCCCATGTCCGTTCTCCTATCCGTTCCCTACATCGCCCGACTCCTTCTCTCCCTGGTCGGCATCCTCATCCTGCAAAAACTTTCGAAACGGCTCGACCTCGCCCTCATCCTCGGCGCCCTGATTCTGGCCTTCTGGACCGGACAATCCCCCTCCGCCATCGCCCGCATCACCGCTGACCGCGCCCTCTCCTGGGACATGTTCTTCCTGGCCTTCGTCATCGCCGGAGTAATCTGCCTTTCGACCCTCATGGCCAAAGCCGGCGCCATGAAGGACCTCGTCGCCTCCCTCCGCCAACGCCTCTCCAACCGCGCCCTCCTCGCCGCCCTGCCGGCCGTGGTCGGGCTCCTCCCCATGCCGGCCGGCGCCCTCTTCTCCTGCCCCCTGGTGGACGACGCCGACGACAAGAACGCCCTCTCCCCCATGGCCAAAACCCGCATCAACTACTGGTTCCGGCACTGCTGGGAATTCTGCTGGCCGATGTACCCGGGGATGCTCCTGGCGGTCGACCTTTCCGGCCTTCCCATCTGGGGATTTGTCCTCCTGATGCTGCCCCTGTTCTTCGCGGCCTGGCTGGCGGGCTATGTCTTTTTCCTGAAAAACATGCCGAAGACCAAAGCCTCGGCCCGGTTCAACCCCGAAAGAAAAGCGTTTCTCCCCCTCATCCTGCCGGTATTGACCGTGGTGCTGGTTTATGCGGCGACGACGGCGGTTGCGCCGGGTCTGAACCAGGTCAGCAAATACCTGCCGATGGCCATAGGCATCCTCGCCGGCCTGGCCGTCCTGCAATGGCAAAGGCCGCAAACAGCGGCGGTCTGGCGGGAGGCGGCGTTCTCGACCCGGGGACTGGGGCTGGTCCTCATCATGGTGCTGGTACGGATTTACGGCGCCTTTGTGGAAGCGAAATTGGGGGACGGCTCCTTCTTGATGGATCACGTCAGGGAGGAATTGAACCTGATGGGCATCCCCGCCCTAATCCTCATCGTGCTGATCCCCTTCATCTCCGGCCTCACCACCGGCATCACCATCGGTTACATCGGCGCCAGCTTCCCCGTGGTCCTGTCCCTGGCCTTGCCCGGTACGGGCGGGCTTTTCGCCACCATCGCCCTCGGCTACGCCAGCGGTTTCCTCGGCATGATGCTCAGCCCCATACACGTGTGCCTGATTGTCACCAACGATTATTTCAAAACCAACATGATTCGATCCCTGTACGGCATCCTCCGCCCGGCGTTATTCATGTTTATCCTGGCGGCGGGTTATGCGGGCGTGCTGCAGTTATGGTAATAACCCGTAAAAATACCGAATGCAAACATTTAAGGTGGTAAATTACCCTCCCGGCACTTGCCAAAAATAGCGAAATACATATAGTTGCTTATACTCTAGTAACCTCTGTGTCAATGCGGTTTTCCCCATTACGCATCGTTCCCGGCCCGTTCGTGTTGACAAGGATCCCACCCACCATGAAAAACCCTTGGCTTTGGCTGGGAGTCGTTGCCCTTTGCGTTGCGGCTCTGATGTTGCAACGCAAGGATGAAGCGGTCGGCGCCTTAAAAATGCCCACCGCCAAGACTCCTGCCTCGCGGTCTGGACTCCGCCAGGTTTTCCCCAGAAAAAATCCCTCCCTTCAGACCGAAAGCGCCCCGGCCCAAATCAAACCCACCACCCAAAAGGTCGGCTTTCTTTTCGTCGGCAACGTCGGCGATTACGGCTTCACCTATGCCCAAAACCAGGGCCGGCTGGCCATTATGGAACAACTCGGCATCGAAGCCCCCGCCATCGCCGACGTCCCCCAAGATGAAAAATCCATCGCCGCCTTCGAGGAACTGATTGCCCAAGGCTGCGGACTCATCTTCGTCACCAGCCAAGGGCTGGAGGTTTATGCCAAACAAGTGGCCCAGAACCACCCGGAGGTAAAATTCCTGGTCTGTTCCGGCTTGGAAATACGGGAGAATTTCGGCGGCTATTTCGGCCGCATCTACCAAATACGCTACCTGAACGGCATCGTCGCGGGGCTGCGCACCAAAACCAACCGCATCGGCTTTGTCGCCGCCCACCCCACCTCCGACGTAATCCGCGCGCTTGATTCCCTGGCCCTCGGGGTGAAAAGCGTCAATCCCCAGGCCGTCGTCCAGTTGAAATGGAGCCATAGCTGGTACCACCCCGCCCGCGAACGCGAACTCGCCTTGCAACTTATTGACGAGGGCTGCGACGTCATAGCCTCGCATCAGGACTCGGTCGCCTGTCAGGTCGCGGCGGAGGACCGGGGGGTATGGTGCATCGGCATCAACTCGCCGATGGGTTTCTGCGCCCCCAACGCCTACCTCACCGGCGCCAGTTGGAATTGGGCTCCCTACATGGTATCCCAGGTACGCGACCTGTTGGCGGGGAATTGGCGGGCCGCCGACTATTGGGGGGGCATCGTGGACGACGTCGTCCGCATGGATATGCTCACCCCCAACGTGGCCACGGGCACGGGGACGGCGGTGGCGAAGGCGTTCCGCCTGCTGAGGAACGGCTGGGAGGTTTTCACGGGACCGATTCACGACAACCAGAAGGTCCTCAGGGTGGCGGAGGGGAAAAGCCTCTCCGATGTGGAATTACGCGGCATCGATTGGCTGGTCGACAATATAGCGGGGGATATCGATTCCGGCGAAGGCCAAAAATAGCGGAAGGCTGAATATGAAAAAATCCGGCTGGCATGCCCCCTTCACCGCCACCACCGGTAGGCGTCTGGCCCTGTTGGTCTTCCTGGCAATCCTGGCCGTCGTCACCATTGCGATCATCGGCATGACCAATAACAAGCGCCTCGCCGACGCCATCAACTTCAGTTACGAAGCCATCACCCGCCCCCTGGCGGCGGTCGCCAACGCCCGGGGAGAATTCAACGCCATGCGCGCCAACCTCTACGACCTGGCCCAGGACTTCAACAGCATCCAGCAAAACCGGCAATTCAAACAGGCGGTCATGGACAATTTGGAGGGGTTTACCCATAATATCCAGCTTTACCGGAGCATTTTGGACCAGCACCCCACCCACGACAATTATGAATCCGAAGCGGTTGGGTATCTCCACAACCAGCTGGTCCCCCTGCGCGAGAATGTCGTGGATATCGCCACGCTGGGGGAAAAGCCCGGTCGCGGCGCCGACACGGTGCGGACGCTGCGCGGAACGTTCCTGATGGTGGCGGAGGAAATCTCCACCGATCTCGCGGCCCTGACGCAAATCCTCGAAGCGCAAACCGAAGCAGCTAATAAATACGCCAAACACCTGCGGCGAAACAACGATCTGGTCTCGCTTCTGACCTTGGCCGCCGCCGCCATTGTCCTCTTAATGGTGGCGAACACCATCGTGCGTTCCGTCACCAGGCCCATCAACGAAGCGTCCCGGGTGCTTGGGCGGATAGCCCTGGGCGACTTCGACGCCCGGGTGACAGGGGCTTACCAAGGTGACATGGGGGTGATCAAGGATTCGGTGAATACCACCGCCCAAGGGCTGGCGACTTTCCTCTCGGACAAACTGGCGGCGGAGAGGCAGGCCCACGACGCAAGTTTGGCCAAGGGGCGGGCGGAAGCGGCAAAGGAGGCGATTGTTGCCAGCATTCACTACGCCGGCAAAATTCAGGACAATTTGCGACCGCCGGAAGAACTGTTCCGCCGCAATTTTCAGGATCACGCGGTAGTGTGGAAGCCGCGGGACATTGTCGGCGGCGACATTTACTGGATGAAAAATTTTCCCTCGGGTATATTGCTTTGCGTATGCGACTGTACCGGCCACGGCCCGCCGGGAGCGCTGCTGACCATGCTGGTGGTTTCCGCCCTGGAGGCGGTGGCCACACCGGATAACTGCCGGGAACCGGCGGAAGTCATGCTCGGCCTGGACCAACGGTTGGCGGGCCTCCTGAACGTCAGGCAAAACACCCCCGCAGCCGAGGAAAATCTCGCCAATTATCACGACGGCTGCGATCTGGCGGTATTTTTCATCGACAACGCCGGTTTGGTGCGGGTGGCGGCGTCGAACATCCATGTGTTCATAGGGGACGGAAAGGACGTCAGGCAGATCAAGGGGCAAAAGCTGGCCATTGGCGAAGGCCGCCTGCGGAGTAGCGGGGAGGTGACGGTGGAGACGGTGCCTTTCGCCGGGGAGAACAAGTTTTTTGTGGCTTCGGACGGTTTGTTCGACCAAATGGGCGGGACGCCCCTGCGTCCGTTCGGCTACAAGATTTTCCGGCAGATCCTGCTCGACCACCATGCCGCGCCGCTGGCGGAAATTACCGGAAAAATATGGCAGGCCTTCGAAACGTACCGGGGTCACAACGACCGGCGCGACGATCTGGAAATCATCGCATTTATACCCAAGCACTCAGGAATCAGGTGAAGACGGATGGACGATTTGTTTGAACGGGAACAGGCGATACTGGAGCGGGCCCAGGTACATTTGGCGCAGATTCGCCAGGGCGACACGTGCAATGCGCTGGAATTCGCCTATTTGGTGCAGGAGTACAGCCTGGTGCTCCGGCAACTTCGTCGCATCACCCGCATTTCCGACAAAACCACCCTCGACCTCAACACCAGGAAGCTGGGTTTATTGGACAAGGTCTATTACGACACCCTGACCGGCATCCACAGCCGGCATTTTCTGGAAGAGATGTTCGCCAACTCTTTTGGGGAACACCAGCGCCGGGACGGGGATTGCCTGAGCGTTCTCATGCTGGACGTGGATTTTTTCAAGCAATTCAACGACACTTACGGCCATTCGGCCGGGGACGAGGCTTTAAAAAGCATTGCCGAGACCATCAAGAAAAACGTGACCCGTTCGGGCGATTTCGTGGCGCGTTACGGCGGCGAGGAATTTGTGGTGGTTCTGCCGCACACCACGAAGCAGGGGGCGATGCTGATTGCCATGCGGATTCTCGAAGCGGTGCGGGCGCGGAAGATTCCGCATGCCACCAGCGGCATTTCCCCGTTCGTCACCGTTTCCATCGGTGCGACGGCGGGGGATCTGTCGCCCAACACTTCGTCGGAAGCTTTTATCAAGGAGGCGGACGCGGCTTTGTACGAGTCCAAACGCCAAGGCCGCAACCGTGTGACTTTTCACGATTTCAAGGAAGGCGCCAATGATCCCTGACATGCTGGAGTATTACCGGTTGATCCACGACAACAATGTGAACATCATCTATAGCGGACCCATATGGGCGGAAGGGATTGAGGGGATTGGCGGGACCTTGAGAAAGAGGCTGGAATTCGACGAACTGCCGTTGTCGGCGTCGCAGTCGGTGTTTTCGGTTTTTGTGGAACAGATGAACAACATGCTGATGTATTC
>JAVBTZ010000049.1:0-21940 GCA_031555915.1 Planctomycetota bacterium
TGTCTGTCGTCTGCCGGATGATGAACGGCGCCTGCGAGGCGATGAAATCTTCGGCGGCGCGTTGGAGACCGGGGGTGAGGAGATCGGCGGCGCTGCTGGCGCCGGCGATACGTTCGCGGAGAAAAGTGTCCAGGGCTTTCCGGAAGCCGTTTTTCAGGGCGGAGGAGTCTTCGAGGGAGCGAATCCAGTCCTGGACGAATCCCCGCATGGCGTCCGGTTTGGAGAGGAGGGAGGCGGGGGTGCGGCGGCGGAGGCCGGCCCAGCGTTCTTCGAGAAAGGGCCGGATGACTTCGCTCGCGAATTCGGGTTGCGAGACCCGGCGGCGGTATTCCGCCAGGAGCGCCTCCTTGCCGCGCCGGGCCAGGGCGTCGGCGACCCCGCGGTGATTGGCCAGGAGATCGTCCGGTGACGGCAGATCCCGCTCCAGAAAAACGCGGAGCATCTCGTCCGTGTTGTCTTCAATCACGCCGATGACCGCGGGGTCGTCCAGCTTATGTTTCATCTTGTCGGGTGACATGAGATCGGTGGCGATAAGGTCGCGGATGCGGCGGGCGATTTCGGTTTTCTTGCGGGGGAGAATGTAGCGAAGAATCGCGATGATGGCGAGTTCGTTGGTGCCGGCCCCCAGGGCGGCGGCAATGAGGGCGTTGACGGCGTAAGTGGAGAAGGGCGGCATGAGGCGTTCCTTTAAAACCGCCCCGAACCCGGGGTGACGGCCATGCGCGCGGTTTGTTCGGGTTTGTCGGAGAAGGGACCGGAGTTGGTCTTGCAGGCGTACTCCAATTTTTTCATGGCGAAATATTCGTCGGAGCCGGCGCCGGGACGGGCGTCGGCGCGCTCGTAGTAGAATTGCGAGATGTCGTTCTTGTCCATGTGGCGGGGACAAACCTTGGGCAGCGGTTCGAACGATTCCGAGCGGGCGCAATAGATTTTTTCTTCGTTCAAATCGCTGAAGAAATACAAGTCCATCGGCAAAATGACCGGCTGCCATTTGTCGTCGCCGCCGCCGAGTTCGCGGACGCAGCGCTTGATCAGTTCCATCAGGAGAACGATGAAGCCCTTCAACTCCTCGCCGAATTCGGACACGAAAACGTAGCGCGGGCGCAGCATGGTGATGAGGCGTATCGTCCCCTGCACGCCGAGGTGATTGGGATAGAAGCTTTCGCCGAGGCCGTCCTGGCGGTCGGGGGACTTCAGTTCGTTGTCGCCGATGGAGCCGAGGTGGGGGACGAGATAGTCGAGTTCCCCGGGCTTGATGCCGTAGCGGCGGCCGATTTCCAGTTCGGCGACGTTGTCGGCGGTTATTTCCTGGCCGGCGGGGAAAAGGCCGGTGTCGCCGGTGAAGAGCAGGGTTTTCGCCGGTTTGGAGGGGAGGGTGAAGTGAAGGCCGACGGCGTAGGTTTTGGAAAAGATTTCGTCATGGTTGGCCGGCAGGACGCGCATTTTGATGCCCGAGTCGCCGAGCATGAGTTCGTCCCCGGGGGTGATGGTTTTGACCACCCCGATATGTTCCGAGGCCCGCAAATTCAACATGGGGGAAAACTTTTGGAACGAACCGAGGTTCATGTACAGGTTCAGGACCGGCCGTTTTTGGCCGCGTCCCAGGCGGGAGGACACGGAGGAGGAGCGGCCGGCGTTCTTGTTTCTTTGGTAGAAGAGGGTGAGGATGGATTCGAGGTCGTTGGTGTGGTCGTTGTGGGCGTGGGTGACGACAACGTTCTGGATGTCGGCGAGACGGCCGCCCATGGCGTTGAAGTTTTCCAGAAAATCGAAGCCGGGATCGATGACGGTTCCGACGCCGTTGGCGTGAAGAAAATAACCGCCGCCGACCGAATCCTTGGCGTTTTCGCCGAGGGGCAGGGTGGGGGTGAAGGAATTCCATTTTCTGGCGCCGAGGAGAAAGATTTTGTCGCGGCGGAACATGCCGGGACTGTTGATGAAGAGGTTGAAGTTGCTTTTGGCTTCTTCGATATTTTTACGGAAGCTTAGAATGTCCTCGCGGAAGATTTCCCAGGTTTTTTCCATGACCCTGGCGATGTCGCCGTATTCGCGGCCGGCGTCGGGTTCGGCCGGGACGGAGCCGGCGGCGGTTTTGGCGGCGGGTTCTTCCAATCCCAGGCGGTTCAGCCAGTAGCTTTTGCCGCGGCGGAGGGTGACGCTGGGGTTGGGGAGGCCGTATGCTTCCTCGATTGCCACAGCCGCTTCGTCGGAACGGCCGAGTTTGGCGAGGGCGATGGCTTTTTCCAGATAATGGAAGGGGTTGTTCCGGTCGCCGGCGATGAGGGAATCGTAGACTTTCGCCGCGTTTTCATAGTCGCGGTTTTCGATGAGGGTGCGGGCCTTGTTAATCAGGGTCGCCAGGCTGCCGGGGTTGAGTTCGAGGGCGCGATCGTACCATTTCAGCGCTTCCGCGTGGCGGCCGAGGCTGGAGTAGGCGACCCCTTTGTGGCGCATGGCGGCGTAGTCGCGGGGGTTTTCGGTGAGGGCGCGGTCGAACCAGATCAGCGCTTCGTCGTTACGGCCGGCGTTCGCCAGACTGGAGCCGAGGTTTCGCATGGCGGCGGGGTCGTGCGGGTTTTGCAGGAGGGCTTGTTGGAAACAAAGAATGGCTTCGTCGGTCCGGTCCAGGCGTGACAGGGAAATGCCTTTCCGGCGGAGGGTCAGGGGGTCGTCGGGTTTTTTCTCCAGGGCTTTGTCGAACCAGGCCAGGGCTTCCTCGTCATTGTTGGCGAGGGAGAGGGCGGTGGCCATATTGAGGATGAGAAAGGGGTCGTCGGGATCGAGGGCGAGGGCCAGGGAGAGCCGGCGTTCGAATTCGCCCAGGTCTCCGGCCAGGTGGCGGGCGGCGAGGGCGCGGAAAAATTCACGATAAGCCGGAAATTGGTTGGCCAATTCCAGGGCCTGTTCCAACAGTTGCCGACCCTGGTTGGCGGCGTTGGCTTCGAAGGCTTCGTCGATGCGGTGGGAGAGGGCTTGGAGGTCGGCTATGGGGGCGGTGGTATCGGCCATGGGTTCTCCGTTTCGTTTTTTATTAAAGCGTCCCGGCGCGGAATGTCCGGCCTTTTCGGCAGCTTCGGTGAATTTCTTCAGGAATTTTTTGAAACCTCCGTCAGGTTTTCGGTAATTGAAAACGAACGCCTTTTTCGCTGCGCGCCTTTTTCGTAAAAAAGAGAAAACATGACCATCCGCCCCCTCTTATCCTCTTGCCTCCTCGCCATGATCTGTCTTGGCGCGGCAATTCTCCTTGGCGCCGGCCCGGCGGCTGGACAAGACTCGGGCGGACAAGCCGGACTCCGTATGGCCGAATTCGCCCGCGACAACCAACTTCCCCTCATGCCCAGTATCGGGAACCGCCTCACCGTCGTCCACGAAAACAAAGCCCGGCCCAGCGGCGGCGGCGTCAACACGGGAGGGTCCGATTACTATGTATCCCAATGGAGGACCGCCAGCCAAACGAATTCCATCCACTCCGACACGGCCAACGCCTTCATTATATCCAAACCCACCATCGAACCTTGCCTCCCCGAGGAAAACATCGATCGCATGTGGATTGGCGGCGTCGGCGCCTGGTCCAAGCAAAAAGACACGGCCGAAGATTTCGGTTACAAATATACGGCCTACGGCCTGGTCGGCGGTTACGAATGGGAGCGGGGGGACCTTACCGTCGGCATCGCCGGCGGCTACACCAAGGGCAAACTTAAGGGTAACGACGGCATAAGTAAAAACGACGTCGACACCATGCAAATCGGCGCCTATGCCAGTTACGACCCGGTCAGCGGCGTTTTCGCCGACGCCAGGGTCGGCATTGGCCGCAGCAACAATAAACTCTCGGGGCTGGAAGACGGCATTCCCATATCCGGCTCTTTTCACCACAACAGCATTTCCGCCGGGCTCAACATGGGTTACACCGTCCAGCGGGGTGACCTTAGAATCACCCCGACTTTGGGGGTCCAATGGACCCACCTCAACCAGGGTTCGTGGCTGGAAGAGACCGCATCCCCGGGGGCGTTGGGCAATTGGTACGATTCCGCCTCGAACGACTATATCGAATTTCCCCTGGCGGTGCGGGTCAATCGGGCATTCCAAATGTCAAACGGCATGGTCGTGACGCCGGAAGCGCGCGCCGCCTACATCTTCAATGCCGGCGACAACGCCGCCACCGTTCGCACCGGCCCCATCGGCGACGATGCAGGGTCGGTTCTTTTCGGCGTCAATCCCGGCAACAGCCGCGGCCTGGTCGGAGCCGGAGTCAAGGTTAACCTCAACAGCAAATTCGACGCCTATGTCGACTATAATTACGAATTCCGGAGTAACTTTTCGAACAACAACCTCACTACCGGGATGGGCGTGTCGTTCTGAACCACTATGGCGCCGTCAGACATAATGGCACAGATCTTACGAGGGCATATTGGCTTTGAATTCGGAGAGGTCTTCGCAAGTCATCGCCGCTACCGCCAAAGCGTCCAGCGCCTCTATATCCTTCTGAGCCTGGAGGCGTTTCTGGATTGTCTTGGGAATATTTCCGAAGCGAATGGTTAAAATAGTCAGTATGGTTTCCGCCTTGCCTTCCGCCTTGCCTTCCGCCTTACCTTCCGCCTTGCCTTCCGCCTTGCCTAATTTTATTCCGTCTTCCACCCATTTATCCGCCAACGAATTAGCCATTTCATTCCCCTTTTCATTTCCCAGCAATTCATTTAGAGCGTGACGGGCGAATTCAACCCCGACAGCCGGATTTACCACATTGACTGCATAATACAAAAGGCCCTTGGCCCAAATCGGAAGCCGCCAATCCTTTTTCAATGGCAGTAAAAAATGCATGATTCTGGCGAACCGCACTCGCATATCACCCGATGCTGCGGCATGTAGCGACTCAAGGAGTACACGCAGGGCGGGATTTCCCGGCACCGTTTCGATTGCCATGCGGGTGACGTCGACGAGGTAAAGCGGGAAATCCAGAACCGCCGGATCCACTCCCGCCACCGAGCCGATCATGTCGCGCATCCGTAGAGGCCCGGTCCAGCGCGTCCTCCCATGATAAAGAACGATGGCGAGGGGATAGGGAAACAGTCCCGCGTTTTTTCCCGCACCATCCTTTTTCTGCATTATCGGTATATACTGTCGATAGCTGTCGACGATGTACTCAAGGAGGCGAAAGGGAATGAGCGGATCCCGAGTGGATTGGTGCTCAAGGAAAAAGAACACCTCGAGCGGCCGACCGCTCCCCTTGAACCGGGCGGAATAACGCAAATCGCCGAGGCGTTTCGCCAATTCGCCGCTGACCGCTTCGGCATTTTCGTAGCGAAGACTCTTTAAATCAAGAAGCGGAAACACGTCTTTCGGCAAGACCGCCTGAAGCAAAGCGGCAAACAGCTCCCGGTCGCCAAGGAACAGCTTGACCAGACAGTCATGCGGATAAGCGCGAAACAGATCCAGCTTGGGGAAAGGTATTTGGCCAATTTGTTTACCCATGGGCACCTCTAAAAATAGCTGTTTTGCCCGCAGACGAGGAAGGGCGTAGTGGCAGCGTTTTGTAACACGCGGTGGCGGTTTGTGTTACAAAACGCGAGAGCGAAGCCCTGACGAAGTATCCGGGCAAAAGAGCATTTTTAGAGCTGCCCCCATGCTAACCCCGGCCGCCTGAACCCAACATGTCAATCCACCGCTCGATGACTTTCCTTGACGCCTCCACGCCCTGGCGTTTCGCCACGGCCCACCAGGTTTTTCCGGCTTCCATGGTTGGGATGTAAACGGAGTTGAAGGCCTTGGCGATTTCCGAGGCCACGTTTACTTTGGCGATTCCGAGTGCGACCGCTTTTTTCAATTGATCTTCAGGCGTCCCCGAACCGCCGTGCAGGACCAGGGGAACCGAAACGGCCTGGCGGATTTCCGCCAGGCGCTTGAAGTCGAGGGTGGGGGCTTGGGTGTAGAGGCCATGGGCGTTACCGATGGAGACGGCCAGGCAATCGCAGCCGGTTTCCTTGACGAATTCGGCGGCGGCTTGGGGGTCGGTGTACTCGGTTTTCGTGGTGCGGTTGCTTTCGTGGCCGATGTTGTCGACGCGGGTCAGGGCGCCGAGTTCGGCCTCGACCGTAACTCCCCGCGGGTGCGCGTACTCGACCACCTTTTTGGTGAGGCGGACGTTGTCCTGGAAGTCGGCCTGCGAGCCGTCAATCATGACGGAGAGGAAGCCGGCCTCGACCGCTTCGACGATTTCCTCGTAGCGGCGGGCGTGGTCCAGGTGCAGGCAGAACCCGACCCCGTTCAGGTCGGCCAGGGTGCGCGCGACGGCGGCGGTGGCTTTGGCCCCGAGGACGGCGTATTCGCTGGGGGCGCAGATCGCCAGGAGGGGCGACTTTTTTTCCTTGCCGACTTCGATGACGGACTGCAGGGTCATGGCGTCGTAGCCGTCGAAGCCTCCGACCGCGTAGCCGCCGGTATAAGCTTTCGCCAGCATTTCCTTCATGGCAAGCAACGGCATTTCACACTCCTTATCTTCATGTTTTTTTCGGGAAAAATCGCGGTGGCGCTGTGTAAACCCCCTTATTTCGGCAAGGTGCAATAATCGTACAGGGCGTACTTTTCCTTCCGCATTTTACGGCGTTTCTCGCCCGCCTGGAAGTCGGCGATTTCTTCCGGGCTTTCCGCTATCAAGGGCGGCACTTCCTGCGGCCGGCCGTGCTCGTCGACCGCGACTTCGATGACGAAGGCGGTGTTGATTAACCGTCGCACTCCGGTGTGAACGTCTTCGGCGTAACTGTCGACCCGCACTTCCATGGAGGTTCTGCCGACATAAGTCATGCGTCCCTGCATGACCAGGAGGGTGCTTTGGCGGACGCTTTCGCGGAATTGCAGGTTGTCGATGGCGGCGGTGGTGATGCGGGAGCGGCAGTGCCGCACGGCGACGACGCCGGAGACGACGTCAATCCACATCGCCAATTGGCCGCCGAAGAGGTCGCCGTGGCCGTTGAGGTGCTGGGGCATGACGACGTGGACTTGTTCGGTGCGGGAGTCGCGGACGCGTTTTCCCGCCGGGCGGTTTTTCGGTGATTCTCCTGCCATGGCGTTTCCTTTATAAGTGCCCTCAAACATAAGGTGTCAGCAATTCCGCGGTCATTTTTCCGATGGCCAGGGACGAAGTAAGTCCCGGCGACTCGATGCCGGCCAGATTGACGAATCCGGCGGCGCCGGACCGGGCTTCGTCTTCGATGTGGAAATCGCGTTCCTTTTCGCCGGGGCCGGAAAGTTTGGGGCGGATGCCCGCCATGTCGGGGGCCAAATCCCCGCGTTGCAGAAACGGGAGATAGCGGCTGGCGGCCTGGTAAAACTTGTCGAGGAGCCCGGGGTCGACGCGGTAGTCGTATTCCGCGGCCGGCGCGACGTATTGGGTGTCGGGGCCGAGTTTGACGCCGCCGCCGAAGTCGACGATGGTGTGGATGCCGAGGCCGGCGAGGTTGGCTTCCGGCGCGGGGTAGATCAGCCCCTTGATTTTTTTCCGGCTTTCCCCGCCGATGGAAAAATAACGTCCCGCGCAAGGCTTCAGTTCCAGGCCCATTTTTTCCGGCGCAAGGCCTGCCAGGCGCATTATGGTTTGCGCTTTGAGTCCGGCGCTGTTGACGATGCTGCGGCAGTCGAGGCTGCCTGGTCCGTCGGAGTCGTGGTAATCAACCCGCCAGCCCCGGTTATTCAGAGGTTCAAGGCCGGTCACGGTTGCGCCGAAGACGGCGGTGCCGCCGGCGGTTTCGCCCATTTTGAGAAGGGCGTCCATGAGACCGTGGACATCGACGACGCCGGTTTCCGGGGAGAACAGGGCGGCGGTGGCTTTTACGCCGGGTGCGTGCCGGGCAATCTCGTTTTGACTGAGGAAGCGGAGCCCTTCCACTCCGTTTGCCAGGCCTTTTTTCAGGATTCCCGCCAAGCCAACTTCTTCTTCTTGGGTGACGGACACAATTATTTTACCACATTTTACATAGCGTATGCCGGTATTTTCAAGTAGGGGGTATAGGAGTCGGCGTCCTTCGACGCAGAGTTTGGCTTTCAGGGAGTTGGGGGGGTAGTACATGCCGCCGTGGATGACGTTGGAGTTTCGGCTGGAGGTTTCGCGGCCGGGGGAATTGTGACGTTCGAGGAGGATGGGGCGGTGGTTTTGTTCGGCGAGGGTTTTGAAGATGGCGAGGCCGACAATGCCGGCGCCGATGATGATGGTGGTTTCCATGTTTGTTCCCTTGCCGTAATGGGGGAGGGGTGACAGGGGAAATCGCCACGTTTACTCTCTCCCACCCTAATACTACAGTTGCGGAAGTTCGGGGACACGATCGAATGGAGCTGAAATAAGGGTAAGCCTTTGCGAGGCGATGATTTAAAATAATTTTTTTACCACAGAGAACACAGAGACCACAGAGAACCACTCTTAACTACGGAATTACGTATAGGACACCTCTAAAATGCTCTTTTGTCCGGATACTTCGTCAGGGCTTTGCTCCAGCGTTTTGTAACACAAACCACCACCGCGTGTTACAAAACGCTGCCACTACGCCCTTCCTCGTCTGCGGGCAAAATAGCTATTTTTAGAGGTGCCCTGTAGTACTAAGCGTTCGCCTCCTTCGCCGCCAAGCGAATCGCCCGCTCCACCTTCTTCCGCTCCGTCTCCGTCCGAATCCGCTTACGCATCCGCAAACTCTCCGGCGTAATCTCCAACAACTCGTCGTCCTCCAAATACTCCAACGCCGCCTCCAACGAAAACTCCCGCGGCGGCGCCAAATCCGCATTCCGATCATGCGCCCCCGAAGCCCGAACGTTGGTTAGCTTCTTCTCACGGCAAACATTCACATCCAAATCGTCCGGCCGTGAATTCTCCCCCACAATCATCCCCTCGTAAACATCGGTCTGCGGATGAATGAAAAACTGCCCCCTGAGCTGCAAACCGTCCAAGGCATATGCCGTCGCCTTGCCCTGCGAGGAAGAAACCAGAACCCCGTTCGCCCGACCGGGGATGTCCCCCTTGTACGGCTCGTAATCCCAAAAAACATGGTGCATCACCGCTTCCCCGCGCGTGGCGGTAAGAAGACGCCCGCGCAAGCCAATCAAGCCGCGACTCGGGATATTGAAAGACAAATGCAGCCCGCCATTCCGATGCTCCATCTTGTCCAAAGCGCCCTTCCGCGCCCCGACCAGCTCCATCACCTTGCCGCTCGATTCCTCCGGCACGTCGATGGTCAGGTTCTCCACAGGCTCGCATTTTTCGCCGTTGATCTCGCGGTAAACCACATTCGGCCGACCTACGGCAAATTCATAACCTTCGCGCCGCATCGTCTCGATGACAATGCCCAAATGCAAAAGACCCCGGCCGCCTATCAGAAAACCCTCCGGCGTCTGTTCCATCCGCAAAGCGATGTTCGAGCGGAGCTCGCGCTCCAGCCGGTCCTTCAAGTGACGGCTGGTGACATACTGCCCCTCGCGGCCAAGAAAGGGACTGTCGTTGGGGCGGAACTCCATGGTCAGGGTCGGTTCGTCGATTTCCACCGCCGGCAAAGCCTCTGGGGCGGCGGAGTCGGCGATGGTGTCGTAGATGCCGATGTCCGGTATGCCGGTCACCAGGGCGATGTCGCCGGCGCTGACTTCACGGACATTGGCGCGGCCGATGCCGTCGAAGGTCTGCACCGTTTCAATGCGGCCGTTACGCTGCCCGCCCAGGCGGAGCAGCACGGTGACGTCGGACTTTTCCCTGACGCTCCCCCGCTTCACCCGGCCGATGGCGATACGGCCGACGTAATCGTTATAGTCGATGGCCGCGACCTGCATTTGCAGGGGTCCGTTCACATCCGCCATGGGCGGCGGAATGACCCGGAGAATGGCGTCCAGGAGCGGCCGCATGTCCTGGGAAGGATCGTCGATTTCGGTTTTGGCGACGCCGTTCCGGCCGGAAGCGTAGATTACGGGGAAGTCGAGCTGCGCCTCGGTGGCGTCCAACTGCAGAAACAGTTCGAAAACCTCGTCCAGGACTTCATGCGGCCGGGCGCCGGGTCGGTCGATTTTATTGATGACGACCAGCGGTTTCAGGCCGGCCTGGAGGGCTTTACGCAGGACAAAACGGGTCTGCGGCATGGGGCCGTCGAAGGCGTCGACCAGGAGCAGGACGCCGTCGGCCATGTTGAGGACGCGTTCGACTTCGCCGCCGAAATCGGCGTGGCCTGGGGTGTCGATGACGTTGATGCGCACGCCGTTGTAGTGGATGGCGGCGTTTTTCGAAAAGATGGTGATGCCGCGTTCGCGCTCGATGGCGTTCGAGTCCATAACGCAGATGGCAACGTCCTGGTTTTGCCGGAAGACGTGACACTGCTTCAGAAGCGCGTCGACAAGGGTGGTCTTGCCATGATCGACGTGGGCGATGATGGCGATGTTGCGGAGGTTGGCAATGGGCTGGTTCATGGAACGTCCGTTTCGTGCTTTCGTATTATAGGGTAAGAGACAATCGCATAGGAATATACAGGTCAAGAATTGCCGCCAAGGAAATTTTCTATGGCGTCCAGGAGCTTGTCACGGTCGGAAAAACTTTCGGTCGGAACGGGCAAGGAATCGCGGAACCATTGTCCGTAGCGCTTCACCACAATCCGCCGGTCGGCGATGATGGCGACGCCGCGGTCGGTCTTCGAACGGATGAGCCGGCCGAAGCCCTGGCGGAAGCGAATCACCGCCGAGGGGAGGGAATAGTCCATGAAGGAATTCCCGCCCTCCGCCTCGACCTGCTCGCAGCGGGCTTCGATCACCGGGTCCGTCTGCACGCCGAAGGGCAGGCGGGCGATGGTGAGGCAGGAGAGGGCGTCCCCGACCACGTCGACCCCTTCCCAGAACGAGTGGGTGCCGAGGAGGACGCTCCGGTTGCCGCGCTTGAAAATCGAGGTGATGTTCTCCCGCGAACCCGAGCGGCCCTGGGCGAGAAGATTCAGGCCGTCCCCGAGGAACTCGCGTTCCAGGACGTCGGCGACCCGGCTGAGCATATCGTAACTGGTGAACAGGGCCATGCCGCGGCCGTCGGTGCGGCGGTACATTTCCGCCAAAAACGCGGCCAGTTCCCCGGCGTAATCCCCGTCCCGGCCGCCGGGTTCCGGCAGGAAAACCGGGGCGGCGACAAAACATTGCTTCGCATAATCATAGGGCGTGCCGGCGTTGTAGGTGACCAAACGTTTGGGGGGGATATTGGCGATCCCGAGACGCGTGGCGATGAAGTCGAAGCGGTTCTTCACCGTCATGGTGGCGGAACAGAACACCACCGACCGCTTCTTCAGGTACAGCTGATCGAACAGGAGCCCCCCTACCGTCACCGGCGCCGCCACCGCCCGCACCAGCCCCGGTTTCGCGCCCAGGCGTTCCAGCCAATAGACGTAATCCTGCGAACCCGCTTCGAGAATGAAGGCCGCGTCGTCGGAAATATCCCTAATCCAGGACATGGACGCATCTAGTTCGCGGAGGTTTTCCTGTTGATAGGGGATGGTCCCCTCGTCCAGTTCGCGGATGATGTTCGCCAGGGCGTCCAGACCGTGCAGGACGCCGGCGACGGCGGCGAAGAGTTCGTGCCCGGTTTTTTCGACCGGTTCCCAAACGGCCGGCAGTTTGTCGTCCCGGCGGAAGCGGGCCGAGTCACCCTGTTTTTTGGAAACCAAGGCCGCTTCGAGGGCGAGGAAAAACGGCGGCAGCAGCTCGTGGGTCATCGCCGCGGCGTCGCGGATTTCCTCGATGCGGCGGAATGCGAGTTCGGCCAGTTCCGGCGAAGAACCGGAAACGACGGCAAACGATTTTTCCAGCGTCGCCATCAATCCTGTCGCCCCCTTGCGGCCGGCCCGGTGCACGCGGTTGATGGCGGTGACGACCCGGGCGTGGGTGAGTTCAACCGCGAGATGGTTGGTGGCGGCGTCTTCGAGGTTGTGGGCTTCGTCGAAGATGAGGTGGCGGTAATCGGGGATGGCCGGGCTTTTCGAACCTAGTTCGGCAAAAATCAGGGAATGGTTGGCGACGACCAAATCGGCTTCCTGGGCCTGGGCCCGGGCGCGCTGGAGAAAACATTGGCGGAAGCGTCTGCAGCTGCGTCCCAGGCAGTCTTCGCCAATCGTCGACAGCTTCGTCCACAGAGGCGCGAAGTGGGGCCGCCCGGCGACGATGTTTTCCGAGATGTCCCCCGTGGCCGACCACACCGCCCAGGGGATGATGTTGAGGAGCCGCATGCGGTCCTCGCCGTCGAGTTCCGTTTCCATGCTGTCGAGGATGTAGAGGAGCTTCCTGATGCAAAGGTAGTTCCGCCGGCCCTTGAGGAGGGCGGCCTTGAAGTCGAGGTCGAGGGCGCGGCGAAGGAGCGGCAGGTCTTTTTCGAACAATTGCGTTTGCAGGTTTTTGGTGTTGGTGGAGACGATGACCGGGGTCTTGTTCGCGACCGCGAACTGCAGGGCGGGGGCGAGATAGGCCAGGCTTTTCCCGATGCCGGTGCCGGCTTCGACCATGAGGTGCTTGCCGTCGTTGAGGGCGTGGGTGACGTGTTCGGCCATTTCGACCTGTCCCTCGCGGCTTTCGTAACCGGGGAAGGAGCGGGCGAAGGCGCCGCCGTTCATGAACCAGCGGCGGATTTGCTCGGGGTTTATGGGGTCGAATTCGCCTTCGCCGTCGATGGGTTCGCGGGGCGGGGTCATTTTCCGCAGCTTGAAGAGGGCGGCGAGATCCGTTTCCTGCCCGAGTCCTTCGGACATTTTTTCCTTGGCCAGGCGTTGGAAAAATTCCTTGTAGGGGTGGCGGGGGTTCGCTAGGAGGAGCCGGTTCATTTCGCCGAGGACGGCGAGGGGGATTTCCTGGGCTTTTTCGAGAATGGCCGCCCAGAGCTGGGCCAGGCTTTCGCAGTCGGCGAGGGCGCGGTGCGAGGATTTTTCGTTGGTGAAGCCAAACGTTTCCGACAGGACGGCCAGGCTGTGACTCGGGAGGGTGGGGAAACAGATGCGCGACAGTTCGACCGTGTCGAGAACCGGATGCCGGAAGCGGTCCTTGGTGGCGGTGCGGAGGAATTGCCGGTCGAAGGCGGCGTTATGGGCGATGCAAAGGGCGTCCTCGGGGAGGAATTCGAGGAAATCCTCCAGGACGGCGTTGGCGCTCCGTGCGGTCTTGAGCATGTCGGGGGTGATGCCGGTAAGCTTGATGATGGCTGGGGCGAGGGGGATCTCGGGGTTTATGAGTTCCGAAAATTCGCCGGCCGGCATGCCGTTTTCGATGATGAGGGCGCCGACTTCGATGATGCGATCCTTGAAGGGATCGGCGCCGGTCGTTTCCAGGTCGATGGCGACTACAACTGGGTACATGATTTTCTCCCCGTACCTTCGTAAAACGGGTGGGTGAAACGAATGGGTCAAATAAAACCAACCATCTGCTTTTGACGCGGCGCCTTACCGCCACTGCGGCTGGCGCTGCCAGCCACCCCTGCCGTCGTCCTCCGGTATCACCGGGGTCTCGGCCAAAATGTCCCGCTCCGCCGCGGCCTCCTCTGAAACACTGTCCCCAAACCTCTCCAGGAACTCCCGCGCCACCTCCCGATAATCGTCCGCCCCGGCGCAATTCGGCTCATACTCCAATATCGTCATCCCCTGGCTCGGGGCCTCCGCCAACCGCACATTCTTCCGCACGGCCGTCCGAAAAACCTTCCCCGGAAAATGTTTATCCACCTCCGCCTTGACCTCCCGCGCCAAAGTCGTCCGCCCGTCGAACATGCAAAACAGCACTCCCAGCAATTCCAGGCCGGGATTTATCGATTTGGAAATTTTTTCGACCGTGTCGCAGAGCTGGCTAATCCCCACGAGCGCCAAATACTCCGCCTCCATCGGCACCAAAACCGCTTCCGCCGCCACCAATCCCAGGACCACCAAAATCCCCAGGCTGGGCGGACAGTCCAGGAGAATGTAGTCGTATTGATCCCGCAGGGGGTCGAGGGCGGCCTTGAGGCGGGCGTTCCAGTCTTCCTCCTTGGCCAGTTCGATTTCGGCGCCGGAGAGGTCGCGGTTCGCCGGCAGGACTTCGAGACCGTGCACGCGCCGGATGACGGTCCTGGGATCGGTGTGCTCGACCAGGGTGTCGTAGACGGATTCGTCTTCGCCGGCGGTGTCGAATCCGACGTGGTTCGACAGGCTGCATTGCGGGTCGAGGTCGACCAGGAGGATGCGTTTGTGTTTTTCGTTGGCAAGAATGGCGCCAAGATTGACGGTGGTGGTGGTTTTGCCGACCCCGCCTTTCTGGTTCATTATGGCCACGATTTTTGCTGGCATGTCGGTTCCTCGTGCCGGGATAATGGGGCTCCAGGGCATTTTTAAGGAGCCCTCCATATAAAAAACGTGACGCGGCGGTCACGTTTGGGGGCACCTGTCATGCAAGGCAATGGCAAACGCTTTGGAGAACGATTATAGTATTCGCGGGGGCCAGCGCAAGGGCGGGGCTGGAAAAAGGGCGATAAGGCGGGCGCGGCAGTTAGCGCCCAAAAAGGTCGCAGACAAACTTCTCCGTCCCGGGCATGGATTTTCCCGGCGCCGGGCATATAATCGACTCTGCCGCGGGAATTTGTTTTCGAAGAAGAGGCGGAGTCATCCTTACACCGATGGCGGAACGAAAGTGAAACCGACCAGCCTGCCAATTTCAGATCCCGGGACCATGGAACGCCTCGTGCCGGATATGGCCCTGGCGGAAGCGGAACCGGAAACGGAAGCGCCGGAGTCGCCGCCTCCCCGCACCCCCAGCATGCGCATGAAAAGCGCCATGTCGCAAAAACTCGCGCGCATGACCACCGCCCCGGTCGAAGGGCTAATCCTCCGCCTGGCTCTCCCCACCATCGCCATCATGCTGATTTCCGCCATGTACAATCTCGCCGACACCTATTTCGTGGGGACGATCGGCACCACGGCGACGGCGGCGGTGGGGGTGAGTTTTTCCCTGATGGCGGTCATACAGGCTTTCGGTTTCTTTTTCGGCCAGGGCGCGGGGAACTACATCTCCCGCCAGCTCGGGGCGGGAGACCTGGACAACGCCGGCCGCATGGCCGCGGCCGGGTTTGTCGGGGCGTTCGCTTGCGGTTTGGCGATAACCGTGCTGGGGCTGGTTTTCATCCGGCCCTTCGCCCTGGCGTTGGGGTCGACCCCCACCATTCTGCCGCACGCCATCGAATACCTCCGGTTCATTCTGGTGGCGGCGCCCTTCATGTGCGCGTCCCTGACCCTGAACGGCCTCCTGCGTTTTCAAGGGAGCGCCTTCTACGCGATGATCGGCATGACCTCGGGGGCGATACTGAATGTCATCCTGGATCCGATTTTCATCTTCGGGTTGGACCTGGGAGTGGCGGGGGCGTCCCTCGCCACCTGCATCAGCCAAGTCGTGGGGTTCGTGTTGTTGCTGGCGGGCTGCTCGCGGCAGGGAAACATCGCCATCAGCCTGCGGCATTTCCATCCTCTCCTCAAGGACGCCCGGGAGATTGTCCGGGGCGGTTTTCCCTCGCTTTGCCGCCAGGGCCTGGCGGCCTTGGCGGTGCTGGTCCTGAACCGCATGGCGGCGCCCTTCGGCGATGCGGCGATTGCCGCGATGTCGATTGTGCAAAGGGTGTCCTGGTTCGCCGGCTCGGCCCTGATCGGCTGGGGCCAGGGATTTCAACCGGTTTGCGGGTTCAACTACGGGGCGGGCTGTTTCGAACGGGTCAGGCGATCGTTCTGGTTTTGCGTCAAGTCGTCCTTTTTTCTTCTTCTGGCGCTGTCCATTATCGGGATTATTTTCGCGCCCGACATCATCCGCTGTTTCCGGCCCGACGACCCCGACGTCATCCGCATCGGCACCTTGGCCCTGCGTTGCCAATGCCTGCTATTACCCACCACCAGTTGGGTGGTCCTCAACAACATGATGCTGCAAACCTTGGGGCTGGCCGGCAAGGCGACCTTGCTGGCGCTGTCGCGGCAGGGCTTGTTTCTCTTGCCGATTCTGTTTCTCCTCACTCCCCGTTTGGGAATTCTCGGCATCCAAATCGCCCAGCCGACGGCGGATTTTTTCACCCTTCTTCTGGCGCTTCCCTTGGGGGTGGGTACGCTGAACCATCTGGCCAAGGGGAAAAAGGAGGGGGAGGCGGTGGTGCTGCCGACGGATGAATAATAAGGAGTATCGCCCATGCTTAATTGGGTAGCCATATATAGAAGGTTGTTGCGGCTGTACAATGTGCGCACGCAGCAGGAACTGGGAATGGCGTTGGGAATGCCTTTTTCTTTCGGCCTGGACGGCGAAGGCAAAAACGAGGCCATCCCCTGGCCGATTCTGGAAATGGTGGTGATGCATAAGCAGCTGTCCTGGGATTGGCTGCTGACCGGCAGATTTTACCGGAACGAGGCGGAACCGCCGCCGGCGGCGGCTCGGGGCAAGGGCGGACCCGGGTCCGGCCATCATACGGATCATGACGACCCCCTGCCGGAGCGGATCCAGCCGCAGCAGATTGACGAAACCCGCACCGAACGCAATCCGCGCATCGAAACGCGGGAGTTGATGCGCCGGCTGCTGGCGACGGAAAAAGCGCAGACCGAGCAGGAGGAAAATTTGCCGGCGGCCGAGCCGGAAGCGCCGGCGGAGACTTCCGAAGCGATCCGCCTCCGGTCCTGGCCCACGATCGAGGCCGCGCCGCCGCCGGAAGAGTCCCCGGCCGGGCCGGGACCTCCCGCGGCCGCTACCGGCGGCGGTCCGAACGCCCAAGCGGACGGAGGGGATAATAAAGCGGACGGCGGTAAAAAGGGCGGTACGGAAATAAGACCGGCGCCGGCTAAAAGTGAACCCGGGATAATGAACGGACCGGAGGGCAAAGCCTCCCCCGCCTCCACCAGCGGCAGCGCCAGAATAATGACCGAACTCGAAGGTTTGAAGAGCGTGATGGAATCGGAATTGGCGAAAGTGGACAAGATTCTTCGCAACCGGAAGTACAAGTGAAGGGCACCTCCAAGGCGCCGCGCAAAAAAAAGTTGGTTGGTTTTATTTAACCACAGAGACACAAAGGACACAGAGAACCGCAACCGAAAAACTTAAGAATGCCAAATATTAAAGATGGTTTGTGGTTGTGGTTCTCTGTGTCCTTTGTGTCTCTGTGGTTAAATAAACCAGGTCAACTTAATTTCTGCGCGCCGCGCAAAAAAAATCCGTATTTTTGAAAGAAGCCGGCGTTTTGCCACAAGTAAGGAATGCTCGGAAAAGTTGGAGTCGGCGTCATGCCGCCGGCGGCATCGCCGAAGGACGTTGTGGGCCATTGGGAACGGGTCTGCCATTTAAGCGGGGGAGGAAAGCCATGAGCAGCATCAAGGTAACCGACAAAGGCGGCGGCAAATACCAGGCCGCGATTGAATTCACTTACGGCGAATGCGAACGTCTGCCCTTCAACATTCTGCGGCGCATTCATGCGCGGTTGAAAACGATACCCGGCGGCGGACTCCTGGCCACGGCCGACTTCAACATCCGCACCCCGAATGAAGGGGGGGCTTTCCTGGAAATGCTGGACATGTTCGGGGAATCCGGCTCGTTTCCGCACGGTTCGGCGGCGGATCCCGAAGCGCTGGGGCTGACTTCGGCGCCGGGTACGGCGGGTCAGGCGGCGGTGGAAGAGGACGACGATCTCGAAATCGAGGGGACGTTGAACCACAAGTGATTTTTCGGGATTACGCTTCGCAAAGGCACGGTCATGGCGTCAATCTATCCGCCGCACGGTCCCCAGGATGAAAGCCGCGCCAACCGGCTCGAAGCGGGGCAGCGGGATTATTTTTCCTTCAGCCTCGAATTCTGCGGCAAAGTTCTCGAACGGCGCCCCCTGCACCCCCACGCCCTGGAAATTGCGGCGTCCCGCCTCACCGAACTCGGGTTTTACACTGACGCCCTGCTTCTGGATCAGCGGCTGGCCGAACTGCGTCCCGGAGACCCGGCGGTGTTCTACGACCTGGCCTGCAGCTATGCGTTGGTGGGTTATCCCGACCAAGCCATCGAAGCCTTGGCCAGCGCGGTCCGTTTCGGTTACCGGGATCACCGCCACATGACCCGGGACGACGACCTGGCGTCCTTGCGGGAAGACGCGCGTTTTAAGGAAATTGTCACCATGCTGCACGGATTTCCTGTTTGACCCCCCTTTCCGCTTTATAGTATAATCGACGCATCGGTTAACCCGACCGCCCCGGCCAGCCGCCGCGGCGGCCTTTTTTATGACTGAATCCGGAGCGCCCCAAAAATGACAGCCAGGTTGCCGTATGCCGAAGCATACCGGTAAAAGGGCTTTTTTTAGCGGCCACCCCGGTAACCAGGTGAAGGATTTCCCAACCATGAAAACTGACGACATCCGCGACAAGTTCCTCAACTTCTTCGCCTCGAAAGGCGCCCGCATCGTCGCCTCGGACTCCCTTGTCCCGCATAACGATCCCACTCTCCTCTTCACCGGCGCCGGCATGAACCAGTTCAAGGATCAGTTCATGGGCCTCCGGATTGAATACCGCACCGCCGCCACCTCGCAAAAGTGCATCCGCACCGGCGACATCATGAACGTCGGCGTCACCCCCGCCCACCAGACCTTTTTCGAAATGCTGGGGAACTTCTCCTTCGGGGACTACTTCAAAAAGGAGGCCATAACCTGGGGCTGGGAATTCCTCACCCAAGTCATGGGCATCCCCGCCGCGCGCCTGCAGGTCTCGGTGCACGAATCCGACGACGAAGCCTTCGAAATCTGGGAAAAACTGGTCGGCCTGCCGAAGGACAAAATCACCCGCCTGGGCGACCACGACAATTTCTGGCCCGCCGACGCCCCGAAATTGGGCCCGAACGGCCCCTGCGGCCCCTGTTCGGAAATCTTCTACGACCGGGGTGCCGACTTCGGCTGCCAAAAACCCGACTGCGGCATAACCTGCGAATGCCGGCGCTGGGTGGAAATCTGGAACCTGGTCTTCACCCAGTTCGACCGCCAGTCGGACGGCTCCCTCGTGCCCCTGCCGCAAAGAAACATCGACACCGGGATGGGCCTCGAACGCATCACCGCCTGCATGCAGGGCGCCCCGACCAACATGGACATCGACATTTTCCAGCCGCTCGTGCACGCCGTCGCCAACGCCGCCGGCAAGGAATACCACGCCAAAAAAGAGGACGACATCCTCATGCGCCGCATCGCGGATCACATCCGCGCCGTGACCTTCTGCATCGCGGACGGTGTCCTGCCGGCGAATTCGCACCGGGGCTACATCTTGAAGCGCCTCCTGCGGCGGGCGGTCATCGACGGCCGGAATTTGGGGATTCGCGAAGCGTTCCTGCACAGGCTGGTTCCTTTGGTCGGGCGGGTGATGCAGAAACCGTACCCGGAAATCCTCGCCCACGCCGATTCGATAGCCGACACCGTGAGCCTGGAGGAGTCGAAATTTCTGGCCACCCTCGACCGCGGCCTGACCCGCATCGAGCAGGCGGTGGCGGAAACGAAAGCGTCCGGCAACCGCGTTCTCGCCGGCGCCACCGCCTTCGAACTCTACGACACCTACGGCTTCCCCTACGAACTGTCGGAGGAAGTGGTGGCGCGGGAAGGCCTCAGCGTCGACCGGGCCGGCTTCGACACGGCTATGGCGGAAGCCAAGGCGAAAGCGCGCGAAGGCGCCAAGATGAAAGGCGACGTCTTCGCCAAGGGCCCGCTGCAGGAGGTCAAGAAAATCACCTCCTCCACGGCCTTCACCGGTTACGACACCATGGAAGGCGAAGCGAAGGTCCTGGCCGTGGTCCTGGGGGACAAACTCGCCGACGCGGCGGGACAGGGGAACAGCGTAACGGTGGTCCTCGACCAGACCCCGTTCTACGGCGAATCCGGCGGGCAGGTCGGCGACACCGGGCTGTTGATCGGCCCGGGTAATCTGGTGATTCGGGTCGAGGACACCCAGAAGCTGGACGGCATCGTCCTGCATATTGGCGAAGTGGAAAGCGGCGAACTTAAACCGGGGACGACGGTGCAGACCAAGGTCGACGGCGAACGCCGCCTGGACATCATGCGTAACCACACGACGGCCCACCTTCTCCACCACGCGCTCCGGCGGGTCCTGGGGGACAAGGCGGAACAGAAAGGTTCCTACGTCAGCCCCGAGCGGCTCAGGTTCGATTTCCAGCACCCCGCGGCCCTGACCTCGGCCGAGAAACGGGAGATCGAGGACATCGTCAACCGGCGCATTTTGGAAAACGCCCCGGTGGTCACCAAGGTTCTGCCAATTGACGAAGCGCGGAAGACCGGCGCCATCGCCCTGTTCGGGGAAAAATACGGGGAGACGGTTCGGGTTCTGTTCACGGGCGATTACTCCACCGAGCTTTGCGGCGGCACCCACATGAAGGCGACCGGCCCCATCGGCTCTTTCCGGCTGGTGGCGGAGGAGTCCATTTCCGCCGGCGTGCGGCGTATCGAGGGGGTGACCGGTACGGCGGCATTCCGTCTGTCGCGGGAGCAGGGGGAGCAGTTGGGCGAGTTGTCCCGCGAGTTGAAGACTCCGGCGAAGGATCTATTGGAACGGCTCAAGGGGATGAGCGGTCAGTTGCGCGAGTTGGAGAAGAATTTGTCCCAGGTGAAATTGCAGGCGGCGCGGGACAAGATCGTCTCGGCGCAGGCGGTGGATCTGCCGGGCGGGTTGAAGTTGCTGGCGGTGGACGCGGGTGAAGTCGGCGGCAAGGAAATTGGCGAATTGACCCGCGAGGCGGTGGCGCGCCTGGGTGAAAACGCGGTAGCGATTCTCGCCGGCCGCGACGGGGACAAGGCGGCGTTGGCGGTTGGTTTGGGGAAGGGCTTGGCGGCCGGGCGCCTGAAGGCGGGGGACATTGTCAAGCGTCTGGCGCCGATCATCGGCGGCGGCGGCGGGGGCAAGGCGGATTTTGCCCAGGCGGGCGGCAGGGAGCCGGGGAAGCTTGGCGAGCTCCTGGCGGCGGCGCCGCAGGCGGTGCGGGAGTTCTTGGGTTGATAAGGGTTACTCCCGCGTATATAATTTCTTGGCATTATGGGACTCCAGGGGTTTTTCACAGAGGAATGGCGCGGGTCAGATATGGACGTAAATGGCGACAAGCGTTTTGAGGCGGCTTTGGCGTTATTGGAGGAGCGGCGTTTTCAGGAGGCGGTGGACGCGTTTTCCGCCCTGGTCGCAATGTCGCCGGACATGACCGGGGCCTACGGCAACCGTGGCCTCGCCTATTTGAATTTGGGCCGCGACGAAGAGGCGCAGAGCGACTTCGAGACGGTCTTGCAGTTGGATCCCGAGGACGCCATGGGTCACAGCATGCTGGCGGAGATTTCCCGTTTTCGCGGGGATCTCCGCGCGACGTTGCGTCATGTCACGGACGCTTTGGAAATTGCGCCGGATGAACCCCAGGCGTATTTCATCCGTGGCTGGCTGTTTGCGCGGGCGGGCCAGTTCGATATGGCGGTGGAGGATTTGGACCGGCATTTGGAATTGGCGGAGGATCACGAGAACGGCGAGGTGCGGGATTTTGCCGAAGCCTGCCGGATACTGGGCAGCGACGACCCGCGGGACGAGAACGGCGGGATGCTGCGCGGGGGCGAGGCGGTGAACGAGTATTTGGGTCGTTTTGGCTGGTCGTTTGATTATTCGGCTAATCCGGATTTTTACGAACAGGATTTGCCGTGTTTGTATGCGCATTGCATTCGCAATCGGGCGCCGTTGTCTGCGGAGGCGGCGGAGGGCTGTCCGGCGTTTGGCTATTCGTGTCCAGGGGGTGCGGAGCAGGTGCTGTGGTGTCGCGAGCATCCGCCGCTGTTCGACTAAGGGTTTGCCCAAAATTAACTTTTACACATTCAGAATTTGCCCAATGACCCAGAGGCATTTTCGACCAGGCGGTAAGGGCGAAAATGCCGATCCAAACGAAACACCCGGGTTAAACTGGTAAAAGTTATTTTTGGGCAAAG
>JAVBTZ010000115.1:0-5240 GCA_031555915.1 Planctomycetota bacterium
TCACCAGAACGCGCAGTCCCTTGACGTCGCGCCGCCCGAGACTCCTACTGACCGGCTCCGGGGGGGCGCGACGACGCACGCATTCACGATATGCAGCCAACTGTTTCGGGGACACTTCCTTCTCGAAGCCCGCGTACAAATCGACCCGTCCGCGGAGCCCCATGACCTCGCAGAGAAGAATCTCCGCGTCCACCCGCGCGTCGGGGATTTTCTTGCCGGCCAGATAATCGGCCGTCACCTTCACCAGTTCCAGCGGCTGCCAAGTTTTTTCGTCAGCCATTACTGTACATATTTCTTGATGTTCTTCGGATTGAAGGGCTGTTTGGCATTGCCGAACGCCACCGCTTCGAAGAGCTTGTCGGTCTGGCCGGGATGGTCGTCCACCCCCGCGATAATCACCTGGGACAGCACCTGGCCGTCGATGGTGAATTCATCCGTATACCAGTATTCCATGCTGAAGCCGTCCCGGACATCGGCGAGCACGTAGGCATTGACCTTTTTACCGTCGAGGTTGATTTGCCGGCGTTCCACCTTGGGTTTTTGCAGTTGTCCGGCGAGATTGGCAATGTCCGTCTTTTCCTGCGAGGCCATCCGCACCGCTTCGTCCCCTTCCGCCACCTTGCCGTTCGCTTCCACCTTCTGCATGGTGTAGAAAACCATGAGGTCCCCCCCTAACTGAGGTTCGACCTTGGTCGCCGTCTCCAACCTGAGACCCTCTTCGTTGCGGTACAGAACCCAGTCGCCTTCCTGCACCCTGGCGGTGCGGAGGGGGATGTTCACGCCGGCGACGGCCACGCTGCCCGGTGCCGGCCTGGGTATCGCCGGAACGGCGGCCGGAGCGGCGGCGGCTTCGGCGGGGGCCTGGGCCGGGGCGGGGGCGGGCTTAGGTTCCGGCTTCGGGGCCCGGCGGAACAAACCTGCCGCGAACGCGACTGACACTATCGAGCACAAGGCCAAAGCCAAAAGAAACGAACGTGAGGAAAAGATGCGAGTCATAAGCCTTACCTTTCTATGATGCGACGCAATTATCCCAGGGTAAATTGCCCGTTTCCATTTTCTTCTTTCAAAAAAAATTGCCGGGCTGTTATACTCGCCGCGTATTGAACTTGTGAAAAGTTTATTTAACCACAGAGACACAAAGGACACAGAGAACCGCATTTTTTGGAGTCACTATATAAAATTGTGGTTCTCTGTGGTCTTTGTGTCTCTGTGGTGAAATTCACATTTTCAAGGAGTCGTCGGTATAACCATTCCGCTGCATCAACCCTGCAAATCCTGCTGCTTCGCATACTCCACCAGTTCCGCAATCAATTTGTCCAGCTTCCCCTCGATTACATCCCCCAAGGGAAAGTTCTTGCCCAAACGGTGGTCGGTGCAACGGTCCTGCGGAAAATTATAAGTCCTCACCCGTTCCGAGCGGTCGCCGGAACCGGTCTGTCCCCGGCGTTCCGCCGCCCGCTTTGCGTCCTCTTCCGCTTTCTTCAACTCGTACAAGCGCGAGCGGAGGACCCGCATGCCTTTCGCCTTGTTCTTGTGCTGGCTCTTCTCCTCCTGCATGAATACGGTAATCCCGGTCGGAATGTGGATAATCCGCACGCTCGACTGGGTCGTGTTGACCGATTGCCCGCCCGGCCCGCCCGAACATTGAATCGTTATCTGCAAGTCTTCCGGCTTGATCTCGACCTCGTACTCCTCCGCTTCCGGCATCACCGCCACCGTCGCGGCCGAGGTGTGCACCCGGCCCTGGGCTTCCGTTTCCGGCACTCTCTGGACCCGGTGGCCGCCCCCTTCCATACGGAGGTCGCGGAAAACATTCTCGCCCTCGACCGAAACAATCACTTCCTTGAAGCCGCCCCGCTCCGACTCGTGCATGGTCATCACCTCCCACTTCCAGCTGCGGGCGTGGGCGTAATTCTGGTACATGCGGTAAAGGTCGCCGGCGAACAGGGCCGCTTCCTCGCCGCCGGTGCCGGCGCGAATTTCCAAGATGGCGTTCCGGTTGTTGTCCGCGCCTTGCCCCAGAATCATGTCGATGATTTCCGTTTCCAGGGCGTGCTGTTTTTCTTCGAGATCGGGAATCTCCATGGCGGCGAGTTCGCGGAGTTCCCGGTCCTGGTTCGCGTCTTCAGCGATCTCCCGGTTGTCGGCCAATTCCTTCTCGCCGGCGAGGTAACCCTGGTAAACGTCCATCGACTTGGCCAGCGTCCCCCGCTCCCGCATGTAATCGCCGATGTTCGGGTCGGCGCCGACGGCGGGGTCGGCGAGTATGGCGTCGAGTTCCTGGAAGCGGGCCAGGCGTTCATCCAGTTTGGTTTTTACTTTGGGGTCAAGCATGGGAGTCGGTTTTCATGGTTGGGAATAAACGTCACCATCAAACATGCGCCAGCCTTGCAGCAAGGCTGGCGCCACGGTATTTCCACAAGCATCCCAAAGCTACGCTTCCGGCGCCGCCTCGCCTTCGCCGGCCGCCGCTTCGCCGCCTTCGCCCGCCCCCTTCTTCGGGAGCCGCCGGGCCGCCTTCAGCCGCTTCTCTTCCTGAATCGCCGCCGACTGGGCCTGCTTCTTCGTTCTCGCCTTCTGCGTCTTCACGATCTCCGCCGTCGCGGTGCCTTCGGCCAGATTGAAGCGCTTCTGGAACTTTTCGATACGGCCGGCCGTGTCCACGAACTTCTGCTTGCCGGTGAAGAAGGGGTGGCATTCGTTGCAGAGAGTCAGCTTGACGTCCGACTTGGTCGAACGGGTCTTGATTTCATTGCCGCAAGCGCAGGTAATGGTCGTTTCTTCGTATTTGGGGTGCAGTCCTTGTTTCATGATCCTGGTTCCTTGTTTATGCTTATGAATGACGGATATTCCGGAAAGTTCTGGATTAAACTGGACTTTTGCAAAATCACCATTCAAACCGCCGAATGGCGATTTTGTAAAATTAAAAAAACCCTTGAAATTCAGGCAAAGCGGTTTAATCGCCACTTTGCAAAACTTCAGATTAAACTTATACTTGTCGGCAAAGCGCCGGTTTTCCTTTTTTTTCTACATCCTGGCCGACGTCTTCCCCGACTCCTGCGAAGCCCGCGCCTTCTGGGCCACCTGCTGGGCAATATTCGACGGCACCCCTTCATAATGCGACAATTCCATCGAATACGACCCCTCGCCCTGGGTAATCGCCTTGAGGGTCGAACCGTAATCCGCCACTTCCGCGAGCGGCACCTGGGCCTTCAAAACCTGCATCTCGCCCATTTGGTCGGTACCGGTCGGCCGGCCGCGGCGGCTGGAAATGTCGCCGGAAATGTCGCCGAAATATTGGGCCGGGAAAGCGATTTCCAGGTTGACAATCGGCTCCAGAAGTACCGGCTTCGTGCCTTCGACAATTTCCTTGAACCCCATTTCACCGGCGATTTGGAAGGCGATATCCTTCGAGTCCACCGGGTGCTCCTTGCCGAAAAACAGCTCGACCACCACGTCCACCAGCGGGTAGCCCGCCACCGGACCGTGGTCCAAGGCCTTCTTCACCCCCTTTTCCACCGAGGGAATGAACGGGCCGGAAATGACCCCGCCCACGATGGCGTTGACGAATTCGAAACCTTTGCCGCGTTCGTTCGGCTTGATGCGGAGGTGCACTTCGGCGAACTGCCCCGCGCCACCCGACTGTTTCTTGTGGCGGTAGCTTCCTTCCGCTTCTTTGGTTACCGTCTCCAGATAGGGACTCTTCGGCGGCTTGGTGTCCAGTTCCATGCCGTAACGCGTCTTCAACCGGGACAGCATCACGTCCAGATGCACCTGGCCCATGCCGGAAATGACCTGTTCCCCGGTCTGTTCGCTCCGCTGGAAGATGAAGGTGGGGTCTTCTTCGCAGAGGCGGTTCAGGTTCAGGCCCATCTTCTGTTCGTCGCCGCGGTTCTTCGGGGCGACGGCCAGGCCGGTCATGGGATGCGGCAGCGGCATCTTTTCGAAGCGCCAGTTGCCGTTGGTGTAAAGGGTGTCGCCGACGTGGAGATTGTCGACCTTCGCCACCCCGACGATGTCCCCCGCGACCGCGTCGGCGATGTCTTCCCTCTTGTCGCCCTGCGGCCGGACCAGCTGGCCGATCTTTTCCGGCTTGCCCGTCGCCGAAACGTTCAACTGCGACTTCGACTCAATCTTGCCCGTAAAGACCCGCAGGTAGCAAAGCTTCCCCAGGTGCGGGTCCGACACCACCTTGAACACCTGCGCCAGCGCCGGGCCTTCTTCCTTCGGCTGGAGGACGGACGTTTCTTCGCTGTCTTCCTGCACCAATTTCCGCTTGGCCAGCAGCGGATTCGGACAGTAACCGGCGATGAAGTCCAGGAGTTCCGCGACTCCCTTGTCCTTTTCCGCCGCCAGCATGAAAATGGGCGTCACCGAGCCGGACAGAATCGCCTTCGGCATCACTGCGGACAACTCGTCCTTCGACAGTTCCATCGTCTCCATATATTTTTCCATCAGGGCGTCGTCGGCCTCGACGGCGTTCTCGATGGCGCTTTGCTTGAGCTCTTCGGCCTCGCCTTCCGGGCTGTCCACCAGGGCCGGCTTGACGCCGTTGAAGGAGGAGCCTTCGCCGTCGTTCACGGTGAACGGCACGCACTTGTTGCCGAAGGTTTTCTGAACGTTGGCGACGATTTCCTGGACGTTCACGTTCTCGCTGTCCATGCGGGTGATGGCGATGATGCGCCCGAGACCGTAGCGGCCGGCCAGGTCCCAGGCTTTGCGGGTCATCAGTTCGACGCCCCTCTGGGCGTTCACGCAGATGACCGCGGTGTCGGCCCCGGCCATGCCGGTGATCATCCCGCCCTGGAAATCGACCTGCCCGGGGGTGTCGACGACGTTGATTTCCTTGCCGGCGTAGGGGAGGTGCATGACGGACGACGAGAGCGAGTACTGGTAATCCTTTTCCTCTTTTTCGTAGTCCGAGACGGTGGAGCCGTCGGTGATTGAACCGAGGCGGGTGACGAGTTTGGTTTTGAAGAGCATGGCTTCGGCGAGTATGGTTTTACCGGCTCCGGCGTGTCCACAGAGGACGATGTTCCTGATATCGGCGGATTTGTGCTTGGCCATGTTCCTGTTCCTTGTCGTCTGGTGTTTGGATTAGGGTTTGCCCAAAATTAACTTTTACACATTCAGAATTTGCCCAATGACCCAGAGGCATTTTCGACCAGGCGGTAAGGGCGAAAATGCCGATCCAAACGAAACACCCGGGTTAAACTGGTAAAAGTTATTTTTGGGCAAAG
>JAVBTZ010000225.1:0-3560 GCA_031555915.1 Planctomycetota bacterium
ACCTCTTTGAGGACAAGGGTTTTATTTTCGGCAGTTCAAAGGCACAGGCTGAGTTGACCTAATTATATAGCTAATCCTGGCTACCCACACTTTCTGAGGAAATCGAGCGGCGGTTTGCTCGATTTTCTCAAAAAGTCAACTTAGAGACACCCGGCTGGAACCCTGACGCTCCTCCGCGCCAGATCCGCAGCCGGGCTTTACCAAATCACCGTCACAATTTCGTCACGCCGTCGGTTGGCATCCCCACCACAATCACAAAATACTCCGCTTCGTAATCCGGCAAGCGTCTCCCCCAGATATCGTGGACAATCTGGTTGAACTCGCCTTTCACCCAGCTGCCGTCCCGGGCATAACGGGCCGGTTTCGTCGGCACCATTTCCACTCGCGCCACCCGGCCGGCCGAGGCCAGCAGGTTGTTGTACTTGTCCAGCAGGGTCGCCTCCACCGTTTCCTTTTCCACTTCCAGATTTTCGAAAGTGGGCGGAGCGTTTTTCTTGATTACCACCTCGCTCTTGAATTCCATGCTGCCCTGGGGAATCAGCGCCTCGATGTACTTCGGCAGGCCGGTGAAGGGGTTGGTAAGCGGTTTCTTTTTATCCGGTTCCTGACCGGCCGGATCTTTGGGGCGTTTATAGTCTTCCGGCGGCAGGGCGGGTTTTTTGGGCGTTTCCCGCTTTCCCCGCGGGTCGGGTTGTTTCCGGGTCTCCGCCCCGCCCGGGCGGGAGGGGTCGTTCGCGAGGGAATCCATTTTCCGCAGTTCACCGTCGAGAATTTCCCCAATCATCGTCCCGGTCAAGCCGTCCGCCACTCCCTCTCCGGCCCAAACCCCGCTGTCCGGCGCGGCTTCGGCGCCGGGCGCCTCCGCCTCCGCCGGGGTCTCCATGAGCGAACCCGGTTCGGACATTTCCGGAATCGGCGCCGCCATTTCGGGCGCCGGGAGAGATCCCGGAAACGCCGGCTGGCAACCTTCGCACGGTTCCTCGCAGGGCGCCTGGGCCGAACCGCAATTTCCCAGCGGAATCGCCTCCGCCACTTCGGCTTCGGTCACATCCCAAGGGTCGAAAGTCTTGCTCTCGCCCGCCGTGGCGTCGCCGACGTCCACCGGTTCCCTGATTTCCACCGGCAGGTCGGGTAGCTCCCCCGCGGGGAACTGCGGCAAGCCGAGGAGGGGTTCTTCGGTCGGGTCGAGAGCGGCGGCGGAACCGGAGCCAAATGCCGGCAGGTCTGGGGAAGCCGGCGCGGTTGCCGCTGCCGGGGTTGGGGGCGGTTCCATGACTGGGGCGGGCGGCGGGGTGGTGGACGGGACTGCCGCCGTTGGCGGGGGCGGGCTGGCTAACGCCGCGGCGGTTCCCGGGCCGGGATTGATTTGCATATGTGGAATCCCGGTGTCGAAGGTGAGCTTCGGCGGCTGGGCGTCGGGGAGGTGTTTGGCTTCGCCCGCCCGGGCGCCGGCCCCGCAGAGGAGCAGGAAAGCGGTCCAGGCCAAACAGAGGCAAGCGGCAGGCATTCTCATAATCATGGTGTCAATCCGTAAGTTTTTCGAGGAATCTTGTTTCCATTGTAACCTATCCGGAACTCTTTTCGGACCGTTTCATTCCCCCAGCCATTCCAGGACGTCCTCCTGCAGGCGAATCTTCGCGTAGTCGGTGGGGGTGAAGCCCCGGGCGTCCTTGGCCCGCGGGTTGGCGCCGCGGGATTTCAGGAATTTGATGCTGGCCCGGTTTTTGGCGTGCACGGCGAAGTGGAGCGGGGTTGAACCGTCCGATTCGGCGCCGCTGACGTTCACGCCCATTTGGAGGCAGTGTTTCATCATCTTGATGTCGCCGGTGCCGGCGGACTTGCAGAGGAGGGCCATGGCGTAGTTGCCGATGTCGGTGTCGTCCATGCCGGCGGAGCGCATGTCATCGGCCCATTTCATATCGACTTTGGGGTCGCGGGCGGTGATGCCGTTGTCCTTGAACCATTTGACGATTTCGCTTTTGTGTCCGATGCTGGCCATGTCGACCGGGGTGATGCCTTCGTCGTCCTGGGCGTTCAGGTTGTCCTGGTTGGCTTTCAGCCATTCGAGGAGGTCGAGGCGGTCTTCCTGGACGGCGTTGTGGGCGAGGGTGCGGCCTTTGTCGTCCTGCTTGTTGAAGTCGATGCCCTTGTTTTTGGCCCAGGCCTGCATGGCCTTGTCGCCGGCGAATTTCGCCAGGGCGATGTTGAGGCTGCCGTGGGAGTCGACGAAGCCGTTCTGGATGGCTTTTTGCAGCCACTTGATGCCTTGTTGGTAGTCCGTGTCGACGCCGCTGCCGTTGACGTAGGAGACGCCGAGGTTGTACTGCGCGTCGGCGGAGCCGGCGTGGGCGGCGGTTTTCAGGAGTTTCACCGCCTGTTTCAGGTCCTTCTGGACGCCGAGGCCGTTGGCATAGCAGAGGGCGAGGTTTTTCAGGGCGTCGTTGGAGCCGGCGTCGGCGGCGCGGCGGAAGAGGCTGACGGCTTCGTGATAGTCCTGGCGGACGCCGTTGCCGCTGGAGTGGAGTAGGCCGAGGGTGTTCATGGCTTCGGGGTTGCCGCGGTCGGCGGCGCGGCGGATCCAATCGGCGGCGAGTTGGGGGTTTTTCTCCACGCCCTGGCCGTTGGCGTAGCAGACGCCTAGGTAATACCGGGCGTCGGGGTTGGACTGGTCGGCGGCCTTGCGGAACCACTTGACCGCTTCCTGGTAGTTTTGCGGGACGGTGCGGCCTTTGTAGTAGCAGTCGCCGAGGAGGAATTGGGCGTCGGCGTGGTTGCTTTCGGCGGCGGCGAGGATGCTTTTAAAATCCTCCGGTCCCTCCGCCGCGACGGCGTGGGATAGGGCGAGGAGCGTGAGGAGGGCGACAACGAGGCAACTTTGTTTGGCGGACGGCATACGCATTTCCTTCTCCTAAAAAGATAGAGCGCCTCCTGGCTTTTCCTCACGAGACCGTTGGGGCATGCTTAGGTCGTATTGCACCCGAGTCATGCCCCAAGGTCCACGAGGTGGGAGGGCGTTCGGTACCGGTTTGCGAAAATTGCTGGGCGTTTTGCATGAATACTGAGGGCGTGGCGGCGCAGGCCGCACGGGTCAGTATTGATGTAAAAAGCCGAAGCGATGCGTTTACGCAAACTGGGGAGAAAGCGTTTCTGCCGTAATATTTTTTTGGGGATGCTCCCCCGAGCGACTGCGTTGGTGGACGCAGATCCCCTGCCTGATTCCGCTATTTTTTCTCCGGAAGAATGTGGTCCCTGGCGGAGCGAAAATACCAAAGCAAGTCTAGTGTCGAATATATGCGCCGCACCCTTCGGTACAATCCCAAAATCGCCCAGATTCCTGTTAAGGTTGACAATGGCAACGGTTTAGGTTGGACTTGCTGCCAACGGCGGATAAGTATCATGTCCCGCCGCAAGAACTTCTAAAAAAGAACCGGAAGACGGACGCGCGGTCTGTCTTCCGGTTCTTTTTGGCTGGCTGGAGGAGAATAAAACCGTTTTCGGAGTGCGGTTCCGAATGTTTTGCGGTTCTCTGTGTCCTTTGTGTCTCTGTGGTGAAATAAACT
>JAVBTZ010000099.1:0-30286 GCA_031555915.1 Planctomycetota bacterium
GCCGGAATCCAGGGGGATAAGCGCTGACGGCAGTGGAATCACCCCAGTGTCGCGGTAGGGAAAGAAGAAGTACCGCCGTCATTGTCAATCCCCCTGGATTCCGGCGAAAACGCCCGTTGGGGGTGCAGCATCCGTTTATACCGCCGGAATGACGTGTGGGGAGGGTTCCGGCGTGACAGGGTGCGGAGTTGTGCAACAAAATTGAGATGCGCCTGTTCTCTGTGTCCTTTGTGTCTCTGTGGTTAAATAAAGCCAACCAACTTGTTTTTACGCGGCGCCTCACAGCAGCAATCCCATCGCCGCCGTCGCAATCAATTCGATGTTCCCGCTCTCGTTCGAAGGCTTGATGACGCAACCGTCAACCCCGTTCCCGGGCGCCAGAACCTTGTCGATCTTCTCGCTGTTAGCGGTGCAGATGACAAAGAAACAGGGCACGAATTTGTGGTTGATTTTCAAGTCCAGACAGAACTCGACCCCGTTCTTCCCCTCCATCTCCAGGTCGGAAATGACAATCCGCGGCTTCTCCGCCAACGCGGTCTGCAACCCTTCATCGGGGTTCTGGGCCGTATGGACCAGAAAACCGTGGTCCTCCAGGAGCTTTCGCAGGTAATCCCGCTGATAAGTGGAGTCGGAGACGATCAAGGCGCTGCGGTGTTGACTGGCTATAGGGGTGGCAAGGAGATAGGAAATCAGCTTCTTGCTGGACGCCGCCTGCATCTTCATGGTCTTGGCTTCACGCTCCATCGCCGCGAAGTCGGCGACCATGGTGTTTTCCTTGTCCAGCTCGAAGCGGAAGCGGGACGGCCCGCTGATCGCCCGCTCGACGTAATTCAACAAGGCCTCCGTATTCACCGGCGACTCCACCAAAGCCGCCGCCCCCTCGTTCACCGCCATGAGTACGTGGGAGACAGGGGTCTCCCGCGGCAGCACGAAAATGAAACGGGGAATGCTGGCGTTGTCGGTGGCGGCCTGAAGCATCTTGACGCTGAAGGCGTCGTCCGCAAGATAATCCATGATCGCCACGTCGGCCTTGTCCTCGACCAGGCTTTCGGCGATTTTCTTCGGGCTGGCGCTTTCCGAGACCGGCGGGATCACCGTCACGGTATGCCGTTTCAACCTTAGAGCGCCGGCGATTTCCGCCTGCTCGGCTTCGTCCTTCAGGCTCAGGATAATTTTCGCCATGTGGCTACTCCAATATGAGGTTTTCGAAAATGCCCACCGAGTAGTAGCGCTGCAGCTGGTTCTTGAAGAAACGATTGATGTCGTCCATCGACAACTGGGACGCGAACATGATTTTCATCTTGTCCTTGACTATCCCCTGTTCGATACGCTCCAACGACGGCACCGAGTCGATGATGTCCGCCACCTTGGTCAGGCGCCGGATAATCAGGTAGGCGATCAAGGACGAATCCTGGAAGGACGGCTTCAACTGAATCATCGACTGGAAAACGTTCATCCCCGGCGTCGACATCTTCGCGTGGAACAACAGCGTCCCCAACGGCGACATCCTGAACACCCCCGAGTCGTCCACGTCCGTTTCCTTCTCGCGGATCATGGTGTCCTTGCGGCGGTACCGTTCGAGCGTGGCCAGGAGATCCTTGTCGGTTATCTCGTAGCCCCGGCCGGAACGGATCGTCGCCAGGCCCTGTTCCAGGTTCTTCACCGCGTCCAGGAGTAGATCGATGATTTCCTGGTTGACTTCCAGCTTCTTCTCGCGAATCTGGTCGAGGACCGATTCCACCTCGTGGACAAACGCGCCCACGTTGGTGAAGCCGGTCATCATGAAATTGCCCTTGATGGAATGGAAATGCCGGAAAATGGTGTTGACCCGGGGAATCGAGTCCGGTTCCTTTTCCAGCTGGAAGATGTCCTCGTTCAATTGGGTGAGGATGTCGTGGATTTCAATGAAGAACTGCTGCGCCAGGCCGTCGTCCATTTCCGGCGCCGGCGGGGCGGACCGGACGCCGGTGTTGCCCGAGCCGCCATCCTGTCCGCCGGCTTTGCCGGCGGCGGCCTTCTTCTTCGTGGCGTCAGCCTGGGCGGCGGGTTTGGCCGCCGGCTTGTCGGATGGGGGCGGGGGGGCGATGGCGGCGGCCCCTTCCTCCACGGGAATGGCGGAGGAGGTGGTGTAGGAGTCGGCGTCCAGGGGGGTGCCGCAGGCCATGGCGACCAGCTCGAAGGGTTCGATAATCATCCCCAATTGGCTGCCGCCAAGGATGGTGGTGCCGGAGATGCCGGTGGCGTGGAAGCCTTCGGGCAGGGGAATCAGGACCAGCTTCTGCGGCCGGATGAACTCCGAGACCTTGCAGGCGATGCGGCCGTTCTTGGCTTCGATGATGAGAATGGACACCGAGTCCGAGTTCGGGTCGTCGGCCAACGCCGTGCCGGTTAGGAGATTCAGGAGATCATGGAGGGGGAGGATCGAATCCAGGTACTTGATATTCTCGGTGCGGCCCATCGTGGTGTGGATGTCTTTTTTGTGGATGGACTGGGTGGCGACGACGTTGCCGACCGGGAAGGCGAAGAAGCCGTGCCCGGCCCGGATAATCACCGCGTCCGTGATGTTCACGGCCGAGAGTTGGGGAATCTTGTAGGTGAACTCGGAGCCCTTGCCGGGCGTCGACTCGATGATGATTTCCCCGCCCATCGATTCCACCGTCGACTTTACGACGTCCATCCCCACTCCGCGGCCGGAAATTTCCGTGGCTTCGCGGGCGGTGGAGAAACCGGGGTTCATGATCATCTGCCGGCATTCGTCGGGGGAGAGGACGGTGCTGGGCTGGATATAACCTTTCTCGATGGCGATTTGCCGGATGAGGTCCAGGTCCAGGCCCTTCCCGTCGTCCTTCACCGAGACGTAGGTGAAGCCTTCCTTCTTGTAGGCGGAGAGGGTGAGGTTGCCGGTGGGGTTCTTGCCGGCGTGCTGGCGGTCGAGGGGGTCCTCCAGGCCGTGGTCGATGGCGTTACGTATCTGGTGGGCCAGGGGTTCATAGAGGCGTTCGGCGACGGTTTTGTCGACCAGGGTGTCTTCGCCGACGATTTCGAAATTAACTTGGCGGCCGCGCTTTTTGGCGATGTCGCGGACCAGCCGGCGGAAGCGGAGGAAGGTCTCGCGAATCGGGACCATGCGGATGTCCATCACCAGGTGGTGCAGGTCCGAGGAGATGCGGTTGGTGGACATGGCCGCCAGCTTGACCATTTCCATGGTGTCCTTGTCCACCGAGTCTTCGGACGCGCCGAGGTGGCGCTGGAGGATGGAAATGTTCGAGGCGGCGATGATGATTTCGCCGGTCAGGCCAAGGAGGGTATCCAGATGCGAGATTTTGACCGGCATCCGGTCGATTTCGGACGTTTTGTCCGCTTTGGCTTCTGGAGCTGGGTTACCAGTCATGGTCGAATATCCTTGCGAGCACGGTTTTCACCATTTCGGCGGAGGGTGGCTTGATGATGTAGTCGTCGGCCCCGAGATGCAGGGCGCGGAAAATGTATTTGGCGTCGTCGTGGGTGGAGATGATGACTATCGGGAGGCGGCGGTATTGGGGGGTGTTGCGGATGGCTTCGGTGAGTTCGAAACCGTCCATTTCCGGCATGACCAGATCGGAGATGATCATGTCGAAATTCTTGCTTTTAAGAACATTTTGGGCTTGCAGGCCGTTTTCCGCCTCTTCCGCCTGCATCCCCAGGGCGAGGATGATGTCCTTGATGGCGCGCCTTACCGCCGGATAATCGTCAACTATGAGGATGGATTTCCCCTTCCAGGGGGCGTTTTCCGTGGCTGACATGCGTGTCCTTTTCCCCTTGCACCGGGGTTCCGTTTGGAACCTTGTGCCTTTGCCTGACAGGTCAATCCTTCATTATACCTGGCCACCGTTTCCTTGTCCACATATCTTTCTTCGCATGGACGGTTTGAGTGGAAAGCGCTTTCTCTGCTTTAATCGAATTGCCTAAGCGGTGGCGTCGGAGGCTTAGCGCGGCAAATTCTGCAACTTGGCCTGAGCCGCCCGGTAGTCGGCGCTGCCGGGAGGTTCCAGTTTCAGGAACTCCTCAAAATATTGCCGGGCGGAGTCGCTGTGTTTGCTGGCCAGGCGCTGCGCTTCGCGGTTGGGGTTGACCAGGTTGTCCCGCTGGTAATAACTCGCCAAACCGTCGTGGAAAGTGGCCAAATTGTACAGTGTGGCGATATAATCCTCGCCCGGTTTCTGCTGCATTTCCTCGGCCTTCTCCAGTTCCAGCGCCCTGGCCCGCTCCAGGGCCAGTTCGGCCTGGTCAAACTCGCGGAGGGATATCCGCACCAAGCCGAGGGTATTCCACGCCGCCGCGTATTGGGAGTCGATTTCGGTGGCGCGTTCCAGATCCTTGGCTGCCGGCGCGAACAGTCCCTCGGCCCGATTGACGACGCCGCGTATATACCATAAATCGCGATTATCCGGGTCGGCGGTCAGACCCAGGTCGAGAATGCGGCGGATTTCGTTGAGGTCTTCGCTGCGGTATTTCGGGGTGTCGGAGCTGAAAAAATCGCTGCTGGGCTGGGGTCTCCTGGCTTGCATCGCTTGCCAGAGGGCGTTGGCGAGATAGCGGCAGGCTTCGGCTTTTTGGCTGTGGAAACGGTATTCTTTGGTGAGGAAGCCTGTTTCGCCGCGGGCCTGCCGGTCCGCGCGGGTGGAGATGTCGATGATGGAATTGGCGAGGGGGCGGATTTCCTCGTAGATCTTTTCGGGAGTGCCTTCGCCTTTTTCCAGGGTATCCCGGGCCAGGCCGAGAAGCTTGTCGATGGGGGCCAGGACTTGGTCGTAACTGGCGGGACGGCGCTCGCCGGGTTGGCGTTCCTGGACGGCGGTGAGGGCGGCATTCGCTTCTTTCAGGAGTTGGGCGGGCTCGTTGGGGAGGCTACGCAAGAAGGGGTGGATGCCGAAGGAACGCAGGATGGCGACAAGACAGAGGCCGAGAATCAAAGTGGCGAGCAAGGTCATGACGAATTTGGAGAATTTAAAAGACATGCGAGACTCCGTTCCAGGATTGGGACGCTATACCCGCCGCGTCTACCGCAACCAACCGGTAATATATGTCAACAACAATAAAGGACGCCCTGCGGCGTCCCTTTTGGCGGTGATGAAACCGTTGCTGGCGCCGACCCGGCCCAGGCGGCGCTTCAGTAATACACCACCTTGCGCATGGCGGTGGCCGGACTTGGCGTCCAGTCCTGGCTCGCTTCCGTTTCCAAGGCAGGCAGCGGGAGTAAGGTGAAAGGATTCGCCTGACCTTGGCCGGAAATGGTGGTAGGATAAGTGACGGGGTAGTTTGCCGGATAAGCCGCTCCGCTGTTTGGCAGCCACCCCTGGCTTTGCTGGCCGGACGGATTTGTGAGAGGCAGGTCGCGGCCGCTCATCATAATCGGGGTTAACTCAGGGACATCGGGGATGTTTATGGCGGCGCGTTGATAACGGACCGGTTCCAGTTCGGGAATGGGCGCCGGCGGGCAGAAATTCTGCGGCGCTTGGTAAGGTTGGGAATAGGTGGAAGGGACATACACTTCCGGCAGGGGCGGCGGAGCGATATAGACGTCGGTATTCGGGGCCGTCGCCAAAACCGCCCGGGCCAGGGCGAGATCCGGGGTCGGGTGAATGACCTGGATCGGCACCGGCGGGTCGTAGATCCCGTTGGGCTGGAGATAATCGCCGGTCGCATAGCCGGAACTGGCGGCAAAACCGGAGGCCGGCTGGTAGGCTGCGGGTTCGTAAAGCGCGGTTTGGGTTTGATAGACTGCGGTGGGCAGGGCCAGGTTTGGCTGGCTGGCGGAGGAGTAGGCAGCGGTTTGGTAGGGCGCGGGGCCATATTCACCGGGCGGTGCATAAGCCGCGGGAGCGGCCGGGGCGGCGTAGGCATTGGCGAAGTTATAGTTGTAAGGGGTGGCGGCGGACATTTGCACCCCGGGCAGTTGCGAGAGCGGGATCGGTTCCGGCAGCGGTTCGTAACCGGGGGCGGCTTGGGCCAGGGCTACTGTGGGCAGGCTGGGGGCGGCCATGGCGTAAGTGGTTTGGACCGGCGCTGGAGCGGGAGAGGCGGCGTAGTGGGAAGCCGATTGGGTAATGGGGGGAATGGGGCCGAATTCGGCGAAACGGTTTACGGTCTGACGCGACCGGTTGTTGGCGCGATGGGTGGAGGCGGCGAGGACTTCCGCCGGTCTTGAACCGGAGGCATTTATTTTGCGGGAGGCGTTCCGTTTGGAATTTTTGCTTTTGGCTTGTGCGAGGCTGGGGTCGCGGTCGCGTTTACGGTTGCATCCTGATGCTACCAAACCCACTAGCAATGCGGCTGCCAGCAAGGCGAGGATGACGTAGCGGTTCATCATGCTGCCACCTTTCAGTGGACGTTTCAAGAAAACCAAACCCTACCCGCTTGTTTCCTTGGAATGTCGCCTTTCAGCCCTGGAAATAAAAAGTGTTGAATAATTGGAATAAGGCAATTTTATAATTAGCCCGCGAGCATTGCAAGCAATAATTTGTGGGGTTCGCGGTTTATTTTGCTTTTAGTTGAAAGGGGGGCTTTCAATGGGGGACAGATTATTAATCGGCTTCGCGAGGTTTATTATGCGTGTTCGCGTTTTTGTACCGGGCGGCGGCGGAATCGAATCGCCTACCCCCTTGACCCGCAAAGGCAATTGTCATAAAGTAGGTGGGTTCCGACCCAGGTGGATCGGGTGAGGCGAGCATAAACGCTACCGCGGCATTCATTAAAAACATACGATTTGAGAATAATGGCCAAGTTCATCATCGACGGCGGACACCCCCTTTCCGGCAGAATCCGGTCCTCGGGGAACAAAAACGCCGCACTACCCGTCCTCTGCGCCAGCCTCCTCCTTGACGGTGGCATGTGGATACGGAACATCCCCAAAATCGGCGACGTCCTCACCCTTCTCCAACTCCTCGAAAGCATGGGCATGCGCTTCGCCAAACAAGGCGACTACGATCTTCGACCCATCTCCGCGAACCTCGCAGACAAACCCCTCAACCCCGATCTGTGCCGGAAAGTGCGCGGCAGCGTCCTCCTCGCCGCCCCGCTCCTGCACCGTTTCGGACGGGTCGAACTCCCTTTCCCCGGCGGCGACAAAATCGGCCGCCGGCGCATCGACACCCATCTCATGGCCCTAGAGGAAATGGGCGCCGTGGTCAAAGCCGGAACCTCCTCCCTGTCCATCACCGCCAAGAACGGACTGCGGGGAGCCGACCTGCTTCTGGACGAGGCCTCCGTCACCGCCACCGAAAACGCCATCATGGCCGCCTGTCTCGCCGACGGCGACACCGTCATCCGCAATGCCGCCTGCGAACCCCACGTCCAGGAGCTCTGCCGTTTCCTGGTCCAGGTCGGGGCCGACATCACCGGCATCGGCACCAACGTCCTGCGCCTACGGGGCGTGAAAAAACTGTCGGCGGAAAAAAACGAAACGACTCTGGGAGCGGATTACCTGGAAGTCGCGTCGCTAATGGCGATCGCGGTCTGCACCGGCGGGGAAATAACCATCGAGCAGATCTGTCCGGAAGACCTGCGGATGATTTTGTTCCAGTTCCGCCGGCTTGGCATGCACGCGGAAATTCGCGGCGAAAACCTCTTCGTCCCCGCCGATCAACCGAAACGCATCATCCCCGATTTCCGGGGCGCCGTACCCACCATCGCCAGTTCGCCCTGGCCGGCCTTCCCCGCCGACCTCACCTCCATCGCCCTCGTGGCGGCGACCCAGATGGACGGCAGCGTCATGATTCACGAAAAAATGTTTGAGAGTCGCCTGTTCTTCGTCGACCAACTCCTCGACATGGGCGCCCAGGTCGTGCTCTGCGATCCCCACCGCGCGGTGGTGGTCGGCCCCGCCCCCCTTTACGGCGGACGCATGCACAGCCCGGACATCCGCGCCGGAATGGCCCTCCTGGCGGCCAGCCTCGCCGCCAAGGGCAAGTCGGTCATCGAGAACGTCACCCAGATCGATCGCGGTTACGAACGCATCGATGAGCGTTTGCGCCTCCTAGGGGCGCATATTGAACGAGTAGCTTGAACCGGTTCTCCGCGGGACAAGGGTTTGTCGGTGCGGCGGCATTGGCCGCCGGAACGACAAACCGGGACAAACCCTGGCGGGATGGTTCGGCCGAAAAGGATCTGCCGGTCGCGGCACGAAATGGTGTGATAAATTTATTTAACCCCAGAGCCACAGAGGGCACAGAGAACCGCGTTTTTTAACTGACCCGGGAAAATGTGGTTCTCTGTGCCCTCTGTGGCTCTGGGGTTAAATTCACCCTTTCAATAAGTCACCGGCACACCTGTCCTTTTGGGTCGCGATCTCCCCTCCGGCGGAAGAACCCTGCCAAAAAAGGCATCTTGATTATGAATGCAAACTCCGCCAAGGAGCTGTCCGCCGCCGCCAACCCCAATGCGACGGCGGGAGAAGCCGCGGTCATGTCTTTCCTCGAATGCCCGGTCATGCAAAGAGTTCAGCCGGAAAAACGACCGGCCTGGGCGGAAAACGCCCGCCGGACCGACCCCGACCGGAACCCCGAAATCGGAACCGAATCGCCTTCCCCCTTTGCCGCCGCTCCCGGCCGGCCGCCGGAGACCGCCGGCATCCTCCCCCCCGATCCCGAAGTCGCAGCCGCCGCCCGCGCCGGCAATTGGCCTGACCCCGACGAAGATGCATCCATCCCGGCGGTCGCCAACGGGGAGGAAGAGGAAAACGCCGACCTGCCGGCCGACGCCGATGACGACGCAGATGACGACGCAGATGACGACGCCGATGACGACGCCAATGCCGGCGCCGCCATTTGCCAGTGTCCGGCCGACCCCCAATTCGCCGACCCGGCCTCCGACCCGGCCTACGACCCCATCGTGCGCGTTCGCGGCGAGCACTCCATCTCCCGCCGGGACATCGACCCCGACGCCCTCAAGGTCCTCTACCGCCTGACCCGAAACCATTACATCGGCTATCTGGTCGGCGGCGGGGTCCGCGACCTCCTCCTCGGCCGGAAACCGAAAGACTTCGACATCTCGACCAACGCCAAACCGGAACAAATCCGCGCCCTCTTCCGCAACTGCATCCTCATCGGCCGGCGCTTCCGCCTCGCCCACATCCGCTACGGCGAAAAAATTATCGAAACCTCCACCTTCCGCTCCACCCCAAAAATCACCTGCGACCCCAACGACCCCGAAGCCGATCTCTTCCAACGCGACGACAACCTCTTCGGCACCCCCCAGGAAGACGCCCTCCGCCGCGACTTCACCGTGAACGGCCTCTTCTACGACATCGAATCCTTCGCCATCATCGACTACGTCGGCGGCATGGAGGACCTCGCCAAGCGTCGCATCCGCTGCATCGGCGACCCCTGCATCCGCTTCCGCGAAGACCCGGTGCGGATGGTGCGGGCGGTCCGCTTCGCCAGCCGGCTCGGCTTCACCCTCGACCCCGCCACCGAAGACGCCATCCGCCGCCACGGCGAGGAACTGGCGAAAGCCTCGCCCGCGCGGCTCCTCGAAGAGATTACCCGCCTCTTCGCCTTTTCCGCCGGCGAAAAGGCGGTCGGGCTCCTCCACGACACCGGGCTCCTGAAAGTGATCCTGCCCGAACTCTCCTCCTCCCTCGCCGACCCGGGCCCCGACCCGGCCGTATTCTGGCGCCGTCTCCGGGCCCTCGACAACGGCGACACCGTCCACCCCGAGGTCACCCCCGCGCTTCTGTTCGCCGTCCTCCTCCTCGAACCCCTGAAAATGCACCTGGGGCGCAATTGGTCCTTCTCCGACACCCCGCGCCTCAAGTTCGACAAGGTCCGTTCCTTCCTTGAACCCCTGGCCATGCGCCTGCGCTTCCCCAGAAAGCTGGTCGACCGCATCGTCCACATTTACATCACCCAGCACCGGTTCTCCGAATACGTCAGCCGCGGCAAACGCGGTTCCCTCGCCAATTTCGTCACCCAGGACGCCTTCCACGAAGCCCTCGCCCTGGCGGAAATCGTCCTCACCGCCGAAAACGGGGATCAGGCCCGCTTGAACGACTGGCGGGACATGCTCACCGAACGCATCTATGGCCGCGACGACGCCTCCTTCCACGGCAACAACCATCAGCATCAGGAACGCGACCGCGACCGGGATCGACGCGACCGCGAACAGGAATTCAAGGACCGGAACGATCGGGATCGGGCCGACCGCGCCCCCGCCCAGAAACCGGCGGAAACGCCGCCCGTTTCCACCGCCCCCGACGATCGCGCCGCCATTTCTCCAACCGCTTCTCCCGCCGCCCCCGCCGACCTGGCGCCCGGGTCGGAGCCGGTCCGGAATGCGCCTGCTACTCCGGTTTCAATCCCGGTTTCCGCCCCGGTTCCAGTCCTGCCCGCCGCGGCTGCGACCCCGCCCCCTCCGCCCGCCCCCGCCCCTGCGCTTCCGCCCGTTTCGGCGGTTGCGGCGGCGCTTTCCGGCGAGGTAGAAGACGATGAGGAAGAGGACGACGCGGACGATGCGGACGATGCGGACATTTCCGCAACCGCTTCCGAAAACGCCGCCGTGCCGACCCCGCCTTCAATCCAGGTGAATGTCCAGGCGGCGAATGCGTCGGAACCGCGGCGTATGAGCCGTTCCGCCCGCCGCCGCCGGAACAAGCGCCTCCGCCGCATTCAGGGGAAAGAGGAGGGCCAGAACCAGCAAGCCGCCACCGTAACGGCGCCGGCGGCCCAACGCTCGGTACCGCCCCCGGCCGCGTCTCCCGCCGTATCCCGTTCAACCGCTCAAGGGGCGGCGGTTACGCCGGCGAACAGCGGGGCGGCCTCCAGGTCCGGCGGCGGACAAAACTTCAGGACGCAAGAAAAACCGGCGCGTCAGGGCCGGCCGGCGCTGACAGCTTCAGTAAGGGAGAACGTGATCAAGGTGCCGGTCGAGGTCCGCAACCTCCCCTTGCCCCCAACCCCGAAAGCAGCGGAGGAAAGGCCGGCGCGTTTGCAACGCGGAGGCAGGCTTGGCCGTCAGGGCGAAGCGAGGAAGGAACCTGCGGCGAAGCCGGAGCCGGTTCGTCTACTGGAAGCCGGCGCCAAGGCGGTGGAGTTGAACGAGGAGCCGACGCTGGTCAATCCGACGCCGCTGAGGGCGGACGCGTTCTGGAGCATTGCCAAACCCGAGCCCGAACCGGAGGTCAAAGCGGCAAAGCCCAAGCGCGGCCGCAAGTCTAAAGCCGAGGCTAAAACCGAGGCTAGCGCCGAGGCTAGCGCCGAGGCTAGCGCCGAAGCTAGCGCCGAAGCCGGGGCGGAAGGCGGGGCCGAGACAAAAACCGCCGGAAAGGCCAAGGCCAAGGAGAAACCCGAAGCCAAGGCGAAGACCAAGGGTAAAACCCGGGGTAAGGCGAAAACGGATGCGGATGCGGCGGCGGCGGTTCAGGCCATGCCGGAGCGGAAGTCTTTGGGGCTGGATCGCGCCGACGAGGCTGATATCCCGATGCATTGGCTGGATGAAATTTAAGGGCGCATGGGGGGGGGGAAGCGCCTCGCCGAGCGCTGGCGGTGCGCTTTCCTCTCCCCCTGCCAAGTTATACCGGTATAGCCACTTCACGTATACCTCCCGCCATATTTCTCGCCCTCCCCCGCCTTCCCCCCCCTAATACTCTTGCATCACCCCTACCCCGAACGTATAATCAAGCGCTCCGGTTCTGTCAATTTACGCCGGAAGTTTCTCATTTTTACGGGCATTTTCTCGCCACCAGGCAAGGAAAACCTTCATGTCCTTCCCCCTCACCCTCCTCGTCATCTTCCTCGCCCGCTGCTGCGACGTTTCCATGGGCGTCTTCCGCATCCTTCTGGTGGTCAAGGGGAAAAAAGTCCTCGCCGCCTGCCTGGGGTTTTTCGAAGTAATGGTTTTCATTTCGGTCATGAACATCATCATGGGGGGCGGCAAGTCCCTTAGCCTCCCCGAACTCCTGGCCTATTGCGGCGGCTTCGCCTGCGGGAACATCGTCGGCTCCTACCTCGAGAGTAAGCTCATGGATGCGTATGTCGTGGTGGAAATCATCGCCGAAGAGGGGGAGGACGCCCAGAAGTTGGTGGGGGAACTGCGGGAGGCAGGACTCGGAACCACCGTGGTCCACGGCGAAGGCCGGGGCGGACCGCGTTTGGTGATGAAGGTCATATGTTCCCGCAAGCATCTTGAGAAGGTTAAAAAACTGTCCGATGATTTCGGCGGTTTCCTGTACATAGCCGACATCAAGGGGGTGTCGGGGGGATTTTTCAGCGCCGCGAAACGGAAGTGACGAATCATGGCCAAGGGCGATGGAACAAAGGCGGTCAGGCGGATGCGGGTCTGGCCGGCGGTGGTGGGACCGTTGGGGTTGACGTTTCTTTTGGGGGCGGCGACGTGGCTGTTCGTCGAAAAGATCCGGTCGGATCAGGAGGAGCGCGAGGCCGCGTCGCTCCGTCTCGAAAGTTACGCCCGGATTGAAGCGGTGGATTTGGCGAATCGGGCGCAGGGTTTACTCGAAGCGTTCAGCGAGGAGCGGGCGGTGAAACGGCGGGCGGAGGAGCGGAGTCTCAGGACCGAACTCCGCGCCTTGACGGACAACCTGTATCGCCTGCTTACGGCGAACCTGGAGAAGAGCCGGGTCAATTCCGGGTCCAGGCGTGAGGTGGGGGAATTTCCCTCCGGTTTCGAGGGGGTGAAGCATTATCTGGAAATAGCCGGCGGCGGCAAGGAGCGTTCGGACCCTGGGGTGGAGGCCCTGCGGGCATGCGCCAACGAGTTGGGGGCGTTGTTGCCGGCGGGCGGGACGCTGACGGTGGTGCGGAACAATTTTGAGGAGTTGCTGGCTTTGGGGGGCGGTGAGCGGCCGGAGAATGCGTTGACCGAGGGGATGTCCCGCGATTTCATTTGGGAGGACGCGGGGGACAACCGGCATTGGACGTTGCAGGTGCGGTTGTCGGCGCCGGACGCGAATCCGCCGCCGACGGCGAAAGATTTGGCGGCGCATTTGTCGGAAAAACTGGGTTCGGCGCAGTTGGCGAATGTGGTGTGGCGCGGCTGGCTGGTGGGCGGGTCGGGTCAGGCGGCGGCGTATTTTCCCACGGGCAGCATTGACGACGCGCCGCCGTTCATAAATCGTCCGGGCGAGTGGGTGGACATAGAGGGGCGGCGTTTGGTGTGGTTGGAGCGGCGGGGGGAGGGGTTTGGGTCGGGGGGTCGGGGGGGTGAAGCGCGGGCGGAGTTTTCGGCCGGGGTGTCGGTGTCGATTGACCGTCCGGCGGCGGCGTTGACTTTTCGGGAGGAGTTTGAGCGGGACGGGCGTTGGGCGTTGACGTTGGCGGCGTTGGCGGGGTTGTCGTTACTGGGTTGGGTGTGGTTTTTTTGGGCGTTGTTTGGGAATCGGCGGCGGCTGGCGGCGGCGGGGGCGATGTCGGGGGACAAGGCGGGCGAGAAGCGGAAGGCGGTTGGGCGGGTGGTGGATCGTCCGGATTATTTGCGCAGCGATGAGGCGGGGGTGAAGGGGGAGAAGGCTTTGCCGATTTCGGGGGGGGCGAGAAAGGCGGGATTGGGGTTGGCGGGTTTAACGCGGGAGGGGGTAGAGGCGGGGGTGGATTTGGCGGGTGGGGTGGGGGGGAGGTTGTTGCGGGAGGGGTATGGGGTGAGGCCGGAGCGGGGCGGGGCGGGTGAAGAGGGTCGGAAGGTGATTGTGGCGGACATTGATGCGGAGGGGGTGCATATTCGTTCTGGGGCGGGGGTGGAAGCTGGCGGCGTGGGTGGCGCGGTGGAGGACGAGGATGAGCCGGTGTTGGTTCCGGCGTATCGGATTCCGAGCGGGAGTTTGTTTCGTTTGCAGGAGCGGCATAGGGGTGGCAAGGGCAGGACGGGGAGCATGGTTTTGGATCAGGCCAGGAGTCAGTTGCTGCGGGAGTTGGCGAAGCGGGTGCGTCCGACGGGGATATTTGTGAGGCCGGTGGTGGAGCCGGCGGTGCAGCCGGTTTCGGAGGCGATGCTTCAGGGTCGGCGGAGTTCGGGTCGGGTGACGGAGATGATTCCGAAGTTGAAGTCGCCTGGCGGTTGGGAGCGGGTGGAGTAGGATTGGTGGAAGGGTAGCATTTCCGCTTGGCGCCGATTGGGTCCAGCGTCACGCTGGTTGCGGGGGCCGGGGGGGCGCAACCAGCCCCCCGTGGATGCGTTTATAAAAAAGTCAAATAGTGGTTAGCGGTTAAGCGGTTAAGCGGTTAAGCGGTTAAGCGGTTATTAAAATGCGGTTAATGGGCCGCGTAAGAAAAAGTGCGGTTCCAGCATTCGGTATAAACCCATCAGAAACTAGTTACGCGGCCCTACCTTATAGAGCGAACAGCGCCGAAGGCGCGCCTTCGCGTTCGGGCCGCCAAGGCGGTATCGAATCCAGAGCGGGCGAAGCTCCCAAGCATTACGAATTCGGAAGGGGGGTCTGGGGGGCGAAGCCCTCCCAGATCGGAAAAAGAACCCGCATCCACTCTCCGCCGCAATCGCCCTTGCCGATTGCGGCGTAAATTTTTACCCACTTCTATCGGAAGAAACGTATATTTTCTAGGTCGCTTGCGCAAAAAGTCCACCAAATCGAGACTGTAAAATAAATGACGGCGTAACATTCCGCCGCCCACGGCAACTATAGATCGCATGATGTAAAACTCCCCCGCAAAATCGCCCATAAACCTTATCACAGGAGAAAACATGATAGACAAGCTCATCCCCCTCTCCCTCGCGGTCGGCCTGCTGCTATGCTGGGCCGAAGTCGGAGCCGGAGCGGCGGAAACGCCGGAGGAAATGCGCAGCCGCGCCAAGCAGCAGATGGAACAGGGCTTTTACAAGGAGGCGGCCGGAACTTTCTCGACCCTCGCCCTGGACCGGGGCAATCCCCCGAAGGACGCGGCCAGGGATTTTCAAAACGCCTACCGCTGCCTGGGAAGCGTCGGCCAGAGGGATGACGCCGCCCGGCTCATGGACCAGGCCGAAATCGCCTGGCCCGACAGCTGGCGGATGCTGCAGGCCATCGCCGAATTGCGCCGCTACGCCCAGAACGCGAACCTCAGGCGGGGCCGGGGACCGTGGAACCGCGACAACTCCTTGGAACTGAACCGCACGGCGGCGCTACGCCTCATGCAACGGGCGGAACCGCTGTTGCGGGAAAAATCCGATCCGGCCTCCCCCGCTGAAAGCATGGCGTTTTACCAGTCCCTGGCGGACATCGTCATGACCGGCCGCGAGGGCCAGCTGTCCTGGCGGCTCACCACCCTGACCAACCTCGACGACCCCGCCGCGGCGGACGACGAAACGAACCAATGGAGCCTGGCCCGCCGGAACGCCCCCGTGGACGCGGAGGGGAAGCCGATTCTGCATCAGGTTCCCCCCTCCTGGGTGGCGGCGGAAAACGACGGCCAGCGCTGGATGTGGGCGATGGATAAAATGGCTTACAGCGGCGGCAAAAACGCCGAAGCGGAAGCCCAACTCATCCGCGCCGATTTTCTCGTGGGGCAGTTTGGCGTCCAGACCCTGCAGGACGGACCGCGTTTAGGCCACGCCTCCGAACTGACCGGCGACACCGGCCCCTTCGCCGTCCGCACCCTGCAGGACGACGAGACCATTGCCCGCCTGGCGTCGGGACTGAAGCGTTTCAATTTGCCGAACGAATTCAACCCCATTATCCTCTACCGCCGCGCCGCCGCCGCCGGCGACGCCGAAATCGGCCGGAAAGCCCTCACTCAGCTCGCGAACATTTTCGAAAACCGCCAGCAATACGCCAAAGCGCTCCTGTGCTGGGAACAGTACGCGAACCTACGCGGCACCGCGCCGGGCTTTCTCGAAACGGCCAAACAGGCCATCCAGCGCATCACCGGAAACAGCGGCGTGCTCGAAAGCGGCCCGGTCGCCCCGGCCGGCAGCCGCACCAGTCTGCCCTATTTGTTTCGGAACGGTAAAACCGTCCATTTGACGGCCAAACGCCTCGACGAGAAAAAGCTGCTTATGGACATCCGCTCCCTCTTGAAAGGGGACGCGGAGAAGCTGTTTTCCGACTATTCGCTGCACCGCCCGGAAATGCTGGGACGGCGCATCGTCGAGAACGACGAAACGCGCTACGTCGCGGAAACGGTCGCGGAATGGGACGTCAAGCTGGAGCCCCTGGCGGACTATTATTCCCGCCGCGCCGATATCCCCCTCCCCTTCACCGGCGCCGGCTGCTATCTAATCGAAGCGCGGATGGAGCAGGGGAACGTTTCCCGGCTGATTCTGTGGCTGGCCGATTTGGCTTTGGTCCGTAAAAACGCCGCCGGCAGCCAAATCCTCTTCGTCGCCGACGCGAAGTCCGGGGAACTGGTGCCGGGCGCGAACCTGTCCTTCCTCGGTTACGAAAACCGTTACGACAACTCGCGGCAAAGGAACCGCCTCCTCACCGACGAATTCGCCGAACGCACCGACAAGGAAGGCCTGGCCATCGTCGACACCGCCCGCATGCAGCAGAAGGAGTGGCTCATCACCGCCACCACCGACGACGGCCGGCTGGCGTATTTGGGCTTCGATTCGGTCTGGCCGATGCATCTGGAACAGGACGCCCCCGCGCATAACACCGCCTTCATCATTACCGACCGCCCGGCCTACCGCCCGGGCCAGCCGATCGATTTCAAGGTATGGGTGGGGAAGGCGAGTTACGCCGCCACCGCCGACGCGGTCGCCGGGATTGCCGTCAAGCTTACCGTCACCGACCCGAAGGGGGACATCGTCTACCAGCGTACCCTGCCGACCGACGCCTACGGCGGCGTCGCCGACACCCTTAAGCTGCCGGACAACGCGGTCCTGGGGCAGTATTACATTCATACCGAATACGGTTGGGGCGGCGCGTCGTTCCGGCTGGAGGAGTACAAGAAGCCGGAGTTCGAAGTGGAAGTGGAGACGCCGAAGGAAGCGCTGACCCTGGGGGACAGCGTGCAGGTCAAGGTGAAGGCGAAATACTATTACGGCGCGCCGGTGACGGAAGGCAAGGTCGGCTATAAAATTGTCCGCACCCCGCACGAACAAAGCTGGCTGCCGCCGTGGAAGTGGGACTGGCTGTACGGTTCCGGCGCCTGGCTCCCGGCATACGATTACTCGTGGTATCCCGGTTGGCACCATTGGCGGATGCACGGGGTCAGGATGAAATGGCTGCCGGTGGTGCACGTGCAGCCGGAACTGGTCGGCGAAGGCGAAGGGAAGCTGGACGCCGACGGGGTCTTCAGGCTTACCCTGGACACGGCAGCCGCCAAGGCGCTCTTCGGGAATCAGGATCATTCCTACGAAATCAGTGTGGAAGTGACGGACCAGAGCCGGCGGACGATAACCGGCGGCGGCAAAGTGGTGGCGGCGCGGGATCCCTTCAATGTAAATGTGTGGACCGACCGCGGGTTCTTCGCGGCGGGTCAGGAAATCGTCGCCAACGTCAGGTCGTTGTTGCCGGCCGGCGGCGGGATCAAGACGAAGGGGCAGGCGACCCTGTTCCGCGTGCGGTACGATTTGGAAAAAGGCGAGCCCCGGGAGACGGCGGTCCTTAGCGAGCGCCTCGAAACGGACGCGGACGGCCTGGCCACGGTCAGGATGAAAGCGGAGGCGGCGGGGCAGTACCGCCTGTCGGTACGGCTGGAGGACGCGCAGGCGAATTCGATCGAGGGGGGGACCCTCATCACGGTGCGGGGCAAAGCCGGCGAGGGCGACTATCGCTTTTCCGCCCTGGAGTTGATTCCGGAAAAGCGCGACTATCAGCCCGGGGAGACCCTTCGCCTAGCCGTCAACTCCGAGAACAGGGAGGCCCGGGTCGTTTTCCTGCCCCGGGCGGAAAGGAACGGCCGGGCCGGTTTGCGGGCGGACGCCAATCCGGTGCGGCCGCAGCTGCTCCGCTTGTCCGGCGGGACGACGGTGGTGGAGATACCGGTGGCGGCGGCGGATCAGCCGAACTTTTTCTGCGAGGCGATAATTGTATACCAGGGGCGGATGTATGTGGAAAGCCGGGAAATTTTCGTGCCGCCGGCGGCGAAGACCCTGAACGTTGAGGTGACCCCCGACCAGCCCGCGTACGCGCCCGGCGCCAAGGCCGACTTCACGGTCAAGGTGACGGACGCCGAGGGTAAACCGGCCGAAGGGCAGCTGGTCGTGTCCATGTACGACCGATCGGTCGAGTACATTTCCGGCGGCTCGAACGTGGGTGACATCAAGGCGCATTTCTGGAACTGGAAGCGTTACTACAATTCCGAACTGTTGTGTTCGTTGGCGAAACAGCCTTACAGCGTGGCGAAACCGGGGGACCCGACCTGGCAGCCTATTGGCATCTTCGGCTATCAGGAGGCGGACTGGAACGACGCCGACGGTCCGGCCGGTGCGGTCGAATTGCAAGGCCGCGCCGGCGGCGGACGCGGCGGGGCCAGGATAATGCGTAAGAGCATGCCCCGCGCCGCCCCTCCCATGGCCATGAACACCTTCGGCGGCGCCAACGAAATGGTCATGGACGCGGTGGTGGCCTACTCCGCCGCGGCCCCGGCGCCGGCGCCGATGGCAGCGCCGGCCGGCAAGCTGGCGATGGCGGAAGGGGCGGCGGCCGATAGCGGCACGGGAGCGGCGGGAAGCGGGCCGATGGCGGAAACCGCGGTCCGGTCGGAATTCGCCGACACCGCCTTCTGGACGGCGGCCCTGCTGACCGGTGCGGACGGCAAGGCGAAATTCACGCTGGACATGCCTGAGAACCTCACCGCCTGGAAGACCCGGGTGTGGACGATGGGGTCGGGACTGCGGGTCGGCGAGGGAAGCGAACAGGTCGAGACGAAGAAGAACATCATCGTGCGGCCGCAAACGCCCCGGTTCCTTACCCAGAAGGATCAGGTGATCCTCTCGGCGAATTTGCATAATTACCTTCCCCGCGCCAAAAACGCCCGGGCCGAACTGGTCCTCGAAGGGGGGCTCCTGGAAGCGGCGGACGGCGTCCGCTTGACGAAAAACGTGACCCTGGCGGCGAACGGCGAAGCGCGGGTGGACTGGCTGGTGCAGGCCAGGCGCCCGGGCGAAGCCACGGTAATCATGAAGCTGCTTACCGACGAGGAATCGGACGCGGCGGAAGTGAAGGTGCCGGTTATTGTTCACGGCGCCAGACGGGTCGAGAACTGGGGGGGAGTGCTCCGGGCCGACGACCGGGCGCTGGTCTTGCCGGTTCGGGTGCCGGCCGAGCGGCTGCAGGATCAGTCGCGTTTGACTTTGTCCTTCTCCCCCAGCATTGCCGGGGCGATGCTGGAAGCATTGCCGTTCCTGGTCGAATATCCCTACGGCTGCACCGAGCAGACCCTGAACCGTTTCCTGCCGGTCGTGATGACCCGGCGCTTCCTTGAACGCATGGGCGCGGATTTGACCGATGCGAAAAAAGCTTTCGCCGACGCCCAGGCGAACGCCGACCAGCAGTCGGAGGAATGGAAGAAAAAGTGGGGCGACCCCCGCGCCGCCAAGGCGAAGGCGCCGGTCTTCGACGACGCCGAACTGGAAAAGATGCTGAAAACCGGGGTCGAACGCCTGTCCACGATGCAGAATTCGGACGGCGGCTGGGGCTGGTTCTCCGGCTGGGGCGAACGCAGTTGGCCCCACACCACGGCGGTGGTGGTCTACGGACTCCTCACGGCGCGGGACAACCAGGCGGCGATCCCCCTGGGGGTCATCGATCAGGGCGTCAATTGGCTCCGCGGTTACCAGGCCAAGCAAATCGCGCTTCTCAAAACCGACCCGAAGGACGCGGCGGGTAAGCCGCGTAATTCCGGCGAATACAAAACGGCGGCCGACAACCTGGATGCTTTCGTCTACCTGATTCTCGCCAAAAACGCCAAGCAGCCCCTCGACCCCGACATGCGGGATTTCCTTTATCGGGATCGTCTGGGCCTGTCCAAAACCGCCCTGGCGATGTTCGCGATTGCGCTCCATATGGAAAAGGCCACGAACGCCCTGGCGACGGTCGAGCGAAATCTCCGGCAGTATTTGCAGACCGATCCGGTCTCGGGCACGGCCTGGCTCGAAACGCCCTCGGACGGCTGGTGGTGGTGGTACAACGACAACGTCGAGACCCAGGCCTGGTACCTGAAGCTGCTGGCCCGCACCGATCCCAAAGGCGCGACCGCTTCCGGCGTAGCCAAGTATCTTCTGAAAAACCGCAGGAACGGCTCCTACTGGCGTTCGACCCGCGACACCGCCTACGCCATCGAGGCGCTGGCGGACTACGCCGTCGCCTCCGGTGAAACGGACCCCGACCTCGAAGTGGGAATTTTCCTGGACAACCGCGAAGTCATGCGCCGCCGCCTGACGGCGAAGGATATCCTCTCCGACCAGCGTTTTGTCCTGGAAGGTCTGGCGGTGGAAACGGGCGAACATGAATTACGCATCGAACGTTCCGGCAAGGGGAACGTCTACTTTGGCGGCGGACTCGACCTCTTCAGCCTGGAAGACCCCATCGAACACGCCGGCCGCGAACTGCAAGTCGAGCGGGCTTTTTACAAATTGACGCGTCAGGACGCCGCCGTCGCCATGCCGACAGCCGGCGGCACGGCGGTAAGCGGCAAGGTCGAAAGCTACCAGCGGGAACCCCTGCCCTCGCCGTTTGTGAAAGACGCCCCGCCGGTCCAGCTCGAACCCGGCGACCTGGTCGAGGTCGAACTGGCCCTGACCGCCCTGAACGACTACGAGTACATCGTCATCGAAGACATGAAGGCGGCCGGCCTTGAGGCGGTGGAACTGCAATCGGGCTACGCCCGAAACGAACTCGGCGCCTATATCGAATACCGGGACCAGAAGGTCGTGCTGTTTGTCCGTAATATGCCGCGCGGCAAGTATACCCTGAAATACCGCTTCCGCGCCGAAATCCCCGGTTCCTTCTCGGCCCTGCCGACTTTCGCCGGCGGGATGTACGCGACGGATCTCTTCGCCAATTCCGACGAAATGAAAGTGCGGATTGGGGAGGAGGGGGTGTATTGATGGCGGGTGCGAACAGAAGGCTCCCGGCAAACGGTGCGCGATCTAAATTCCTTGCTAATGCACCGCCAACCATGAATAATGGTTGGCGGTTCGCTGTTGGCGCGGCCGAGATGTTATAGTTACGAAAACAGGGAAATTATCATGAAAACAGCCGCTCTCATCCCGGCTTACAATGAAGAAAAACACCTTGCCGAGGTGCTGCGGCAAACCCGGGAACATCTCGCCGACATCCTGGTCGTCGACGACGGCTCCCGGGACCGCACCGCCGCCATCGCCCGCGAAAACGGCGTGGAAGTATTGGTCAATCCGCAAAACCTCGGGAAAGGCGCCTCCCTGGTGGTCGGCCTGAACCATCTCTTCGCCAGCGGCTTCGACGCCGCCATGTGCCTGGACGCCGACGGCCAGCATCTCCCCGGCGAAATTCCCCGCTTCCTCGCCGCCGCCCGGGAGGCGGACCTGGTGGTCGGCGACCGCATGTCCGACATCAAGGACATGCCCTTCGCCCGGCTCTGGACCAACCGCGTCACCAGTTGCATCCTGAGCCGCCTGGCCGGGGTGACGGTCCACGACTCCCAGTGCGGTTTCCGTTTGGTGCGGCGGGAAGCCTGGCAGGGGGTGAAAGTGGCGGGCCGCAATTTCGATTTCGAAGGCGAGATGATCGTGGCGATTGGCCGGAAGGGCTTTCGGGTGAAGTCGGTCCCGGTCAGCACGGTGTACGGCGACGAAGTCAGCGCCATACATCCCGTGCGGGACACGGTGCGGTTTTTCCAAATGGTCTGGCGGCTCTGGCGGCAAAAGGATTAAGCGATGGAATTCGTCGACGAAACGACGGTGACGGTGCGGTCGGGGAAGGGCGGCAACGGAACGGTCGCCTTCCGGCGGGAGCGTAATCTGCCGCTTGGCGGTCCGACCGGCGGTGACGGCGGCAACGGCGGTTCGGTAACCTTCGTGGCGGATGAAAACGCCGACACCCTGCTCCCCCTGGCCCGCACCCAGCTCTACGCCGCCAGCGCCGGCGAACCCGGCAAGGGCAACAACCGGCACGGCGCCAGCGCCGCGGACATCGTCGTGAAGGTCCCGGTGGGAACGGTATTTTATGAAGGCGGCGTCCCCCTGCGCGATCTCGACCGGCACGGCCTCGCCTGGACCCCGGTCCGCGGGGGCCGGGGCGGCAAGGGGAACAATTCCTTCGCCACCGCCACCCACCGCTCCCCCAGGGAATTCACCTACGGCGAGGAAGGGCAGGAGCGCCGGCTCAGGCTGGAACTGAAATTGATTGCGGACGTGGGGCTCCTGGGCCTCCCCAACGCGGGCAAGTCTACCCTGCTCTCGCGACTGTCGGCGGCCCGGCCGAAGATTGCCGACTACCCTTTCACCACCCTGCAGCCGCAACTGGGGATTGTCTCCGACGGCCACGGCCACGAACTGGTGATGGCGGACATCCCGGGGATTATCGAGGGGGCGGCGGAAGGGGCGGGGATGGGGCTAAGGTTTTTGCGACACGTCGAACGCTGCCATTTCCTGCTGCATCTGGTCGAACTCATGCCGCTGGACGGCGGCAATCCGGCCGACAATTTCCGGATTATCAACCGGGAACTCGCCCGGCATTCGCCGGCCCTGGCGGCGCGGCCGCAGCTGGTGGTCGCGAACAAAATCGACCTGACCGGTTCGGAAGAAGCCCTCGCGCGGTTCAAGGAGGAGATCGCCCCCGATCTCACCGGATGCGCGTCCGGCCCGTCCGGCGGGACGCGGGTCCTGGCCATATCGGCCGCGACCGGCAAGGGGTTGGGGGAGATGCTGCGGGAGATGTTTTTGCTGCGGGAGAGTTTGCGGGGCGTAAGGCGGGAGGAGGACCTGGCGGCGGAGACGGTTCCTGACGCTGGCCCTGAAATCAACGCTGACGATGAGGCGACCGCGTCATGAACATGATTCGGGAGTTCTTCAATTATTTTTTCTCGGTAATCATGGGTCGCCGCGACACCCTGACCTCCTTCCTCGAACCCCTGACGATGGGGGAAAGGTATCTCCGCTGGGGCATGGAAACGCGGGACATCCGCGACTTCCGCGCCGCCCTGGACCACCTCCACCTCTGCCACGACCGAGACGCCCCGATGGCGAGCCTGCTAATCCGCAAATACAATTGCATCGGCGACGTCGCCACCGCCGGGGTCGAGACCCTTTTGATGCGGCACATGAAGGTCATCGAGGAAGCGATCAAAAACGAAAACGAGTACCGCGAGGAACTGGATTCCATCACCAAGAAAATCGGCGAAGGCCGGGACTATGCCCGCAAGCTTCAGGACGAGGGCAGTCTCATCAAGGCCAAGGCCGAGGAGTCGCGGGTGGCGGAACTGGAGGACAACGCCCGCCACCTCAGGGAACTGCTGGAATCGGGGGACAGCCGCACCGATATTTACGAGAGCTTCGACGACATCACCTCCGACGCCCAGCGGTTTTTCCGGGAAATCGATCACGCTTCGTCCATGGTGATGGCCAATCCCATGCTGGGGGTAAGCGGTGCTTCGGCCCTGGCGGGACAACTGCGCACCAAACTCGATTATCTGCGTAGCCGGGTGGAAAAGGCGAATCCGGTGACCGAAGGCGCGCAGAACGGGGGAGAGGGCGGATGAGAATAATCGCCGGCAGCGCACGACGGACGGAACTGGAGGTGGCGGCCGGTTCGGCGGCGCGGCCCTTTTTGGAAATGGCCCGGGGAGCCCTGTTCAATGCCTTGGGGGAACGGGTGGCGGGGGCGCGGATTTTGGACGTCTTTGCCGGTTCGGGGGCGCTGGGGCTGGAGGCGTTGTCGCGCGGGGGGGCGGCGTGTTTGTTTGTCGAGTCGGACCCGGCTTCCTGCCGCGCGTTACGGGGTAACGCCGAGAAATGCCGATTGAGCGGCCGGGTGGAGGTGGCGCGGGAGGACGCGGCAGGGTGTTTGGCGCGGCTGGCGGGGGCCCGGGGCGCGGCCGCGGGGCCCAGTTTGGAGGGCTTTCCTTCCACCGCGCGGGATATGCCAGGGGCCGAAACGGCCGGGCGGCGCGTATTCGAGCTCATCTTTCTCGACCCGCCCTTTTCGGAACTGGCGGAGTGGCGGTTAGGCGGGGCGCGGGAGGGGATGCTGCGGGATGCGGCGCGCCTTCTCGCGCCGGGCGGGACATTGGTGTTTCGCCTGGAGGACGCGAAGGTTCCGCCGCCGGAGTGGCCGGGGCTCTCCTTGGCGCGGGAGCGGAAATACGGCCGCAGCCGGGTCTGCCGGTACGAAGCGAATATTGGAGGATTGTGATGTCCGCCGGCCGATTTCAAACCGGGAATTACGAAAGCGTCAAGCCTTTCGGGGCCATGCAGGAAGCGGGCATGGCGGTCAACGCCTTCGTGTCGGCGGATCGCAATCTTTCCGAAGGCCACGCCAACGCGCAGAGGGAAAAGAATCAACATCTCAAGACCATTCAAAGCCGTTTTTGGAAAGCCTACTTCGCCATCATCGCCGCGCAAATTTCCCGTCGGCGGGGCGCCCTGGAATTTGCCGACGACGAACGCCTGTTCCTGGATTTGGGGGTGGTGGACACGCGCATGCTTAGCCCCGTGGGGGAGACCCAGTTCCAACTCCGCAAGACGCTTCTGGAGGAATTGAAGGCGAAAAACCTCAGCGGCTGTTATTACCTTACCGAATGGTTTGCCCATTGCCAGCGGCAGACGCAGCTGGAGAAGGACATTTCCAAGGCCGAGGTGGTGGAGGACGACGCCTACGCCGCCCACCTTGCCGAAGCGCGGCGGCGGGTTCTAACGCGGCTGGCGCATTATTTCACCGGCCTGCCGGGGATTCCCCTGGAAGTTTCCGAATCGATGCGCTCGGGTGAACTCGACCGGGCCCTGATCCACCTCGACCTGAATGCGCTTCGCGAACCGAGTCGGCGGAATTTTCTCCGCCGCCACAATCTCTGGCAGCTTCGCGAGCAAATCCTGGCGAAAGCCCGGGCCCGGGTGCATGACAACGGGGTCCTGCGCCTGTTCGACGTTCTCGGGGACGTCTACGCCCGCGAATGGCGGTCCCGGTTCGAGCAGTTCGCGGCCGGGGAGGAGGAGGGGGGCCAGGCGGCGGAGTCGGATACGACGGTGGGGGAAGCGGTCCCGGCGCCCCAGGCGGATCCGGTGCTTCTCGAGGCCGGCCGGATGCGGATGCGGATGGCGCTCCTGGCCGCCATCGACGGGCGGGAGGTGTACGAGAACGTGTTCCACGGCGCCGGCCCGCGCTTGTCCAAGTCGGGAGTGGCGCAGTTCCTGTCCCTGGCGCAGTCGTTTGACCGGGAGCTGTTGGAATTGCCGCCGCTGGTGCTGGTTCCCTGCGTCGGGCGGGGTTTTTTCGCCTGGGAGGCCGGGTGCGTGGTCCTGGCCCTGCGGCCGATGGTGGGGGTGGACGATTCGCTGGCGACGGGTTTGGCGTGGTATCGGATATTCGACGATTATTTCAACCACAAGGGCCGGCTGCGGGCGGCGTACATGGGGGCTTTTCCCGGTGCGGTTTTCGAGACGGATTTTCCGGCCGACTACCGGGCCTGGTTATGCCGTTTGACCAAGGGGGAGTTGAAGGCGATGGACGGCGCGCGGCGGGTCTTTTTCCGCGATCATGTCGGGCCGTCCCTGAAGGGGCCGATGCTGCCGGCGAATTTGCGCAATGTCGGGCCGCAAACCCTGGTGGCGATATGCCGGAGGTTGGAGAAGCAGGTGGCGGCGGACGATTCGGATGTCGCATTGCATCGGCGTTTGGCGATCATTTATTGGCATCAGGGCCATATGGATGCGGCGCGTCTGCAATTTTTCGAGGCGTTGCGGGTGGCGCCCGGCGACGGCGAGACCCTGTTCACGGCGGGGATGTTCATGCGCGGCCAGGAGGACGGCGAGGCGGCTTCGGAGTGCTTCCAAACCGGGTCGGAGCGGGCGGCGGACACGATGTGGGGGATTTATTGCCAGGACGCCCTGGCGAATTTGATTTGAGGGCAGCTCTAAAAATGCTCTTTTTAGAGGCGCCCTTGGGGCGCGAAGGTTGCAAATGGTTGGAGAAACATGTAGATATAATGGCATTGGACGCGGGGCGGCGGGGAAGGGTTGTTTTGTTTACGGAATATTTATGGGCGGCCGAAGCGGCGGGAAAGGGAAGGGATGCCGGGGGTTACTGGCAGCTCGCCCTGGTATTGGCCGCGATCGGTTTTTTGGGTTTGATATCCAGGTGGCGGAGGATGAACGCCAGACCGCCTCCCGATACGCGGGAGTTGCGGGCGCGGGACGAGGATCCCAACCGTTACCGCGACGCCGCCGATCGGGCGATAGTCGAATTGTTGGAGACGAGCCGGACCCTTAACGCCCAGGTCGACACGAAGATTCGGGTTTTGAACCGGCTCTTGAAGGACGCGGAGGAACAGGCGGCGCGTTTGGAAGGTTTGTTGGGTAAGGCGAAGGAGGCGTCGGGCCCAGGGGAGAAGGAGGGTCCGGCCAGAAGCGCGACCCGGCGTTTGTCCGGCCGGGGGGCGACTGTCGCGAAAGGGGCGCCGGAGGCGGCGTCGGAGGCGACGGAGGCTTTGGAGCCGGAATTTATCTCCGAACTGCATGAACGGATCTATCGTTTACGGAAGAGCGGCAAGAATGTGGCGGAGATCGCCAAGGCGACGAATTTGTCCACCACCGAGGTGGAATTCATTGTGCACAACCTGATTAAGGGCGTCTAATGTTTGGTCTGATGATCCTGGGGTTCCCGGCGCGGCGGCGCGGCGGGGCGGGTTTGGCCGGGCGCGGCTTTTGGAGAGGCGGTGAGGGATGACCGGCGGGGGGGAGTCGGGGTTCGGGGTTGAGGCGCCGGAAGGGCTGCGGCTCTTGGCCAAGGCGGGGACCGGGCGGCGGTCGCAATGGTTCAGGGCCGAGCAGGTGCGGCTGAACCGGAATGTGGCCTTGAAGGTTTTGCGGCCGTTTCTGGCGGAAAGCGCGCGTTTTCGCGAGATATTCCTCGAGGCCGGCCGCCAGGCGGCGGCGATGGTGCATCCGTCGGCTTTGCCGATTATCAATATTTATCCGAAACAGAACGCCGTCGCCGTGAGTTGGTGCCTGGGGGCCCCCATGAAGGAGCGGATTGGCGCGTTGGACGGCATTCACGTGGCCCGGGTGGGCGAGGTGGCGATGGACTGTTTGGCGTCCTTGCACGCGACCGGCCGCTGTCACGGGAATTTGTCGAGCGGAAACATCTTTCATGACGATGTGGAAGGGGTTTGGCTGGACGATTTCTTTCAGCCGCCGGTGATGTCGGACGGCGAGAGGATGTTCCGCGGGGACTACCGCTTTATCGCGCCGGAGTTTTTCGCCCGGGGGGTGTTGGATTGGCGGTCGGACGTGTTCAGTCTGGGCGCGGTGTTGGCGGAGGTTTTGGCGGGGTCGGAGGCCTATCCCGAATTGCGGGATTGCCTGGAGAGGATGCAATCGCTCCGTCCCGACGATCGGGGCGCTTCTCCGCAGGAGATTTTGGCGATATTCAAGGGTGTCCGCCGGAGGGAAGAGGACAAGACGGGCAAAGGCGCGACGGTCCGCCGCCGGCGAATGTACCGCCGCGTGCCGGGGGAGTTCGAGGTGAATTTGCGGCGGCGTTCGGCCACGCCGGAAGAGACGGCGACCATTCTCATGCGCATCAAGAATATCGGTGAAAGCGGGGTGTTTGTCGAGACCGAGGACGACTTGTTGGTGATTGGCAGCATTATCGAGCTGGATTTCGGCTTGAAGGGGGTGGAGGGGAACGTGCATGCCTTCGGCGTGGTGCGGTGGCGGTCGTCGCCGCCGATGCCGAGGGGGGTGGGGGTGCAGTTCCTGGAAGTGGATCAGGCCGGTTTGGCGCGGCTCCGCAAGTTTTTGGAGGGGAAGGAATGGGAGAAGGAACCGGATTGACTTATCCCGACGCCTCCTTGAAAATGTGAATTTAACCACAGAGACACAAAGAGCACAGAGAACCACAATTTTATTTGCTGACTCTAAAAATGCGGTTCTCTGTGTCCTTTGTGTCTCTGTGGTTAAATAAACTTTTCACAATCTCAGTCCGCCGCCAGTATATCCCGGGTTGCGCGCCGTATGGCGGCTTGCCCATATTATTTTGGGGCGATGCCTACCGGCGCGGGGAATACAGTTATATACAGGTCCTGCGGTGGTTCCCGGGGTGAGGGCGGCGGTTTTTCACATATCTTAGGAGACGTGTAATGATTACCATGCATATCAACGCCAATTGGGAAAAGGGTAAATCGGCGGTGAATGTCAAGGCTGGCAAGCACCAGATGTTTGTCGACGAGGCGGCGAAAGGCGGCGGCGAGGATTTGGGGCCGAATCCGGTGGAGGTGTTGCTGTCGGCGATGAGCGGCTGTTTTGTGGTGGTGGGGAAAATGATCGCGAAGGAAATGGGGTTGGATATTCGCGGGGTGAAGATCACGGCGGAAGGCGATTTGGATCCGGCGGGATTTATGGGTAAAGATCCCAGCGTCCCCGTGCAGGTGCAGCAGATTCGTTTGAAGGTGGAGGTGGATTCGCCGGCCGACCGCAAGGAAATCGAAAAGTGGCTGGCGACGACGGAAAAGCGCTGCCCGGTGGTAAATACGGTCGGAAAAGGCACAAAAGTTACGGCAGCGTTGAAATAAGCGTAAGGAAAGCCGGCTTAAAGATGCGGCGGGAACGGAAAGATCCTTGACCTCGAATAACGCCTTTTTATAATGTTGGCTGGTGACCGAGCCGCGACCCGAATGAGGTTGGCGGCTCGGTTGTTGTATTATCTTTACGGATGAAAATGCCCTAAAAATCCCAATAGCGAAAGCGATGTCGCCATGGCCGAAAAAAATGAATCCGGTAAAACGCCTTACAGCGTCCCGGGACCGAACAACCCCGAACCTGAAAAACCCGGCTTTGCCGATATTTTGCTGCGGAAGGCGGAAAAAATAAAATACCTGCTGCTGGCGGCGCTGGTCATCCTGGCCTTGGCCCTGGCGATCGTGACCTGGCAGCGGCGCGCCAGCGCGGAACGGGACCGCCAATCCCGCAACCAGGTCTTCAAGACCGTGATGGAGCTGCAGAACAAGCCGGGGCCCGAGGCCAAGGCGGCTCTCGAAAAGGCGGCTAAGGATTTCGCCGGCACACCGGCCGGGTCCAGTGCGAGCATGTACCAGTTCGCCAATGCCTTCAATACCCACGATTATGCCGAGGCGGAAAAATCGGCCAAGGCTTTCATCGGCGGCTACCCTTCCAGCCCCATGGTCCCGCGGATGAAGTTGGCTTTGGGGCAGGCGTTGGCGGAACAGGGGAAAACCTCCGAGGCCATTGCCGCGTTCCGCAATTTGGTCGCCGCCAATGACCCCGGCACCATGGCCGAAGCGAAGCTGGCTTTGGCGCAGTCCCTGGAGCGGGACGCCGAGGCGGTGAAGGATAATCCCGAGGAATACCGGCGGCGTTTGGAGGCGGCGGAAGCGGAATATAACGATATTATCGTCAGGTCGCGGATCACCGCGCCGGGCCAGAGGGGATTCTGGCCGCAGGCGGTGACCATGCCGGCGGATTACGCTTTGGTGCAATTGAAGGACCGTCTGGCCGGAAACGTATTGGGCACCCCGACTTCGCTGCGGGCGGATGCATCCGGCGTGACCGAAGCGGATTTACGCGGAGCGGAGGGGATAACCCCGCCCGGTATCGGCGGACATTACCACGGCGATGTGTGGCATCCCGGGGAACACGTTGCCAATGAAGCTGTTCCGGCGCAGGTCAGGGGTATGGTGGACGGTGCGGTGAACACCGCCGGTGCGGCGGCGAATGCGGTTGGTGCGGCGGTCGGGTCGGCTGCCGGCGCGGTCGCCGACAAGGCTGGCGCAGCAGCGAACGCCGTTGGTTCGGCTGCCGGTGCGGCGAAGGATGCGGCGGGTTCGGCGGTGCAGGGCGCGGCTGAAGTCGCCCGCGAAGCCAAGGACGCAGTTGCCGGAGCGGCCGGTGCGGTTGCCGACAAGGCCGGCGACGCGGCCCAGGCGGCCAAGGATGCGGTCGGTTCGGCTGCCGGAGCGGTCGCCGACAAGGCCGGCGCAGCAGCGAACGCCGTTGGTTCGGCTGCCGGTGCGGCGAAGGATGCGGCGGGTTCGGCGGTGCAGGGCGCGGCCGAGGTCGCCCGCGAAGCCAAGGACGCGGTAGCCGGAGCGGCCGGTGCGGTAGCCGACAAGGCGGGCGAGGCGGCCCATGCGGACAGGGCAGCGGTCTGTTCGGCTGCCCGTGCTGTCGCCAACGAGGCTGGCGCGGCGGCGAACGCGGTGGGTTC
>JAVBTZ010000061.1:0-10699 GCA_031555915.1 Planctomycetota bacterium
TGCCACGCATTCCTCCAGAATCCCTTTCAGGGTGAGATGATTCAAAATGTTGAAGGCGGGTATGGCGCAATTTCCCTTTGCCGCATAACACAGGATTTCCTTCAGGGTGACCATGGACATGGGTTTGTCTCCGTCGCTACGGGGCCGCTTATGAATACCGGGAAGCATTCCGAAAAGTATAAACCACTTCCGCCCGCCCGGGGCAATAATTTTGCGGCTGGTCGCGACGACGCGGCGCTTATAACGGCCTCCCTCCCCGAAAAAGCTTGTTGCCGTCCCCGTCAACCGCTAAAATAGTTAGTTTTTCCCCCAATTGGACGGAGACCCGCATACCATGTACTACCTAGGACTCGACATCGGCAGCCTCTCGGTTGCCGCCGTACTCATAGACGATGCCCGCAATATCGTCAAATCCGACTACCGCCGCCACCTCGGGGACGTCCTCCCCACCGTCAAGGCGATTCTGAAAAACTTCCCCCTCGACCAGATTAAGAACCTGGTCCGGACCGGCTCGGGGGGCAATGCCGCCGAACTCATCGGCGGCGACTACATCGACCCGGTCGTCGCCGGCCTGGAAGGGGTGAAAGCCATCATCCCCGATGCCAGAAACATCATCCAAATCGGCGGCGGCTCCTTCTCCCTCACCCGCCTCGCCCCCGACGGCAGCTATCAAAGAAGCACCAACAACTCCGCCTGCGCCTCGGGGACCGGCGCCTTCCTCGACCAACAGTCCCTCCGCCTCCAAGTCGAACCCACCGAACTGGCCAAGCGCGCCATGGCTTATGACAAGCGCCCGCCGGCCGTCGCCACCCGCTGCGCCGTCTTCGCCAAGTCCGACATGATTCACCTCCAGCAGGAGGGCTTCACCGTCGACGCCATCGCGGCCGGGCTCTGCGCGGGCCTGGGCAATTCCACCGTCGACGGTCTCCTGTCCGGCCGGGCCCTCACCGGCAAGACCGCCGTCATCGGCGGCGTCGCCAGGAACGCGGTGGTGGTGAATGCGGTGCGGGAAAAACTGGGGGTGGAAACGGTGGTGCCGGAAAATCCGCAATTGGTCGGGGCTTTCGGCGCCGCCGGCCTCGCCCGCGAGCGTCACCACACCCGGCCGGAAACGACTCCCATCGGCTTCGCCCCTCTGTTCGAGACCGGCGCCGCCGGCCATGGGGACAAGGGGCAGGGCGACCTGCGCCCTCCCCTCGCCTTGAAATTGTCGCATTACCCCGAATTCGTCTGGCAGGACCATTGGGTGAACGAGGACGGTTCGGAGACGGCCATCGTCGAAGCGCGGCAGGGCAAGGTGACGGTGTCGATGGGGATTGACATCGGTTCCACTTCGACCAAGGCGGTTTTCCTCGACCGCGCCCACAAGGTGGTCGGCTGGATCTACCGGAAAACGGCGGGGAACCCCATTCGCGCCGTCCAGCTCCTCATGAAGGCGGCCAGGGAAATGGAAAAGCGGGGCGGCTTCACCCTGGACATACGCGGCGTCGGTACGACCGGTTCCGGCCGCAGGATGATTGGCGCCCTGATTGGCGCCGACCTCGCCACCAACGAAATCACCGCCCACGCGGCGGCGGCGGTGTTCATCGACCCCGAAGTCGACACCATCATCGAGCTTGGCGGCCAGGACGCCAAGTTCACCCAGCTCCAGAACGGCATGGTCTACAATTCGATCATGAATTATGTCTGCGCCGCCGGCACCGGCTCCTTCATCGAAGAGCAGTCCCTCAAGCTGGGAATCCCCCTGGCGGAATACGCCGATCGGGCCATGGGAAAAGCCTGTCCCCTCACCTCCGACCGCTGCACCGTGTACATGGAACGCGACCTCGACCTCCTCCTGGCCCGGGGCTGGAACAAGGACCAGGTCGCCGCCGCTGTTCTCCATTCGGTGCGGGACAATTATCTCAACAAGGTCGTCGGCGGCCTTTACATCGGCGACCACGTCTATTTCCAGGGCGCCACCGCCCGTAACCGGGCGCTCGTGGCGGCGTTCGAAGTCGAACTGGCGAAGGAAATCAAGGTCAGCCCCTATTGCCATTTGACCGGCGCCTTGGGGATGTGCCTTCTGGTCGACGAAAGAATCCCCGAAGCGAAAAAATCCGAAACGTTCAAGGGGCTCGGCTTCGCCGACACCGTGGTGAAGGTCGATTACGAAACCTGCGAACTCTGCCACAACAAGTGCAACCTGTCGCTGATTCGCGCCGACGGCGGGACTTTGGCCTGGGGCCTGAAGTGCGGCCGCGACTACGGCGACAAAAAAGTGAAAGTGAAGGAAAACCCGACCTTCGAATGGTGGCGGAAACGGCACAACGCCTGGTTGTCCCTGGACGGGCAGAAGGTGATGGCGGAGGAGTCCAAGGGGCGGATTGGCTTGTTGCAGTCCCTGGGGACTTACGGGTATTATCCGTTTTGGAAACGCTTCATCGAGACCTTGGGCTATCAGCCGGTCTTGTCCCCGCGCACCGGCGAAAAAACCATGCACGACGGCACGGCGATAACTTCGGCCGAGTATTGCGCGCCGGTGGTGGCGAGCCACGGGCACGCCCAGGAGATGCTGTCGGGCGACAAGGCGGATTGGCTGCTGGTGCCGTACATGATGCGGGAGCCGGTACCGGAGGGGTTCACGGACGCGCATTTCTGTTGTTACGTCCAGGCCCACCCGGGAGTCCTGAAGGCGGCGGCCGGCTTGGCGAACCGGGACAGGATTCTCGATCCGGTGATCCTCCTGAACCGCCCCGACGAGGAGATTGCCGCGAGTTTGGCGGCGGGGTTGCAGCCGTTGGGGGTGACGCCGGCGGAGGCGCTTACGGCCCTAAGGGCGGGGCGGGAGGCGCAGGCGGCGTTTTTGGCGAAGTCGCGGGCGGCCGGTCAGGAGGCGCTGGACTGGCTGGAAAAGAGCGAGGGTTTGGGGTTGGTGTGCATTGGCCGGCCGTACAACACGGTTGACGCCGGATTGACCCTGGACTTGCCCCGCAAGATGTCGGCGTTGGGCTATCCGGTGTTTTATTTGGACATGTTGCCGTATGATTTGGCTTCGGTATTGCCGGAATTTTCCAACATGTATTGGCATTACGGACAGAAGATTTTGGCGGCGGCGGAATACGTGGCCAGGCACCCCCGGTTGTTCGGGGTTTATTTCACCAACTTCATGTGCGGCCCCGACAGTTATGTGATGACTTACTTCAAGGAAATCATGAACCGGGTGGGGAAGCCGTATTTGTGTTTGCAGTTTGACGGACACGGGGCGGACGCGGGGTATTTGACCCGGGTGGAGGCGGCGTTGGAGTCGTTTCACAGTTGGTCGCGGATTAAGCGGCCGGAGGTGGTGGCGGCGGCGGATTAGAATAATAACTTGTGGAGGCGCGTCATGACGACGACAACGAAGAAACCGCGTGCGGCAAAGAAGGCGGACAAATCCAAGCAGGCAATTCTTAAATTCAGCCTGGACGCCAAAACCAAGGACGAGGTGACCAAGTTTTTCAAGAAGCGCGGCCTGTCCAACAGCGACGGCATGCGTATACTTATCGATCAGGCGCTGGAAGACAACCAGTTGTCGCATACTCCCAATGCGCAATTGGAGAAAGACCTTGAGGACGGTTTTGCCGAAAAAAGAAAAACCGTTACCAGAGGGGATATTTGGAATATGTGGAATGACGAATGAGAAAAACCACGATCACCAAATCGTTCGAACGCGATTTGGACAAATTGCGGCGTTCGGGAAGGGATAAGCGGGAAAAATTGGACCAGGCGCTGGCATTGCTTGAAAATGACCTACCGCTTCCTGAGCCCATGCACGACCATCCGCTTTCTGGAAAATGGAAAAGACTTAAAGCCCGGGACTGCCATATCAGCCCGGACCTGGTTCTCGTTTATGCCAAACCGCCTGGTGAACTTATCCTGTTCCGACTCACCAGTCACTCCGAATTATTTTGACCGGCCAACCTTCTCCCGGTTTTACCCAAAGGAACCAACTCCCATGCCCCCACGCATCGTCCTTACCGGCCTCGGCCTCACCTCCCCGATTGGGAACGACCTCCCCACCCTCCGGCAAAATCTCCTCGCCGGCCTTGGCGGCGTCACCAGCATGACTCCGCGCTACATGCAGGAATGGCCGGCCGGCATCTGCGACTTCCCCATCAACAAACACCAATCCCGCAAAGACGCCCGCCGCGGCACCCGGGCCGGGCAAATTTCCATTTACTGCGGCCAGGAAGCGCTGGCCGACGCGGGGATTAAGCTTGACCAATGCGATCGCTCGCGGGTCGGGGTCTTCGTCGGCACGACCGAACACGGCAACGTCGAGACGGAAAACGAAGTCGCCAACATCAAGGAATACGGTTACGACGTGAAGTATTGGTCGCATCACCACAACCCCAGGTCCATCGCCAACAATCCGGCCGGGGAACTGTGCCTGAACGCGGGGATAACGGGCCCGCATTGCTGCGTCGGGGCGGCTTGCGCGGCGGGGAATTACGGGCTCATCTTCGCGGCGCAGCAGCTTATTTTGGGGGAAGTCGACCTGGCGCTTGCCGGCGGGGTGTCGGAGTCGATTCACACCTTTGGCATTTTCGCCAGCTTCCTGGCCCAGAACGCCCTGGCGCCAATGGGGGACAATCCGGCCCGGGCCAGCCGACCCTTCGACCAAACCCGCCACGGCATCGTCATCGCCGAAGGCGGCTGCCTGTACGCGTTGGAACGGCTGGAGGACGCCAAGAAACGCGGGGCCAAAATTTTGGCGGAACTTCTCGGCTGGGCGGTCAACACCGACGCCACCGACTTTGTCCTCCCCAACCCCGAACGGCAGGCCGAAGCCATGCGCCTGGCATTGCGGCGGAGCGGGCTTGAAGCCAAAGACATCGACCTCATCTCCGCCCACGCCACCTCGACCCCCGAAGGCGACCCCAAGGAAATCGAAGCCATCCGCGCCGTTTTCGGCGCCGACTGCCAGGCCTACGTGAACGCTTCGAAAGGCTATTACGGCCACGCCATGGGGGCGGCGGGAGCGCTGGAACTGGCCGGCAACCTCCCCTCGTTCGAGGACGGCCTGGTGCATCCGGCGATTAACATCACCGAACTCGACCCGTCCTGCGCGTTGCCGAATTTGGTGGTGAATACCGCCGTCAAGGCGGCGCGGCCGATTCGGACCATTCTGAACAACGCTTTCGGCATGCTCGGCATCAACGCGGTGACGGTGGTGGGAAAGTACATGCCGTGAGAACCGCAACCGTGATTCACCACAAAAAAACCATCCCTGGAAAGGACAACCATGCGCGACCGTCTCGAACAAATAGCCGCCAGCAAAAAAGTCGTTTCCGTTTTTTTCCCCGCCTCTTCCGGCGGCAAACTGGTCAACGCCGCCGGCACCATCACCGAAGTCGGCGCGGATTTCCTGATGTTGGCGGATATCTACGGCAACAACATGCTGGTTCCCTTCGCCGCCATTTCCTACATTGAAATAAAGAAGTGAAAGCATGAGCGAAACCAATTCACCGCCCAAAAGCATGGAAAAGCGCCGCACCCTCATCGTGAACGCCGACGATTTCGGCTTCAGCCCGGCCGTCAACGCCGGCATTGTCCGGGCGCATCGGGAGGGCATTCTCACCTCCGCCACCCTGCTGGCGAACGCGCCGGCTTTCGAAGAAGCGGTGGGGCTGGCCCGCGAGCATCCCGGTCTCGGAGTGGGATTGCATTTGAACCTGGTGCGGGGGCGGGCGCTTTCGCCTGGAGACGAAATCCCGTCCCTCTTGGGTGACGACGGCAATCTCCGCCGTTTCCGTTTGCGGCGTTTGAGTAAGCGCTTTCTCGACGCGGCCGAAAGGGAATACCGCCGGCAGTTCGAGAAAACCCTCCAGGCCGGGATTCGCCCCACCCACATCGATTTTGAAAAACACCACGCCTGGCAAGGTCCGTTGTATTTACTGGCCTGCCGGCTGGCGAACGAATACGGGGTGAAGGCGGCCAGGATTTTCCGTGAACCGGTGGTGTGGACGCTTCGCAACCTGGGCTGGCCGGGACTAATGCCGACGGCGCTGGCGGGGCTGTTGCGGATCGGTTTCTCTTTGGGGGGGGGCGGCGGCACGACCCTGCGCACGGCGGATCGTTTGTTGGGCCAGTGCCACATCGGGGGAATGACGGAAGCGGTTTGGTTGCGTTTGGCTGGTAAGTTGCCGGAAGGGATAACGGAGGTGATGACCCACCCGGGCGAGAGTGAAAAGGGCGCTGCGGCCGGGGGGAAAAGGGCGGCTGAGGGCAAGGCGGAAACGGCAATGGGGGCGAGCTGGCTGGGTGAGAGCCGCGGGCGCGAATTGGCGGCGCTGGTTTCGCCGGCGGTGCGGGAGGCGTTACGCGGGGTGGAATTGTCGCATTACGGCAGGGTCTTCCCCGGGCTGTGATTATATGGCTTTGGCAAGCCAATTCATGGAGCATTTTTAGAGGTGCCAAGTTGATAAATTTTCTGGAATTGGGGGGATGCTTTCGTTAAACTTACGATCCTTTTGTCGACACCTGAACGTGGACGGAAAGGCAGGCAAGGCAGGAATTAAACATGAAGCAATATCGGGATCTTTTCAAGCTTTACCTCCTAATCTGGCTGGCGGCGGTCCTTATCCCGGCCGGTCTGGCGCTGCTTTCCGGCAGCGGAATTGCGGAAATTCGCCAAACTTTCCACGATGTCATGCAACAGGCGGGAGTATGGAAAAACCGGGCCGGAAAGATGTTAAGGGAGGAAATCCAGGCGGTTTACCCGTTGGATGCGTCAGGCGGGGAGGAAGGGGGAAAAACGCTTCCCCCAGGGGATCGGTTGGAAAAAGCTCCGTAAAGATGGATATTTTACCCATTGTTCGCAATAGTTGCGTTTTCATTCATTGAAATGCACAGCTTGAGGCATTAACTTGCGTTTTGCCAAATAATTCTCCTAACTGCCGAATGCGATTTTATAACAAAAAAAACCTTGAGGCACAGGTAAAAACGCTTTTTTTCCCTTTTGGCGGTTACGGTTTAATCGCCAAAAGGTAAAACTTCAGATATAATATAGCAGCGCGGCAAGCGCGCGAGGTTCCAACCCACGAGGAGGAATAGGAATGGCGCAAGAAGGGTCTGTGGCTCCCAAGGAACGCGTCAATATCGTCTACAAGCCGGCCACCGGAGACGCCAAGGAAGAAACGGAACTTCCCTTCAAGCTCCTGGTGCTGGGCGATTTCACCATGGCCCCGGACGGCCGGGCGGTAGAGGACCGGGACCCGATCAGCGTCGACAAGGATAATTTCAACGACGTCCTCAAGGCGCAGAACGTCAAGATCGATCTTTCCGTCGCCGACAAACTTTCCGGCGAAGCTGACGCGCAAATGGCGGTAAGCCTCGACTTCAAGTCCATGAACGATTTCTCCCCCGACGCCATCGCGCAAAAGGTGCCGGAACTGAAAAAGCTCCTCGAACTCCGCGAATCCCTCAAAGCGGTGAAAAGCCCCATCGCCAACATCCCCGCCTTCCGCAAAAAAATCCAGGGTCTGGTGGACGACCCGGAAGCCCGGGCCAAACTCATGGCCGAACTAGGCCTCACTGACGACAAACCGGCGGAATAAGGGAGAGAAAAATGTCAGCCGAAGAAAAAAACACCGCACCTGTTCCAGACGCCGGCGAAAAGCAGGAAATGTCCCTCCTGGACGCGATTGTCGCCGAGACCTCCCTTAAACCCGCCGACGACAACTACGCCGTGGCGAAAACCGGCCTCGAAGCCTTTCTCAAGGACCTCATGGCCGGCCGGCCGGGGGTCAAAATATCAGGGGACCTGGTCGACGAACTCATCGCCCAAATCGACGGCAAACTCTCCCTGCAAATGGACGCCATCGTCCACCACCCCGATTTCCAGAAGCTGGAATCGACCTGGCGCTCCCTCAAATTTCTGGTCGACCGCACCGACTTCCGCGAAAACAACCGCATCCAAATCATGAACATCTCGAAGCAGGACCTCCTCGACGACTTCGAAGACACCCCCGAAGTCGTCAAGTCCGGCTTGTACAAGCAGGCGTATACGGCCGAATTCGGCCAGTTCGGCGGCCAACCCTTCGGCGCCATCGTCGCCAACTACGACTTCGGCCCCGGCCCCCAGGACATCAAACTGCTGCAATACGTCGCCTCGGTCGCGACCATGTCCCACGCCCCCTTCATCGCCGCCGCCGCCCCGTCCTTCTTCGGCATTAAAAAGTGGGCCGACCTTCCCAACCTCAAGGACCTGGCGTCGATTTTCGAGCAGCCCCAATACGTGAAGTGGAAATCCTTCCGCGATTCGCAGGACTCCCGCTCGGTCGGGCTCACGGTGCCGAAGTTCCTCCTGCGCCTCCCCTACGGTTCCGACACCGTTCCCACCAAGCTTTTCAACTATCAGGAAAGAGTCGGCGACGGCGACGCCGATTTCTGCTGGGGCTCCACCGCCTTCGCCCTGGCCTCGAAATTCACCGACTCCTTCGCCAAATACCGCTGGTGCGCCAACATCATCGGCCCCCAAGGCGGCGGCGCCGTGGAGGACCTCCCCGTCTACCAGTTCGAGGCGATGGGGGCGATTCAGTCGAAAATCCCCACCCAGGTGCTGATTTCCGAACGGCGCGAGTTCGAACTCGCCGAACAGGGCTTCATCGCCCTGACGATGAGGAAAGGCTCCGACAACGCCGCCTTCTTCTCCGCCAACTCCTGCCAGGCGCCGAAATTCTTCGGCAATTCCCCCGAAGGCAAGGAAGCGGAAATGAACTACAAACTCTCCACCCAGCTTCCCTACATGATGATCATGAACCGTTTCGCGCATTACATCAAGGTCATTCAACGCGAAAACATCGGCACCTGGAAGGAACGGGGCGACCTCGAGGCCGAACTCAACAAATGGGCCAGCCAATACGTCACGGAAATGGACAACCCCGCCCCGAGCGTTCGCTCGAAGCGGCCCCTGCGGATGGTTTCCATCGAAGTGAACGATGTGCCCGGCGACCCGGGCTGGTATGCGGTGTCCCTGAAGGCGCGGCCGCACTTCAAATACATGGGCGCTTCGTTCGTACTGTCGCTCGTGGGCAAGCTCGACAAAAAATGAGGGACGTCACCGCCATGCGAAGGTGAACCTGGCTAACAGCTCCGCTTTGCCGCGGAGCCTGGCGTTCAGCTCCCCGGCGGTTATTTTGAAAGGATGGTGACTTATGGCTCTTACTTCCTACATGAAAGTTACCGGCAAATCGCAAGGCGAAATCAAGGGTGATTGCCCCCAGGGCGGCGACAAGAAGGACAAGGTCCTGGTTTACGAAATTGACCACAATGTCGAAATCCCCAAGGATACCCACACCGGCCTTCCGACCGGCCAGCGTATCCACCATCCCATGACCATCGTCAAGCATAAGGACCAAGCCTCCCCCAAACTGTTCCAGTGCTGCTGCAACGGCGAACAGTGCGAGGTGGAACTTCTCTTCTTCCGCATCAAGGCGGACGGGACCGAAGAGAATTATTTCAAAATCAAGCTGGAAGAGGCCATCATCGTCAGCATGCGGGAATTCACCCCCATCACCTTCCTCCCCGAAAACAAGCCCTACCAGGACATGGAATCGGTCTCCTTCACCTATTCCAAAATCACCTGGACCTATACCGACGGCAACATCGAGTTCACCGACGACTGGAAAAAGTAAAGTAACGGGCCGAACCACAACTGCAACTGCGATTCACCACAGAGGACACAGAGAACCGCTGCCACAACCGCGACTGCTTGGGACGACGCTTCACGTCTGCAATTTCAATACGCTAACAGCAACATTTATTCATTGGTGATAACGTAACGCTTGTCATTCCGAACGGCAGTGAGGAATCCAGGGGCGAGAGTGGCTGAGTAGGAACTGTCCCCATTTGGTTGCGCCTGCGCTACCAGATACGAGCCGAATGTAGAGCGTTTTACACAGCGGTCTGCTTCCGCTGGATTCCTCACTACCGTTCGGAATGACAAGCGTTACGTCTTTCTTTTGCATGTGGGGTTTACATTATCGTGCTGAAATCGAATGCGTGAACGGTTACAATTTTTATAGTTTACGGTTCTCTGTGTCCTCTGTGCCTCTGTGGTGAATCGCGGTTACGGTTGTGGTTACGCATAGTGAACCGAAGTTGCAGTTCAAGCGAAGGGGAACGGCCATGCGCGAGCGTCTCCTCGAACGCATTCGCCGGAGCGAAGAGAAAAAAACCTCCGACCAGCCCGAATCCCGCCTGATTCTGGAATCGGTTCAACGCCACCTCTCCCTCCTTCTCAACACCCAAAGAGGCAGCGTGCTCATCGCCCAGGATTACGGCATACCCGACTTCTTCTCCCTTTTCGGCCTGGGGGACGTCGAGGCCATGTCCCGGCTGGAAGCCATGCTGGAAAAAGTGGTGGAAAAATACGAACCCCGACTGCGGGACGTAAGCATCAAGGTAACGAATCGCGACTCGGCCGGCCTCAACCTCCACCTGGTGCTGGCCGCCAAACTGCCCCTGGAGGGGTCGGAGGTTAACGTCTCCTTCGATACCGTGCTGGATTCGGGAGGCAGGGTGAGTATCGAATAAAGGGCACCTCTAAAAATAGCTATTTTGCCCGCAGACGAGGAAGGGCGTAGTGGCAGCGTTTTGTAACACGCGGTGGTGGTTTGTGTTACAAAACGCGAGAGCGAAGCCCTGACGAAGTATCCGGGCAAAAGAGCATTTT
>JAVBTZ010000122.1:0-9942 GCA_031555915.1 Planctomycetota bacterium
TTTTGCAAAATCACCATCCAAACCGCCGAATGGCGATTTTGCAAAATTAAAACCCTTGAAATTCAGGCAAAAATGATTTTTCCAAAGTGGCGATTGGCGGTTTAATCGCCACTTTGGAAAACTTCAGTCAATACCCTGGTACATTAATCGTGCCTATCCCCAACCTAACTCAACCCGATTATCTCCCCACCACCCGCGAAGCCATGAACGCCCTGGGGTGGGACGAACTCGACGTTCTCCTCATTTCCGGCGACGCCTACGTCGACCACCACTCCTTCGGCGCCAGTTTACTCGGCCGCTGGCTGGTGGCGCACGGCTTCCGCACCGGCATAATCGCCCAACCCCGCTGGGACAACCCCGACGACATCGCCCGCCTCGGCCGCCCCCGCCTGTTCGCGGGCGTGACCGCCGGCGCCCTCGACTCCCTGGTCGCCCACTACACCGCCTTCCGGAAAAAACGGGGCGAGGACGCCTACTCCCCCGGCGGGACCACGGGGCTCCGTCCCAACCGCGCGGTCAGCGTCTATACCGGGCTGGTGCGGGCCGCTTTCCCCGGTCTGCCGGTGGTGGCGGGGGGAATCGAGGCGTCGTTACGCCGCGCCACCCATTACGACTTCTGGTCCGACGCCCTGCGGCGTTCTCTAGTCCTCGACAGCAAGGCCGACGCCATTATTTACGGCATGGCGGAGAAGCCGATTTTAGCCCTGGCGAATCTTCTGGCCGAACTGTCGCCCCGGCAGAAGCCGTCCGAGGCCATTGTCGCCGCGCGTTTGCCGGGGCTCGCTTACGCGACGCACCCGGAGTCGGTGCCGTCCGGCGCCGAGGAGCTTCCCTCCCACGAGGCGATTCTGGCGGATGCCGAATTCCTGATCAAAACCACCCTGGCTTTTGAACGGCAAATGCTGCAGGGCGGGCCCTGTTTGGTGCAGCGTTCCGGCGGCAGGGCGGTGCTGTTCGAACCGCCGCCCCCGCCGCTTACGACCGGGGAGATGGACCAGCTTTACGGTCTCCCCTTCACCCGGCGGGCGCATCCGTCGTACAGCCTCCCGATACCGGCGGTGGCGATGATTGCGGCGAGCGTGACTTCGCACCGGGGCTGCGCCGGCGGCTGCGCATTCTGTTCCCTGGCCTTGCACCAGGGGCGGACGATTCAGTCGCGGAGCGAAAAATCGATCCTCGACGAAGTGGCGCGTTTGGCGGGCGATCCGGAGTGGAAGGGAACGGTCTCGGACATCGGCGGGCCGACCGCCAACATGTGGCGGGCCGAGTGCACGGGAGAGCGGGAGAAATGCCAACGCCCGAGTTGCCTGTTTCCGAAACGCTGCCGGTTTTTCCAGGCGCCGCAGGAGGCGGCGGGGGCGCTACTGCGGAAGGCGGCGGCTGTGCCCGGCGTGGAACATGTGCGGGTCGCCAGCGGGGTGCGGCATGATTTGGCCCTCGAATCGGAGGAATACCTGCAGGCGCTGGTGGGCGAATTCACCGGCGGCCAACTGAAGATTGCGCCGGAACACATTTCCGAGAAAGTCCTCCGCCTCATGCGTAAACCTCCCTTGCGGCTCTGGGAAACGTTCCTGCGGAAATTCGACAAGCTCTCCCAGGAAGCGGGGAAGGAGCAGTTCGTCATCCCTTATCTCCTGAGCGGCTTCCCCGGTTGCAGCGACGCCGAGATGGAGGAACTGGCGGCTTGGCTGAAACGGCGCGGCTGGCGGCCGCAGCAGGTGCAGTGCTTTATTCCCACTCCCGGCACCTTGGCGACCGCGATGTTCTACGCCAAGAAGGACCCGGACGGCCGGACTATTTACGTGGCCAGGACCGACGCCGAGCGTCTGCGTCAGCATTACATTATCGCGCCGGAGGAGAAACCGGCTCCGGTGAAACGCGATTTCGGCGGGGGGGCGCCCCGCCGGGATTTCCGCCGGGATTCCCGGGACGCGCCCGGCCGGGATTTCCGGGGCGATTCCCGAAACGACCGGTCGAAGGGAGCGTTCGCGGGGAAACGCCCGGGACCGCGTCGGGAATTTCGGAATGACGCCGAGTCCGGCGGCGAGGCCAACCGGGGACCTAATTCCCGACCACCATTCCGCCAGGATTCGGGAAATGATTTCCGCCGGAGCAAACCGTTTGCGGGGAAACCGTCCGACGGCAAGCCGTTCGAGCGGCGAAATTCCTCCCGTGGTCCCGCCGATAACAAGCCGTTTGGCAGTAAGCCGTTTGCGGGGAAGCCGTCCGACGGCAAGCCGTTCGAGCGGCGAAATTCTTCCCGTGGACCTGCCGGGGACAAGCCGTTCGGCAGTAAGCCGTTTGCGGGGAAACCGTCCGACGGCAAGCCGTTCGAGCGGCGTAATTCCTCGCGTGGACCTGCCGGGGACAAGCCGTTCGGCAGTAAGCCGTTTGCGGGGAAGCCGTCTGACGGCAAGCCGTTCGAGCGGCGAAATTCTTCCCGTGGACCTGCCGGGGACAAGCCGTTTGGCAGTAAGCCGTTTGCGGGGAAACCGTCCGACGCTAAACCGTTCGAGCGGCGAAATTCCTCTCGTGGACCTGCCGGGGACAAGCCGTTTGGCAGTAAGCCGTTCGCGGGGAAGCCGTCCGACCGTAAGCCGTTCGAGCGGGGAAATTCCTCGCGTGGTCCCGCCGGGAACAAGCCTTTCGGCAGTAAGCCGTTCGGCGGGAAGCCTTCCGGCAGTAGACCCTCCGGCGGCAGACCTTCCGGCGGGAAACCCCGGAAAGGCGGCCGGCCATGACCCTGCTTGCCGCCGACGGTCTTGGCAAGTGTTTCGGCGGGCACGTCTGTTTTCACGACGTGTCCTTCATCATCCCCGCCGGCGGCCGCATCGGGCTAATCGGCCCCAACGGCTGCGGCAAAACCACCCTCTTTAAGACGCTGGAGGGAACAGAGGAAGCCGACGGAACCCTCTCCCGCCGGCGCGGTTTGCAAATCGCCCGGCTGGAACAGTCGCCGGTTTTTCCGGACGGCTCGACCCCCCGCAGCGTCATGGCGGAGGCGGTGCGGTCCTGGGCCGAACTGGACGCGGCGATTGACGCCCTCCGAGGCGAAGTGTCCCATCTTGCCGACGGGGATCTCAAGGCGGCCCTTAAGCGCCTGGCCGACCTGGAAACCCGGCGCGATGCCGGCGGCGGCGAAGGCGCGACCCGCCGGGCCGAATCGCTCCTGGCCGGTTTGGGCCTGGAACTGGATCAATTCGACCAGCCCATGGCGACCCTGTCCGGCGGCGAACGCTGCCGGGTGGCTTTGGCGCGGATACTCCTCCGCGAACCCGATTTGTGGCTCCTGGACGAACCGACCAACCATCTGGATTTGTCCGGCATCGCCTTTCTGGAACGTTTTCTCCGTTCCAGCGGCGCGGCGGCGGTGGTGGTGTCGCATGACCGGCGCTTTCTGGATCAAGTGACGCGGGAGACCTGGGAACTGGAGGACGGGACCCTCCTGCGTTATCCCGGGAATTACAGCCAGTCGCGGCGGCTCCGCGAGGAACGGCGCGCCCTCCAGTGGAAGCAGTTCATGGAGCAGCGCGAATTCATGCGGCGGGAGGAAACGTTCATCAACCGCTGGCGGGCCGGAACCCGCTCCCGCCAGGCGCAGTCGCGGATGAAACGTCTGGCCAGGGTCGAATTGGTGGACGAGCCGCGGCAGCAGTCGCGGCTGGCGGCTTTGGACCTGAAGGTGAACCGGCGCCTGGGCGACTTCGTGTTGGAAGCCGACCACCTGACGGTCGGTTTTCCCGGGCGGCAATTGTTCGCGGGGTTGAACCTGGAATTGGTCCCGGGGGAAATCCTGGGCGTGGTCGGTCCGAACGGTGCCGGCAAAACCAGTTTGTTTCGCACTCTCCTTGGCGTTATGCCGCCCCTGGCCGGCAAATTCCGCTGGGGACCGACGGCGGAAACGGGGATCCTCGGCCAGCACGAAGTTTTCCCCGACGAGAACCGGACCCCCCTGCAATATCTCCAGGACGCGAACCTTGGCGCCGACGATCAGGATCGCCGCGACAAGCTGGGCGCGATGCTGTTCTCCGGCGACGACGCCTTCAAGCCGGTGCGGGTCTTGTCAGGGGGCGAAAAAAAACGCCTCATGCTTACCCGCTTGCTTCTGGAGGGGCATAACGTGCTCCTCCTCGACGAACCGACCAATCACCTGGACATTCAGAGCGCGGAAGCGGTGACCTTGGCTTTGTCGGCGTATCCCGGCACGGTCCTGACCGTGAGTCACGACCGTTATTTCCTCGACGAGGTTGCGGATCGGGTGTTGTGGCTGGAGGAGGGGGAATGGCGGATAACCCGCGGCGGTTTTGCCGAAGCCGAAGCGGCGCGGGACGAATGGCTGCGGGAGCGGGAAGCCGTCAAGGCGGCGGAGCGGGAGCGGGGCAAGGCGAAGCCGGTCCAGATCCGTAACGGCGGCAAGTCGAACGCCGACGCTGCCGGTGGAACTTATGCGGGTTGGCGCACCGGCAAAATCGAGGCGCGAATCATTCAGAACGAGGAGCGGATGGCGGAGATTCACGCGGCTTTCGCGGATCCGGCGGTGTCGCGGGACGGAAACAAAATGCGGGGGTTCCAGGCCGAATTGACGAAGATCGAGCGGGAGCAGGCGGAGCTGGAGGAGGAGTATGGGCGGCGCGGCTAAGGGGATGATTGTCTTGCAAATCACATCCCCGCTCTTCTCCTTAAAAGAGGAACGGAAGCTCCGGCGAGCCCTTCTCGAGGTCCGTAGGGTAAAATGGTGGGGATATCGGGTCATTATATCCCCGGGCGTGTCTAGAGTCCGGACTAACCACCCTCCTTCCTCCCCGACCAGGTTAAACCGCACCCACACGCCCTGCCAGAAAACCCTACGGGCCCCGTGCAACCGGGAGCTTCCGTTCGGGTACCGCGAAACGCACTTGCTTGCCCCTGCAGGGAGCACTACTTCCAATTATGGGTTATAACACCGTTCACACGCGACAAAAGAAAATAGCAGTTCGCCACCTTTTCCTGAAAAATAATTGGCCGCCACCGAACTGAAACGACCCCAACCATGCTCGCCCGACGACCCATGCTCTGCCTCGCCCTCGCCCTCATGGCCGGAGTCGTCGCCGCCCGCATTCAGCCCCAAATAGAACGTCACTTGTTTTACGCCTGGGTCCTTTTGTCCGTCGCCGCCCTATGGTTCATGCTTACGCCAAGATTAAACGACCTCTCCCCCGCCGACGCCATTCCCCTCCCCTACCGCCCGTACATCCAACCATATCCCGGCTTCATCGCCAAACGCGGCATAAACCGTTGCATCATCATCCTCAGCCTCGCCGCCTTTCTCTTCGGCTGCCACCGGCAAATACAATGGCGGAAAAATCTGGCCGCCCAAAAACTGCCGGAAAAAACCTGGTTCGAAGCCCGACTCGCCGCCCTGGCCCCCTCCCGCATCCACGCCGGACAAACCGGCCGTTGGGACTGCGCCGCCGAAGTCCTGGAAGCGGACGGCAAACCGCTTCAGCCAACCGTCAAGGTCAGACTTTTCGGACCCGAAGGACCACCCATTAAACGCGGCGACCACATCCACGGACGGGTTCGCAAAGATTCCCCCTTCGTCCTCGCCCATCCCGGCGCCTTCGATTACCAGGCCCTCCTAGAGCGGGACGGCCTCGTCGCCTCCCTCACCCTGGTCAAGCCACGTTCCCCCGCCAAGGCGGGAAAAAAAACCGCCGGCCCGGACGCGGTCCCGGACTCCGACTACCAAGTCGAACCCGCCCCCGGTCTGTCCCTCGCCACCCGGTTTCTCCGGCTGACGGACGCCGTGCGTTCACGAGCCATTCAAGGCACCCTGGCCCACGGCGGCACTGCCGCCCCCCTTCTTGCCGCCATGCTCTACGGCTACCGGAAGGACATGGACCGCGAACTCCAGAGCGCTTTCCGCCGGGTCGGCATCGGCCACGTGCTGGCCATTTCCGGCCTGCATGTGGGACTGGTCATCGGCCTCCTGGCCTGGCTGGCGGGGTGGCTCGGCTGGTCCCTCAGGCTCCGTGCCCTATGTTGCCTGGTGTTGGCGCTGTTTTACCTGGCCCTGACCGGCATGCAGGTCGCCGCCACCCGCGCCACCCTGATGGCGGTCATCCATCTCGGCGGAATCGCCTGCGGCAGAAAATCCGACATGCTGAATTCACTGGGGGCGGCGGCGTTTCTCTGCGTCGGGGTAAATCCGCAAGCGCCCCTGGACGTCAGTTTTCAACTCTCTTTCACCGCGGTCGTCTTCATCTTCGCCGCCATGCACCCCACGCGGGACGGTTCCGCCGGCGTGAGCCGTGAAGACCCGAGCGAATTCCCCGGCCGCCTGCGGAATCGGCGACCCTGGTGGCTGCGGAAAGCGTTCGGTGAAATTGACTCCCTGGCCCGCCTGAACGTGGCGACCTGGCTGGGGCTGTTTCCCATTATCGCCGTCGTCTTCAACCAGGTGAATCCGATGGGGCTGCCTATCAACATGGTGGTGATACCGGCGATGGCGGCGGTTTTGGCGGGCGGGCTGCTTTTGCCCTGGCTCGGCTGGTTGCCGGGACTCGGCTGGCTCCTGACCGCCCCCTGCCGGGGACTGGAGGAACTGGCCTTGTGGTCGGACCGGCTGCCGTATTCGTCGTTCCCCGTACATCCGCCGGGAGCGGGGTGGGTGGCGGTATTTTACCTTTTCGTGTTTCTGTTTCTAATCCGCGGGATGATCCCCCGCGAGAAACGCGGCCGCTGGGCCCTGGCGGCGCTGGGCGGCGTGGCGTTCGGCCTGGCGGCAATAGGGGTGGAAATGACCCGGGCCGCGCCGCCGCCGGCGACGGGACGGCTGACCCTTCTCCCCGGCGGCGGAATGGGAACCCTGGTGGCGGAGGCGCCGGACGGTTCCATCGCCGTTTTGGGGGAACTGCGGCGCGGGGGGATTGGCGAGGCGACCTGGCTGCATCATCTCCGCCGCTCGGGAAAAGTGGGGCTGGTGGCCTTGGCCGACGCCCATTTGCCGGAACGGAAACATTACCTTGCCGAAGACGGCAAAGAAAATCCCGAAGCGGATGAACCGGCCGCGGGCAAGGCGCTGGCGGCGGATTTGGCTTATCATTATCCTTTGGCGTCGGCCCTGACGCTGCCTGGCGACCGAACCCGCCCGGGCGAAGTGGCGGGTTGGCTGACGGTGCCGCAGGCCGAAGGCGTCCATTATGCCTACGGCCGCGACGGCCAGGGCAGGGTGGTATGGCTTTCGGTGCGGGCCGGGGCGGTGTCGGCGGCGCTGGCCCGGGACGGCGGCTGGGCGGAATTGCCGAAATGGCTGGATCGGGCCGACGGACGGTTGGACGCGGGGCTGCTGGCCTTGACTTGGCGGGGAAAAAGTTCCGGCGGCGGCCCGGTGGCGGCGGGATTACCCTTCCGCCGGGTGGCGGTGAGCGGCTTCGGCGGGGAAAATTATCCCGACGGCTGGTTCGACCGGCGGCGTTACGGCGCATTGGTGGAAAGGGACGGACTTCGCGTTTTCGACGGCGCAAAGTGGGTTAGACTGGATTTTGTTTCCCTGCCCCCGCCGCCCACTCCTATTGACTGACGCTCCCGCAAGCTACATAATGAAGACGAGGGGTCGCCGGGGCGAAAGTAAAAAAATGTAACCGTTTACGGCACAATTTCAGTACGATGGCAAAAATCCACCTTTCGAGGGAAAACGGTATGCTTGTCATTCCGAACGGTAGTGAGGAATCCAGAGATAGCAGTCGCTGAACGAAAACGCTTTGCATTCGGCGCGTTGGGGCTGGCCCAACCCTGCCAAATGGGGACGGTATATACTCAGCCACTGCGACTTCTGGATTCCTCACTGCCGTTCGGAATGACAAGCGTGCGGCGTTTCCCTAAAGGGAACGCCTTGGTTGGCGTACTGAAAACGAAGTCGTGAACGGTTACAAAAAACTCGCTTCGCCACCGTCCGCAGACTGGAGATACAATGCCACGAGCATCCGTCCACGGCCGAATCCTGCCGATTCTGGCCGTTCTTCTTTTCACCCTGACCCCCCCCCTGGCCGCCCGCGACGCCGACGGAAAAATCGTTGTCGTCGCCAGCCTTTTTCCGCAATACGACTTCACCCGGCAAATCGGCGGCGACGCCGTCCGGGTCGTGCTTCTCCTGCCCCCCGGGGTCGAAAGCCATTCCTACGAGCCCACCCCCTCCGACCTCGCCGGCATCGCCCGCGCCGACCTGTTCGTCTTCACGGGACCGGCGATGGAGCCCTGGGCCGCGCGCCTTGCCGAGGCCATCGCAAAAGACAGTTCCGTCCGCATCGTCGACGCCTCGCAAGGCATTGACTTGCTAGAGGTGGAAGAAGGCGACGACGACGGCCACGATCACGGCGGCATGGACCCGCATATCTGGCTGGACCCGGTTCTCGCCGGAATCATGGCGGGAAACATCTCCCGCGCCTTGCAGACCGTCGATCCCGATCGCGCCGGCCAATATCAAGCCGCGACGGAAAAATATCAGGCCGACCTCCGCCGCCTCGACCACGAGTTCGCCGCCGTCGCGGCGGCGGCGCCCCGGCGCGAATTGGTCTTCGGCGAACGGTTCGCCTTCGCCTATTTCTTCCGGCGTTACGGCCTGACCGAAATCGGTCCCTACCACTCCTGCGCCCCAGGTTCAGAACCCGGGCTGAAGTCGGTCCTGGAAGTGGTCCGCCAGCTGAAGGACAAGCACATCCGCTATATTTACCGGGAAACGCTCGCCGTCAGCCGCATCGCCAAAATCCTGCAGGAAGAAACCGGCGCCGACATCCTCACCGTCGACAGCCTCCATAATCCCTCGGCCAAACAACGCGCCGACGGCATCACCTACCTCTCCGGCATGCGGCAAAATATGGCCGCCTTCGCCAAAGGCCTAGGCAACAACCCCGGGGCGGAAAAATGAGCCTGTCAGCCAACCAAAACCTCCCGACGGAAATAAATCCGCCTCCGCCAAACGCCGCCGCTTCCGCCAGGCTCATCCCCGGGATCGTCCTGCATGTCGATCACCTGTCCCTAGGCTACAACCATCGGGCAGTGGTGGGGGAGGTCTCCTTCAGCATCCGCAAGGGCGAGTATGTTTGCCTGATCGGCCGTAACGGCAGCGGCAAAAGCACGCTGTTCAAGGGCATTCTCGGGCTTATCAGGCCCAAAAACGGCGGCGTCGACCTACCCTACGGCCTCAAGTCGACCGCCTTCCTCCCGCAAAACCACGACGCCGACGACGACTTCCCCGCCACCGTCTGGGAAGTGGCGCTGTCGGGAAGCCGGCGCTCCGGCCGCTTCGGGTTTTACTCCCGCGCCGACAAAGACCTCGCCCTCCACAGCCTCGAACTCCTCGGCATCGCCGACCTCCGCCAACGACGGATTTCCGACCTCTCCGGCGGACAACGCCAACGCGCCTTTCTGGCCCGCTGCCTCGCCGGATCGCCAAGGCTGCTCCTCCTGGACGAACCTTACACCGGCCTGGATTACCAGGCGGCGGAAAGCCTGTCGGCGCTACTGTCGGAACTCTCAGCCCAACAAGGCATCGCCATCCTGATGAGCTCGCACGACCTCGGCGCAGTCCAGGCCAATGCCAGCCGCGTTCTCGTCCTAGACGGCACCCTGCTCTTCGACGGCGACGTCCGCGAATGGCTGGCTACGTTCCATACAAAGCCGTTCCTCAAATAAAGCGATAGCGAAAGGGGAATGCGGCGGTCGCCTGAAGAAGACGCCCGGGGAGGAGAACTTTTTTGAGAAAAAGTTCTCCCCCCCGCGCCCCCCCTCTCAAAAAACTTTGCCTGACGCTAACGCGCCCAGCGTGAGGCTGTTCTCCTACTAACATTGTTATTTTATGTGTGGCGAACGTTTTTTCTTCCGATGTTTTTTCCCTTGGTTGACCGCCTGCCTTCCAGGGCGCGTTTTTCTTGCTGCACCCGGCTAAAAAAACCAGAAACAACA
>JAVBTZ010000106.1:0-15341 GCA_031555915.1 Planctomycetota bacterium
CCCGCTCAACCCTCCCCTCCGCCCCATCCTCACCCGCCAAAAACACCGTGAAAGGCGCCTCGCGAAAAACCCGCTCCGCCCGACCAAGCCGACGCCATAACTCCGACTCCCGCACCTGCCGCACCAATTCCAACGCCTCCGCCAACCGCTCAGCCGGAAACCCGTACTCACGAAACAACTCCGCCGCCAATTCCCCCAACGCCCTGTCCGTCCCCCCCCCCGCTTCCAACAAACGGTGCAAAAACTCCCCATAATCCATCAGCGTCTCGCCGGGATCGCCCGCCATACCCTCAGGAATGCCCTTCCGCTCCCTGAAGTCGGCGGCGTCCTTGGCGCGTTTCCGGGCGTAACTTTCCTGCAACATGCTCTCCCGCGCCTGCTCCCGCCGGCTCGCGGCAAAGTTTAAAATTTCCGAATCAATACCCGGTAAACCCGCCCCCGCGCCGGAATCTCCCGCCAATTCGGCAGGAGAGACGGTTTCTGTTTCCGCATCCACCGGCTCCGGCAACACCGCCTCGATTACCGTCCCCGGCGGTAGAAACGCACTCTTCCAATCGTTCTTCCCCTTGGTAGCATGCATGCTCACAATCAAGGCCGTTCCCGCCCGGGTCGCCGCCACATAGTTGAGGCGGGTTTTCTCCGCCGCCAGGAACAAATCCTCTTCCGCCGCCAACTCCTCCCAATCCCGCCCCCGCGCCAGGGGAACATTCCCGTGCGCCCCACCCAGCAAGGCCATCCCGGCCCGGCCCGCGCTACCGTCCCGCCGCACGGCAAAGGACGCGCCGGGTTCGCTCTGCCCCTTCGTTGAAGTAAGGAAAACCACCGGCGCTTCCAACCCTTTGGTTTTATGGACGTTCATGACCCTGACCGCCGTCCCCAAACGTTCCCGGGCCGGCAACACTTCCTCTTCGTGATTTCGCCGGAGCCACTCCAACCGCTGGGTCAATTTGCCCAAAGTCGGCGCCGCCAGCCCTTCCTTTTCCAACAACTGCAAAGCCGCTTCGAGGACGCCCGCTTCGGTCGCCGGGTCGTCCCCAAGGCAACTGTACGGCCACAGCCCCAGGTCCTCCACCACGGTCCGCAGCGCCGTCGCCGGCAGGTTGGCGGCAAAGAGCAGGGCGTGCCGGCGCATTTCCGCCAGGGCCTGGCTGATTTTCCCCGCCGCTTCCGATAGGGATTGGCCCGGGGAAAATTTTCCCGGCGGAGTTGGGTCCAACAGGGAAAAGCCTCCGCCAGCCTTGCGCCAAGCATACAAATCCACATCGGAAAAACCGAACAGTCCGCCCCGCAAAACGGCCAGGAGGAAGACGGCGTCGTCAGGGTTGGCCAAGGCCTTCAGGTAGGAAAGGAGCAGCCCCAGGGTCGGCGATGCGGCCATGGCGCTGGCGCCGGACACCCGGCAGGGGACGCCCAATTGCCGCAGAGCCGCGCCGTACATGGCGCCGACCGCTTTCTTGGGAGTAACGATTAGGAAATCCCCCGCGACGGCCGGGCGCGTACCTTCTTTCGTAGGGATGGTCAAGCCGCCGCGGAGGGCGGACTGGATAAAGCGGGCGATGCGCCTGGCCTCGTCCTGCAGGGCGTCGGATTTCCCCAGGCCGGCCTTGCGATCTTCAGCCGCCAATTCCAGCCGGTAAACGCCCTGGAAGCATTCCGCCGCCGCCGCCGGCCGGCCGGGGGTCAACGGGACATAAGCGGGGCTGAACGGCGATTCCAGCCGGGAAAAGCGGCCGCTGGCGGCGACGGTCCGGTCCCGGTCGGGGTCGGCGGCGTTTTCCTTGGCCCCGGGTTCTGGTTCTTCGAGGGTGAAGGTATGGTTAATCCAGTCGATGATTTCCGGCTGACTGCGGAAGTTGGCCTGGAGGGACAGGGCCTCGCCCCCGTGCCGGACCAGGCAATTTTTCATCTCCTGGTAGACGACGATATCGGCCCGGCGGAAGCGGTAAATCGACTGTTTGGGATCGCCGACGATGAACAGGGCGCCGGGGCGCGGGCGGCATTGCCGCCAGTCGCGTTCGCGGCCGTTTTCGGCCGCCAGGAGAAACATGATTTCCGCCTGCACCGGGTCGGTGTCCTGCACTTCGTCGACCAGCAGCCGGTGGTAACGTTTGGCAGAATCCCCGCGGACCTCAGGATAATTACGGAGGAGGGCGGCGGTTTTCAGCAGGAGGTCCTGGAAATTCAGGACCCCCGCGTCCCGGCGGAGGCGGTCGTAAATGTCCCGCGCTTCCAGGAAAGCTTCGAGCGCCCGGGCGTAGACGGCGGCCAGGCAGGCGTTTCGGAAAGGCCGCACTGTTTCGGCGAAAAACCGCTGGTAGCGGAGGTGTTCTTCGCAGGCGGCGTCCTGGTCGAGGTCGACCGACTTCCGCCAGGTCGTTTTGGTGAAATAGGGTTTTTCCTTGAAGAGGCCGCAGAGCTTGTGCGCCACGTCCAGGCCCGCCGGTTGCTCCCGGTAACGGGGGAAGCGCCGCATTAGGAGGCGCAGGGTTTGGAGAAGTTCATCCCGGCCGAGGTCGGCTTCCTCCAGGGCTTGGTTCAGGCGGACCAGCCCGGCGTGGTAGTCGGCGACGCCGTCCATGAAGGCGGGGAGGTCGATATGGTCCAGGCTGGCCTCGAGTCCGGGCCAGTGGTCGACATCGGGGAAATCGGCGAATTTCTCGAAGCCGGCGCCGAGGGTGTCGAGGTCGAGGCCGAAGAGGCGGAAGGTCTCGTAGCGGGGGCGTTGTTCGGGACGGGTGGTTAATTCGCGGCGGTACAGGTCCCAGGCTTTCCGGCGGAGCGCCCGGTCGTCCTCTTCCTCGCATTCGCGAAAATCCGGGCCGATGCCGGCCTCGACCGGGCGTTCGCGGAGGAGCCTGGCGCAGAAGGAGTGGATGGTGCCGAGGTGGCATTCGGGGAGGTTCTCGGCCGCTTCCTGCAAATTGCGGCGGAGGTCATGCGGCAGGTCGGGTTGCCGCAGTTGCCGGTCGAGTTCCTCCTGCAGGCGGGTGCGGAGTTCGCCGGCGGCTTTCAGGGTGAAGGTTACGGCGGCGAGGCGGTTCTTGCCGGACAAGGCGCCGGCGCGAAACAGGTTAATCAATCTACCGACCAGGCTGGTGGTTTTGCCGGTGCCGGCGGCGGCTTCGACGATGAAGTTCCGGTCCAGTTCGTTCAGGATACGGTCGCGGGCGGTTTGGTCGGAGAGGGCGGGGTTTGCGGTTGGGCCGGGCATGGGAAGGCGGCTCCCAATTAGGAACGGCCGTCCAGAGAGGCATCCGGTACGGCCGTTGGCGGGCAAAACAAAATGTTTTATCAGGGAAAAAAATCGTGCCCACGAACTTTCTCCCCTCGGTGGGGGAGGGGAGAAAGCGAAGGCTTGGGGTTTTACTCCGGCTTAATCGCTTCGGACGGGCATTCCCCGACGCAGGCGCCGCAGTCGACGCAGGCGCTGGCGTCGATGACGTAAATCGGATCGCCTTCGCTGATGGCGCCGGTGGGGCAGACGTCCTTGCAGGCGCCGCAGGCCACGCATTTCTTGGTGATGACATGTGCCATGTGACTTCTCCTTATGTGCTGATGTAACCTAAATCCACGCAAAAAACACCAATTGAGACATATACCAGAAATATCACGACAAGGCCATAAATGCAATGGAAAAAAAGCTTCCGCCGCCGCCACAGGGCACCTCTAAAAATGCCCTGCACATCGGCGACCCTTCAAGGTTCATCTGTCGCCTCCGCTTCCGGTATCATCCGTTTGCGGACCAGCTGCCGGAGGGGGAAGGAATGAAATTGCGTCGTGGCCATGGACCCCGCCGCGCCGGCGCCGGGATCGGTCAGGAACACCGGGGACATTATGACCGGGTCGTCCGTAAGGTATACCGGTCGGCCGGGGACAGCTGGCGGGTGGTCGGTAAGCATGGGGAAGGCGGAGAGGGCTTGTTCCGCCGGCAAGAGGGCGGTTTCGGCCAAGGCGGTCACCCGGGCGGGACCGGAGGAAAGGGCGGCGGCGTCCGCCGAAGGGATCAGGACGCTTCCCGGGAAAGCGTCCCGCTCAAAAGGGTCTTCACGCAGGATATACACCTTTCCGGCGTCGGATTGCGGGGTTGACGGGGGAGGGGCGGAAACGACGCTCACCGGTTCCACATACTCTACCAGATAAGCCGCATAGGACGGGAGAAGGGGTTGCGGGTTGCCGCCCGGTGGAGCGAAGCGGTTTTGCCCGGCATTATGGTCTGGGACAAGACCGCCCAGGGGCTGGGACGGGTCGCCGCCGGGCAGGGTGGGAGCGGGAGCGGCCGGGACGATGGGCACGACGCGAACGCCGGCAGGCTTGGGGGAACGGGCAGGCGCAGGGGCTGGCGCGGGCGGCAGGCTGGGTACGGCGACCGCGCCGGAATCAACCGGAGCGGCGGTAAGGGGAACAGCCGGCGCCGCCGGGACGGCGGCGGGGGGAGCGGATACGGTTGGGGCTTCGGGTGCCTCCGGCAGGGGGGGTAAGAGGCTGGCGGTTCCTTCGGCCGTCCGGGCGCCGGCGGCGGCTTCCGCCTGCCGCAGGACTTCGGTCATTTGTTTGGCGGCTTGTTCGTCGTAATAATTCAGCATGCCCACCGACTTCCAGGCGTCCTCCCATTCGCCGCTGGCGATCTGCATGCCGATGAGGCCGATCAGGGAATTGACGCTTTCCGGGGGGTTGAACGCCTTCGGGCGGGGGACAAATTGCGGCGGCTCTTCCGGCAGGTTAAAATCCATGACGATCAAGTCGGAAGGGCCGGCCGGCGCGGGGCTGGAAGCATCGGGATCGGCAACGGCCGCAGCGGGAGCCGGCGTCGGCGATTGAATCGCAAAGGAAGGCGCCGGAACCGCAGCCGAAGGCGCGACCGCGCTAGGCGCCGGGGTTGCCGCCGTGGGGGCCGCCGGCGGCGACAGTACGGGGCCGGCGACGCTTTCCCGGCCTTGGGGAGTGGCGGCGGGGGTAGGTTGAGCGGCCGGAGCTTCTGGAAGCGGGCGGGGCGGTGGCGCGGCCGGGGTCTCGGCAGACGCTTTCGGCCGAAGGGCGCCTCTTCTTTCCTGGAAGCGGTGGGGACGGGTGGGCTCGGCGAACAGGGGATCCGGGTCTTTGCTTCTGGTGGCGGATGCGGGCGGAGTCGCGGCGGCGGGGTAAGGCTGTTCCGGCGCAGGGGAGGGATAGAGCGGCTCGTCGTCGGCGCTTTGCACCATGGCGAAATTATCCGCACCCGGCGGCAGACTGCCCAGGGTGCTGGCGGGCAGGACGGCCTCGGGATGGCTGGCGGTGGATTCCTCCCGGCCTTTACGCATGGTTTCCCGAGTGTTTTGCTCACCCAGGCGGGCGAAGCGGTCGATGGCTTGGGCGAGATCGGCGTCGAAAGCGCCGATCGCGTCGAGGCCGTTACTTGTCACGGCCTCGAAACCGACTGCGGCCGGCGGCGTAACCGGGGCATAGGCGGCGTTCAGGTTGGCGTCGGAATGGGTGGAGGAGGAAGCCGCCGGAGCCGGCTGCGGGGCGGGAAGCTTGGCCAATTCCCCTTCAGAGGGAGGTTTCGCCGCGGTTGGGCCGGTAAAATCCGCCAATGTTTCAACCGGAACCTGCGGTCGCGTTGTGGCCTGGCTGGCATTTTCCTGCCGCTCCTTGCCGGCGGCCGGAGCCTGGACGCTGGCGGCGTCGGCCAGGGTTTTTCCGTTTGCCTCCGGGCTTAATTGAGGCGGATCGTTCAAGGCTTCGGCAACGTAAAGCGCGGTTTGCGGGCCGGGAGCCGGCAAGGGAATGGCCTCCGGAGTCGCCGGCTGGACAGGCGGGGGCAGGCGTTCACGATCGCGGAGCAGTTGCGCCGCGTGGGAACTGCGGGTCGGCGCGGCGGCAATGTAGTGCGTTTCCGCGCGCGGCTGCATGCGGGGGGAAAGGTGAATCAGGAGGGAGCAAAGGAAGATGACCGAAGCGGCGACCGTCCAGGCCGGGTGGTAGAGCCAACTGCGCCAGCCTCGGGGGATTTCCCGCATGACTTCGGCCTTGAAGCGGGCAAATTCCTCTTCCATTTCGGTTTGGGAGACGTTTCCGGTCTTCTTCACCCCGACCGGACCGGATGAATTCGCCGCGGAGGAAGTCGCGGCGGATAGGATGGTGCTGGAGTCGGCCGGCGGGGAACCGGGATCCCTGCTCGGGGGAGCCGGCGGCTGGGCCGAAAGCGCCGCCGGAGACGCAGGCTGAACCGGCGGGGTCGATTGCACCGGTGTGGCGGGCGAAGCGGGTGCTGGCAACGTCGCGGCGGCGAGCGGCCGGGCGGGTTGCGCGGGTTGGCTGGCGGGGTGGGCGGCAGCGGTTTGGGCGGCGGGTGCCTGAACGCCGCTTGGTTCGGCCGGGGTTGGTAGGAGCGCCGCTTCCGCGTCCACGGGATCTTTTTTCACCCGGGCCGCGGCTAGGGCGCGGTTGGCCGTTCTTTCCGCCAGTCCGCCCGGCGGCGTGGGCGCGGGGGACAGGCGATAGGCTTTCACCGTCTCCCGAATGGACCGCATGTCCTTCCGGCAGCGGGGGCAGTCCGCCAGATGTTGGCGCACCGCCGCCATCTTTTCCGGCGGCAGTTCCTCGTATAGGTAGTCAAGTGGTTCCAGAACGTGTTCGCTTGGCATAGCCTGCAGATCCAAACCCCGAATGCTTGCCGGCATTCCCAAGTGGACAGGGTAGACCGGCAGCTTATGGTTATATCAATCAATTCCCCCAGGGCGTGCAAATTTACCGGGGAGGCACTAATAGCTGTTTGGCCTTCACCCTTTTTCACTTCCCTATTTCTTGTTATTATCGACAACATCCAGCAAATTACGCAGTTTACCCACCGCCAGGCGGAAGCGGCTTTTCGCCGTTTCCCGCCCGCAGCCGAGAATTTCGCCGATTTCGGCAAAATCCAAATCCCCCTCCTCTTTCAACAAAAATGCCTCCCTCTGCGTATCCGGCAGGCGGAGCAGCGCCGCTCTGACCCGCGCCTCCAATTCTTCGCGGGTCAATCTGTCCAAAGGCGATTCCACTCCTTTGTCCGGCATCTGGCCGAGATCCAGCGGTTCCGCCAGCGGGCTGTCCGGCGACCTTTTCCCGCGCCGGCGGAGTTCATCCAGGGCGGCATTTCTGGCAATTCGGTACAGCCAAGTCGAAAAACTCGCCCGGCCGTCAAAGCTGGCGGCATTCTTGGCGACATTGATGAAAGTCTGCTGGAATATGTCCTCGGCCAGGTGGGGATCCCCGGTCATGCGCAAAATAAACGCGTACAGTTTATTTTCATAACGCCCCACCAAGGATGCGAAAGCCGGATCGTCACCGGACAGATACCGCTCCAGAAGGCGTTCCGGAGGGTCTCTGGGATCGGTGGTGACGACAGGCAGAACCATGTTCCTCTTTTCCTATCTACGCTTATTTTCTGGGGTCTGGTCAAAGCGGCAAAAAAGGCTTCAACTTTTGTCGCCGATTTCGCCCGCTGTTTTTCCCGCCCTTCCCGCGCCTCTCCCGCCCAGCCTGGGCAGGTGGGTTTGTAAACGCTCTCGTCGGTGGTGAGCTGGTACTACAATTGCAGGCTCCGGGAACGTGAGTAATTCGGGGACTTTCACTTAGTTACTCGGCAGTCTGAGTTATTAAGTGGATGTCCCGAATGGCGCTGAAATAAGAGTAAACCTTTGCGAAGCGACGATTTAAAACAATTTTTTACCACAGAGAACACAGAGACCACAGAGAACCACTCTTAACTGCGGAATGACGTATAGCCCCGGGATTTAAATTTGTTTATAAAAATGGCATTCAGGATTAACTTCCATCCGTAGTTTAATGTGGTTCTCTGTGGTCTCTGGGTTCTCTGTGGTAAAAATTATTTTAAATCATCGCCTCGCAAAGAATTGACCTTATTTCAGCGCCATTCGTGATTGTCCCCGAATTGCCCAAGTTTATTGGGGCGGATGGATTCCCGCGCCGTTCAGGGAACTGCCTCACCCTCCTTATTGTCCTCGTCCCGCGCTTCCGGCGCAACCGCAATTTCTCCTGCCGTTTCCGATTCGCCGCTTGCCGGCGCTTCCGGTTTCTCGCCCTCCGATTCCTCTTTGGGATCGGTCTCTCTTTCCCCGGTTTTTTCCGACGGGACAGGGTAAATTTCCACCGCTTTGGGGTCGGGCTCGGCGATGGCGAAGCTGGCCAAGGCGGCGAATTCATGCCGCCGCGGCAGTTCTTCCAGTGAACCCAGGCCAAACTCGATGAGGAAACGTTCCGTAGTGCCGAATACGGCGGGTTTGCCGATTAAATCCGTCCGCCTTCCCACCTCGCGCACGCTCCCGCGTTCGATCAAGGTTTTCAGCATCGGCCCGCAAGCCACTCCGCGGATATGTTCGATTTCACTCCGCATCACCGGCTGTTTGTAGGCGATAATCGCCAGGGTGTCCAGGGCGGCCGGAGTGAGCCGTTCCTTTTTTTCCTTTTCCCCCAACTCCTTCTTGGGATAAATCCGCATGATGTATTCGGCATATTCCGGCCGGCTCATGAGTTGGTAGCGCCCGGAAATTTCCGCGATTTCAAAAGCGCGCCCTGTCTCCAGATAATGCACGTTCAACTCCGCCACCGCCTCGCGCACCTGGTTCTGACGGGTGCGTTTCCCCACCGCCCGGGCGATTTGCACCGGCTTCAGGGCCTCGCGGGCGGCAAAGAGAATCGCCTCCACCACCAAAGCAAGAGGCAGCGGCGCTATGCCGTCCTTGCTCTCTTCGGGCCCGGCCTCGCCCTCGCTTTCAGCATCAACCTCATCATCATCATCATCATCATCATCATCATCGTCGTCGTCGTCAGCATCGTCGTCGTCATCCTCGTCGGCGTCAGCTTCGTCGGCGTCGGCGTGATCGGCAGAATCTTGCGGAATTACCGCGTCCTCCGCATCTTCAGCGTCTGCAACCGGTTCGGGACTGTTTGCGTTTTCCCCGGCCGCCTCGTCGGTTTCAGGTTTTTCGTCTTCGCTAAGCTCAAACATTCTGTCCGCTCGCCTAAAAAAAAAACGCAAAACCTTTCCTTGGCGGAAAAGTAATGCCGATAAATTGAGAAGGCGCCTCGCGAATTCGAGGCGCCCGGAATAAGCCCTCGTCAACTTTATTCATAACCCTTTCCGGGTTCAACGGCAAAATCGGCGGAAAAAGTTTCGCCGATTTTCCGAACTTTTTTTATTGCACCGCCGCCCCCGGTTGGGTATACCCGCACGGTTGTTTTGTCCCGGCTCCCGAACGATAAACGTTTTCCCCCCTTGGGGAAAACCACCCAGAGACACGGTTCATAGAGGAAACACACATGATTACCATGAAATTCGGCGGCTCCAGCGTCGGCACCCCGGACAGCATCCGGCAGGTCTGCCAAATCGTCAAGGGGGAACTCCACCGCAATCCGGTGGTCATCGTCAGCGCCCACAACTCCCCCAAGGTGAAAATGACCGATACCCTCATCGCCACCGCCAAAGCCGCCAAAGACGGCAAACCCGATTCCGGCAAAGTGACCGAAGCCCAGCTCTGGATCTGCAACGGCCTTGGCGTCGATCCGGTCCAGACCGGCATCCAGCGCCTGCTTGACCGCTTCGACAAACTCATCTCCGGTATCGCGATGATTGGCGAGTTGACCCCCCGCACCATGGACGTGGTCATGTCCTTCGGCGAACGCATGTCGGCCCGGGTCCTCAATGACGTTCTCCGGCGCGAATTCGGCATCGCCTCCGAATACCGCTCCGCCATCACCCTTGGCCTCCGGACGGATCACCATTTCGGTTCCGCCCATCCCGACCACCGCTGCTATCCCGCCGTAGCCAAACAGATCACGGATCTCGGCGCCCAGGTTTTGGTCACCACCGGTTTCATCGCCTCGACTGACGACGGACAAATCACCACGCTTGGCCGCGGCGGCTCCGACTATTCCGCCACCATCTTCGGCGCCATTGTCGGGGCGGAGGAAGTGCAGATTTGGACCGACGTCTCCGGCGTCATGTCGGCGGATCCCCGTATCGTCCCCGGGGCCATTTCCATACCGGAACTCACCTTCACCGAAGCCTCCGAACTCGCCTGGTACGGGGCCAAGGTTTTGCATCCCGCCACCATGGTCCCGGCGATTGAGAACGACATCCCCGTGCGGGTGAAAAACACCGCCGCGCCGGATCATCCCGGCACGGTGATTTGTTCCTCGGCCAAAAACGAACCGGCGGAACGGGCGGTGAAGTCGCTGGCGCTAATGAAGGGGATTTGCCTTGCCACCATTTCCACCGGCCGCATGTTTGGCACGCACGGTTTCATGTCGAAGGTGTTCGACGTTTTCAACCGTCACCATGTCGACGTGCATATGATTGCCACCTCGGAAGTCACGATTTCCGTTACCACGCCGCATTTGGAGCGGTTGGAGGCGGCGGCGGAGGAGATTCGCAGTTTTGCCAATGTCACGGTCGAGCGGGACATGTCCCTGATTTCGGTGGTGGGCGAGGGGATGAAGGGCATGCCCGGCACGGCGGCCCGGGTGACCAAGGCGATGGCGGATGGGAGCGTGAACATACGCATGATTTCGCAGGGCGCGAGTGAAATCAACATTGCGCTGGTGGTGGCGGACAATAAGGCCAGCGGGGCGATAGTGGCGTTGCACCGGGAGTTTTTTGGCGCGTGAACAGAAGCGGCAATTAAACCACAGAGGCACAAAGGGCACAGAGAACCACAATTTTCATCAAGGCGCTTCTAAAAATGCGGTTCTCTGTGTCCTTTGTGCCCTGTGGTGAAATAAACTTTTCACCATTTCGTTCCGCGACCGTTATATAAACTCCCCCGCTCCACTCACGGTTGATCCCCCACCGCCGAAAACCGATCCGACATCCGCTTCGCAATCTCCGACTCCGACACCACATGCCCGTCCAGCATATGAATCCGCCGCCGGCCGAACTTGGCGATGTCGGGGTCGTGGGTGACGATGACGATGGTCCGGCCCTCTTCGTTGAGATTGTGGAAGAGGGCGAGGATTTCCGCGCCGGTTTTGGAGTCGAGGTTGCCGGTGGGTTCGTCGGCAAGGAGGAGGGAGGGTTTGCTGACCAGGGCCCGCGCCACCGCCACGCGCTGGCGTTGCCCGCCGGAGAGCTTGTTCGACTCGTTGTTCATGCGGTCCCCCAGGCCGACCCGGGTCAGGGCTTCGGCGGCGCGGGGGCGGGGATCGCTTACTCCGGCGTACATGAGGGGCAGTTCGACGTTTTCCAGGGCGGTGAGTTTGGGGAGGAGATGGAAGCCTTGGAAGACGAAGCCGATTTTCCGGTTGCGGATGCCGGCGAGTCGGTCGCCGGAAAGTTTGGCGACGTCTTCGCCGTCGAGGAAATACTCGCCGGAATCGGGCCGGTCGAGGCAACCGAGGACCTGCATGAGGGTGGACTTGCCCGAACCCGAGGCGCCGGTGATGGCGACCATTTCGCCGGGCTGCACCAGTACGTTTACGCCGTCGAGGGCGCGGATTTCCTGGTCGCCGATGCGATAGGTCTTACGGAGATTGCGGGCGTCGATAACGGCTGTGGCCATGGGTGTTGTTTCCTGTGTAAAATGGCGGAGGAGGTCCTGCTTCATGCGGCATTTGCGGATGCGGTTCCCGCAAATGCCGCGTTGTAGAGCTAGAATCCCGGTCCCGGCGGCCGGCGTTCGCGGGTTCTTCCCGCCCAGCGGTTCTGCCCCGCCTCCTGCAAGACCACCACCTCGCCTTCCTTCAACCCCGAAGTGATTTCAATCCGGTGCCCGTCGGTGATGCCCGTTTCGACCTGACGCTCTTCGTGGCTGCCATCCGCTTTTACGACCGTGACGAAAGCCTGGCGCCGCGAATAATCCACCCGGCCGCCGCCCGCGCCGTCAGGTCGTCCCGCCCGCTGGCCGCCCTGTCCCTGGCCTTGACGTGGCGGTTGGGCCTGAGCCGCCTGGGCTTGACCGGACCCGCCGCTTGGCGCCACGGCCGGCGCGGCGGCAGGTTCCTGGGCGGCTTTCCTGACCACGGCCGAAGCCGGCGCCAGGAGGGCGTTCTTCCGTTCTTCGACGAGAATGAGGACGTTAGTCGTCATCTCGGGTTTCAGGAGGGATTTCCGCCGGCCCTCGACCTCGACCTTGACGTCGAAGGTGACGACGTTGGATTCGACCAAGCCGGTAGCGGCCACGCGCACGACTTTGCCGGGGAATTCCACTCCCTTGTGGGCGTCGGCGGTGATGGTGGCGCTGACCCCGGGGACGACGCCGGCGATATCGGCTTCGTCGACGGCGGCGATGGTGTAGACGCGGGAGAGGTCGATGATTTTCATGGCGGTGGTGCCGCCGCCGACGTTGGAGACGCCGGAGGCGACGATGAAGCCTTCCTGGATGGAGCGGCTGGAGACGATGCCGTTGATGGGCGCGAAGATTTCGGTGTCCCTGAGGCGTTGGAGGGCGTCTTCGAGGGCGACGGTGTCGTTTTCGACCTGGGCTTCGGCGATGGGGATTTCCTGGCGGGTTTTGTCGAGTTCGAGGGCTTGGACCTTGAGGTCGTCCATTTTAATCGCGGCGTTGTCCAGGGCGGTTTGGGTTTGCACGCCTTTGGTGACGGCGGTGTCGTATTCTTCGCGGCTGATCACTTTTTGGTCGTAGAGGTCGCGGGCGCGGCGGAGGCGGGCGCGGAATTCGTCGCGTTCGGCCTGGGCGGATTTGAGGTCGGCGTTGGCGCGGGCGGTGTCGGCGGCGAGTTTTTCCTCGGCGGCGGTGACTCCGAGTTTGACCTGTTCCAGTTTGGCCTTGGACATGGAGAGGGTGGCCTTGAGTTTGGCGACGGAGCGTTCTTCGTCGGTGGGGTCGAGTTTGAAGAGGAGCTGTCCTTCCTTGACCGGGTCGGAAATGTCGGCGGTGATTTGGATGACTTCGCCGGAGGCTTTCGACTTGATTTCGACTTCGCGTTCGGCTTCGACCCGGCCGGAGGCGGAAACGGTGATGGCGAGGTCGCCCCGTTCGACGGTGGCGGTTTCGATTTTCGGGGCGGTTTTTTCTTTTTCCTTGGCCGCGATCTCTTTTTGGTAGTAATAATAACCGCCGCCGGCGAGGGCGGCCAACACGACGAGGGTGAGGAGGGTTTTCATGCCTGGGTCCTATCCATGCAGCAAAGCGATAAAGGCCAAATAATTCTACAACGCTACTTTTACGGGAACCACTTCCGTAAAAGTAGCATGAATATAGGGTTAGACAATAATTCCGGCGCTGGCGGTAAAGAACGAAGGTCACCGCAACTGGTTATTCATGCTAGATTTGCGGGGCGGTTCCCGCAAATCTAGCGTTGTAGAGTAAATTCTGGCTATACTTACTTTCTGAGGAAATCGAGCAGCGGTAGGCTCGATTTCCTCAGAAAGTCCACATTTTATAAATTACCTTATATACTGACAAGTGATTTTCTTCGCCATGCTAAATTCGCAAAAGTTGCCGTGAAAAACGTTTGCCCCAACCCTAACCGGAAAGTGTGGCCCGAAACGTGGGGTCGCGCGGATTTTTCTTGACAATGCCGGAGGGGAAATGGATATTATTAGGCTTTCTCCGGGGCTGCCGCGAGGCGGTCGCGGTTTGTTTATTGTTAAATTACAGCTCTGGCTGGGATAATCAGGTTTGGATAAATTCATATTTTAACCGCCCCATCTGCCATGTCCTTGCGTATTTGTTGGCGCGGCATGAGTGCAGTCGGTAAAAAAGGAGAATGTCATGGCCAACGAATGCGAAGTTTGCGGCAAGAGGACCACTTTCGGCACCAAATACGCCCGGCGCGGCGCGGCCAAGGCCAAGGGCGGTTCAGGCGCGAAGATCTCCGGCAAGACCGGCCGGACCTTCAAGCCGAATCTCCAGAGCGTCAGGGCGGAGGTGGATGGCTCGGTTCGGCGGATGCGGGTATGCACGTCGTGTTTGTCGGCGGGCAAGGTGCGTAAGGCGGCCCGGGGCCAGATGAAGTTGCGTAAAGAATTGGCGTCGTAATTTTTATGCCATACTCAATGGACTGCTCTCGCCGGATTCCTCACTACCGTTCGGAATGACAAGCGTTCCGCTTTCTTCCAGACATGAGGTTTGTACTACCGTACTGAAAGCTAATACGTGAACGGTTACTTTAAATCCACCTCAGGGCGAGGTGGATTTTTTATCGGCTGTTTCCGCTAAAGATCGGCCTTCATTTTAGCCGTTATATTATAGGACTTTACCCGCAGGATATACTATGCCGGAAATTTTCGGGATTGGGGTTGACGCAACGGACATTCCCCGCCTGGCCGCCCTGCGGGCGCGGCACGGCGAAGATTTGGGCCGGCACTATTTTTTACCCGGGGAACTGGCGGAGTGTCTGCAGCGGCCGAATCCCGACGAATGCCTGGCCGCGCGCTTTGCCGCCAAGGAGGCGGTGATGAAGGCGCTCGGGACCGGTTGGACCGACGAAGTTTATTTTTCCGGCATTGAAGTCCGGAAAAACCCGTTTGGAAAACCGGAAATAATCCTCCACGGCAGTACCAAACGCAAAGCGGAGGCCTTGGGCGCAGGCACTATCCACCTGAGTTTAACTCACGCGAGAGAGATCGCCATTGCCTATGTGATTATTGATAAAGGGTAGAAAACGTCCGATAACTATTCGCTTTTAGGAAGTAAACCACCGCCTTCATTGGTCTTGCCGCCGATTTTTTGCGGAAAATATGTTTGGGCAAAGGGGAAATGTCTTGCTTCGCGGAGAGGTTAAATTTATACTTGTCGGTAGTGGGGCAAATTCCTTCTGATTGAATTATTTTTTTTAAAAGCGATTTATTGGCAACTTGGAGAAGAGTATGTCCAGGTCTTGGGGACGTAAAGTAGTATTGGGGGTGGTTACGGCACTTGTCATGCTGGCCGGGTCCATGGATGGCCGGGCAGTGGAATACACGCCAAACGGCATGGGTGTTTACCGTTCGCTAGTCAATGGTGGCGTTATCACTTGGCCTGATCCCTCTACCCCCCCGCCCGCGTTCGCCAATATCGACAATTTCGTCAACTCCGCCTCGCCCGAATATTACGCCGACGTCCTTGGCGCCACCATTAACGTCCAGCGCGAGTTCCGCCGCGCCCTCCCCACCATCTTCAGTTATACCCAAACCGCCCATTATCAAGAACGCGAAGGCAGCGCCGCTTATGGCGAGTATTACGCCGACGCCGGCAACGGCACCTATGTGGTGTGCCCCACCACCATGTGCGCCCCCGGTAAAAAATGGGTGATGTGGGATGTCCCGTTCCTGGATGTCGAGACCAAGTCAGGCAAGGACGGTTACCTTGGCTACAAGCAAACCGCGACCGGTTTCGCCACTGGCGTCAGCCGCATGTTTGGCG
>JAVBTZ010000014.1:0-14201 GCA_031555915.1 Planctomycetota bacterium
TCAAGCCGGGCTCGGAATCGATAACCCTCCGGCCGGAAGGAACCGCCGGCAGCGTCCGCGCCTATCTCCAGCACGGATTGGATAATCAGGGCGGATTGGTCAAGCTTTGGTACGAAGGACCGATGTTCCGCCGCGAACGCCCGCAAAAAGGCAGGAAACGCCAGTTCCACCAGCTCGGCGTCGAAGCCATCGGCTCCTCCGACCCGCTCCTCGACGCCGAAGTGGTTACCCTGGGCCTGCGGTTTTACGAATCCCTGGGGATCGCGGGAGTGGGACTCCGCCTAAATTCCATCGGCTGCCGGAAAGAGGGATGCCGGCCGAAATTCCGGCAACTCCTCAAAGACGCCATCCGCCCCAATTTGGAAAAATACTGCAAATCCTGCCAGGCCCGCTTCGACCGAAACGTCCTGCGCATCATCGACTGCAAGGACCCCAACTGCCGGGAACTCAACCAAACCCTCCCCAAAAGCTACGACCACCTCTGCGAGGAATGCGCCGGACATTTCGAAAAAGTCAAGGAAGCCGTCACCGCCCTGGGCGGCGGTTACGAATTGGATCACAGCCTGGTGCGGGGGCTGGACTATTACGCCAGAACCGTTTTTGAATACACCCACGATTCCCTCGGCGCCCAATCCGCCATCGGCGGCGGCGGCCGCTATGACGGCCTGGTCGAGGAACTGGGCGGCAAGGATACCCCGGCGGTCGGCTTCGCGCTGGGGATCGAACGCATTCTCATCGCCCTCGAAGCGGCCAACGCCTGCGCCTGCTCCCTCCCCCTCCAGGTCTACGGCGTCACCCAAGGGGAAGCGGCGCACCGGGCCATGGCGGGTCTATTGGCGCGCTTGCGGGAGGCGGGAATCTCCGCCGACATGGATTACGAAGGCAAGTCGATGAAGGCGCAACTGCGGGCGGCGAACCGGCGCCAAGCCATGTGCTGCCTCATCCTCGGGGAGGACGAACTGGCCCGGGGGGAAGTCACCTTGAAACGCATGAGCGATAACGGCGGGCAGGAAGCGGTAAGCCTGTTTGACACCGTCGCGGCGGTGCGCAAGGCCGTAAGCTGGGGCGGGTAGGACGGAGCCTTGACGCGGTAAACGGGCTAAAGGGAATTTTCAGAGGTGTCCACTCAGGTGAAAAAGAATAATGACTAGGCAATATTCTTGGACGGGTGTTTTTTGCCGTCTCCTTTTTATAACCATCGTTCCATGCTTTTCCTGTTCTCGCCAAGCCGCTTCGGGTGAGACCGTACGCTACCCTCGAATAAACACCAATGCCGCGGGCTTGGTCACCATAGCATTCCAAGCCGCCCTTGAGGACGGGGGCTATTTCGAACTTTTCGAAACCAATCTTGACAACCCGGAAAAAGTCGATCGCATCGGCCGTTTCCACGGCCGGCTGGCCGGCGTCACCACCACTCCCGAAGGGCAACATCTCGCCCTCACCCGGGACGGCTCGCTGGCCTACTACCACGACGACATGCGCCCGGCCGCCTTCCCCAACAGCTTGTGGGAAATGTACGCCCTGGCCTGGTGGGACGGCAAACCCATCGCGGCGGCGCATGAAAACGGCCAGTTGGTTCTCCTGACGACCGGCGACGACTACGCCTGGAAAAAACTCCCCGGTTCCGTAGACCAGGCCGGCCGGATCCTGCGCATCGAACTCCTGCCCATGAAGGACGGCCTCCATATTTTCTGGAGCGGCAGAACCGAAAGTTTTTCCGAGGGGCTTATCCGCCATGTCCTGGTGGACGCCAACGGCGCCTGGCATGAACTGCCGCCCCTGGCCCTGGGCGACGTGGCGGTGTTTACGGTTTACGCCCGGAGGGGAACGGTCCCGGCGGTTACGGCGCTGGTCCCCGATTCGCTGGACCCCAAGAAGCGAAGCCTGTTGTCCTATGTTTTTGAAAACGACGAGTGGCGGGCATCGCCCCTGAGGCCGGAACTGGAAAGCGCCCTGACCAATAAAATCAGCTTCGCCGCCACCGGCGCGCAGACCGGCCGCTGGATCTGGCTCGTCACCAGTACCGAGGGGGCGGAATTGTTCTCCTCCTCGAACCAGCGGGTAAGGCTTTATTCGCATGTCCCGATGATGCGCGACAAGTGGTCGACCTACGCCGGCCTGGCGGTGTTGCTGGGAGTGGCGGCTTTGGTGGCGTTGTATTGCCGCCGGTCGCGGATTTTGTCGGCGATGTATCCGGCCCGGCCGCCGGACTTGCTCAGCCGCAGCGCGGCCTTGGCGGCGGATTGGGTTCTGGTGTCGGCGGCCATGGCGACGTACCATCTGGCCAATGGCGATTTCCGCATCATCGCGGAGATGATATCGGCCGGAAACGTCCAGGAGTTGTTTTGGATAAACTTGGCGGCCCTGGTGGTGCTGACGACCGTGTCGGAAGGACTGTTCGGAAGAAGCCCGGGGAAACAGCTGGCGGCGTTGCGGGTAAGGAATCTCCAGGGCGGGCCGCCGACTTTTGTGCAGGCGGCGATCCGCAATTGTTTTCGCGCGGTCGACATGTTTCCGGTGGCGGGGATCCCCGGCTTGCCGGGATTGCTGGCGGTATGCCTGAATCCCATGCGGCAACGGATTGGCGACATGCTGGCTTCGACCATGGTGCGGCGGCATCTCCCGTTGGCGCGGCGGCGGTTTTTGCTGGCCAGCAAGAGCCCCCGGCGGTTGGAGCTGTTGCAGGCCTTGGGGGTGGAGGTGCGGGTGGTGCCGTCGGACATCGACGAGTCCATGCCGGAGGGCGCGAACCCCTCGGAGACGGTGCGGGGATTGGCCCAGGAAAAAGCGCGGGTGGCGGCGGCGAAGGTCCAGGACGGCGAAATTGTGGTGGGGGCGGATACGGTGGTGGTTTTGGACGGGGCGATCTTGGGGAAACCCCGGGACGCCGAGGATGCGAAGCAGATGTTAAGCCGGCTGTCGGGGCGTTCGCACAGTGTGTTTACCGGGGTGGCGGTGTGGGATTCGGCCACGGGTCAGGGTCTCACCGACGTCGAGGAAACGGAAGTGGAGTTCCGCGATCTGTCCCCCAGCGAGATCTCCGCCTATGTCGCGACCGGCGAACCGCTGGACAAGGCCGGCGGCTATGGGGTGCAGACCGGCAATTTGGTCAAGCAGGTCAGGGGGAGTTTGTCGAATGTGGCGGGGCTGCCCATGGAGAAGTTTCAGAACCTGCTGGAACTGTTGGATTCGTGACTTTTTTCAAGGCGGGGCGTCATACCGGTATCAGCTATTTTGGGCCAAGGGGAAAACCATGAGGATAATGGTGCTGGGCAAAATATTATTGGCGTTTGGTAGTTTAATTTTTTTGCCCAGGGCGGCGTTTTCCCAGGAGCGGGAGGTGGTGCGGGTCGGGGTTTGTTTGTCCACCACCGGCGAATTTTCGGGTTATGGGCCAGTCAATCTGGCGGGGATGCGTTTGTTTGTAAATGATTACAACACCCACCCGGGCGTCAACCGGGTGCATCTGGAACTGGTGGTTCGCGACGACGCCTCGAAGCCGGCGAACGCGGTGCGGATCATGGAGGAGTTTGCCCGGGATGGGTTGCAAGTGGTGGCGGGAGGGGTGACTTCGAACATTATGCTGGCGATGTTGGAGCCGGCGAAGAAGCATGGCATTGTGGTGATTTCGCCGGCGGCGACGAGTCCGAAGATTGGTCCGGCGGATGTTTGGGGCTATAAAATCCTGCCGGGCGACGATTACCAGGGCGGGGCTCTGGCGCGGTTTTTTGCCCGGCAAATGGGGATCAAGCGGGCGGCGGCGGTGGTGAACGGAAGCTATGAATACGGGGAACACATATACCAGGCCTTTAAAAAGGTAATGGAACGCGAGGGCGGTAAAATCGTGGCGGAGGAACGCTACAACTGGGATCTCGACAAGTCGGACAGCTTCGACTTCACGGACATTTTGCGGCGGCTGGCAGAGGCCAAGCCGGAGACGGTTCTGCTGCCGGGTTACACCAAGGACGCGGTCACCTTGATCCGGCAAACGGAAGGCCTGCGGTTTGAAACCATTTTTTGCGGCGGCGACTCCTGGCTTAACCACAAGGAAATATTCCCCGCCGGCCCCCGTCTCGACGATTCCTATTACATCGGCGGGGCCGAGGTGTATGCATCCACCCCGCAGGCCAAGCATTTCGCCGAGCTTCTGGATGCGTCCTCCGACCCCAATCTGGAGCCCTACAGCGTGGACGGTTACGACGTCATGCTGATTTTGGCCGGGGCTTTCGAAAGCGGGGCCCGGAAAGCCGGGGAGATCCGCGACTGGATAAACAACAAACGGCATTTCGCCTTGGCGAGCGGAAAAATGAACTACGACCAGGTGCAAGGAACCAGCAAAACCTTGTATATTTACCGTATTCGCAAGATGGACGACGGTTTTTTCTCCGAGATGGTGGCGGAGATGGAACCGGAATAGGGAAATGGGCTTGACCGATTTTTTTAGGAAAAGGCTTGCATTTTGGGCGGGTTTTTCTATTATCTTTCGGCAGTGGCGTATTTGATTTTTTGGGATATCCCCAACAGAGAAAGCCGACCCGACTTCCATGTTTACTTTCGGCCGCGACAGCTTCAGTCCCGCCAACCACTCCGCCTGCGGGCGGTGCGGCCGCATGGTCATGGAAATGCATAATTTGGTCGGCAACAACTGGCAGCAGAACAACTGGTGGTGGCGCGCCTCCACGCCGGCTGTTCCGTTCGCCTCTGTTTTTGACCGAAAAATACCCGGGTAATTCCCACCGGGGAAAAGCGGTCGAAACCATACGAGTCGATTGTTTACGGGACAGCCTGCGGGCTGTCCCGTTTTTTTGTTTCCGGGCGTTTTCGCATAGCTGGAGAAAATCATGCTGCAAATGGTCGAGAGGGTTCAGGGGGGTTCGGCGCCGGCAATGGGCGAAGGGTTTGACGGCAATTTCGGCTTGTTCGGCGGGGCGTATGTGAGCGGGGCTTTGGCGGCGGCCCTGGAGCACCTCAAGGAGGAGTTTAGGAAAACTTACGCCGACCCCGCTTTTCAGCATGAACTTCGTACCTTGCAGCAGACCTGGGTCGGCCGGCCAACACCCCTGTTGTTCGCCGAAAACGCCACCAGGATTTGCGGGGGGGCCAAGATTTACGTCAAGATGGAAGGCCTGGCCCACACGGGGGCGCACAAAATCAACAATGCGCTCGGGCAGGCGCTTTTGGCCAAGCGCATGGGGAAATCCAGAATCATCGCCGAAACCGGCGCGGGGCAACATGGCTTGGCGACCGCCGCCGCTTGTGCGAAGATGGGCCTGTCCTGCCGGGTTTACATGGGGGCGCACGACGTGGCCAGGCAGCGGCCGAACGTCTTCGCCATGGAGATGATGGGGGCGGAGGTCATTGCGGTGGACGCGGGGGACCGGGGCCTCAAGGACGCGGTGGACGCGGCCCTGGTGGATTATGCCGAGAATTACCCCGATACGCATTATCTCCTCGGTTCGGCGGTCGGCCCGGCCCCTTATCCGGACATTGTCCGCCTGTTCCAAGCGGTGATTGGCGATGAAACCAAGCGGCAGGCGCGAGATGCCGGAGAAGTCATTCACGCCATGATCGCCTGCGTGGGCGGAGGCTCCAATTCCATCGGCTTTTTCTCGCCTTTTCTGGAATCGCCGAACCCGCGGCTGATTGCGGTCGAGGCCGGCGGGCGCGGTCCCGCTTTGGGGGACAACGCGGTGCGGATGTCGGGTCCGGCCCGCACCGGCATTGCCCAAGGCTACAAGAGCCGCTTCATCATGAACGACCAAAACGAGATTTTGCCGACGCATTCAATCTCCGCCGGCTTGGACTACCCGGGGATTGGCCCGCAACTGGCCGACCTGGGGGTGCGGGGCCGGGTCGAATTCACTGCCGCCTCCGACGCCGAAGCTTTGGCGGCGGTGAAGTTTTTCGCCCAACATGAAGGAGTGATGTTCGCCCTCGAATCCGCCCACGCCGGGGCGGCGGCGCTCCGTTTGGCTCCGACGCTATCCTCCAACAAGGCCATCGTCGTCAACATGTCCGGCCGGGGGGACAAGGACCTGTTCATCACCGCGCCGGTGTTCGACGGCAAGAAATGGTTCGATTTCCTCAGGGGGGAAGTGGAACGCGGGGAGTGAGCGGGGTGGGAGGGACAGTCTTGGGCGCCGGGCAAAAGTAAGTTGGTTAGTTTTATTTAACCACAGAGACACAAAGGACACAGAGAACTGCAATTTTTGGAGTCACCAAATAAAATTGTGGTTCTCTGTGTCCTTTGTGTCTCTGTGGTTAAATAAACCAGGTCACCTAATTTCTGCACGGCGCCCTATTCATTCCCGCCTTGGCGATGCGGTTGGGGATCACTTTAACTTCCTTTTCAACGTCAACACCTCTTTGACGCTCAGGCCGGATAGTTCGGCAACTTCTTCCACCGGGTAATTTTTACTTAAGGCGTTGCGGGCAATTTCCAGGGCCATTTCCCGCTTGCCTTTCTCGATGCCTTTGTCCATGCCTTTTTCGATACCTTCCTCGATTCCTTCCCTTCTGGCATAAGAAATGCGGGAAGCCATGTCGCGGCGGAATTTTTCCTGGTTTTCCGCGCGGTGGCGGGCGACAATGTCGCCGCTCAGGTCGACCAGGACTTCTATGGCTTTGGCGACCTGGGGTTCGCGTTTGGCGGCCATTTGGAGTTCTCCTTTCGTTTCGGCGCTGAAAAATCGGAGCCAGGGCCATACCGCCGTCGAATCGTCGCGGCTGGGGATTTTGGGTAGTTCCAGAAAGTGGATTTCCATCAGACGACCGGGGTAAACCAAATTATTTTTTTGATCGTACGGGATAAAACAGTGGTGATAAGCGGCTTCGTCCTTGAACACTTTGTGCGCGGTGATGACGATGTTGACGACCTGTTTGATTTGCTCGTAATTTTCGCCTTTGCCGATTTGCTCGGTTATCATCCGGGCGGAGTAAAATAGAATCCGTTGCGGCAGGGTATCCTGAAATTCGACCTGAATTTCGACGTCGATTACCCGGCCGGATTTGGTCTTGACTTTGACGTCGAGGATACCGGTTTTTCCGTCCGGGTAATCGCTGCCGATAACCGGATCGATTATGCTTATGCTGCCGTATTCATCCGGAGGAATGTCCAGGACCGACTGCAGGAAGGCGGTCAGGATGCCAACGTGTTTCGGGTTGCCCATAAGCACCTTGAAGACAAAGTCGTTCATGGGCGACAGGGGAGCAAAGGGTAGAGGCGCGCGTTTCATTATATCAGATCCTTGTCAAGACAACTTTCCTTGCATTATACCACAAAATTTACGCCAAGCAAAGCGCCGCGATCGGCAGAGATCGCGGCGCTTTTTGTTCTTGGGCATAATGGAATCTGAAATCAAATTGCGAACCCCTACAGCAACTCGGCAATCTGCACCGCGTTCAGGGCCGCGCCCTTGAGGATTTGGTCCCCCGACACCCACAGCCACAGCCCGCGGCCCGGCAGGCTGAGGTCTTCGCGGATGCGTCCGACGTAAATTTCGTCGTGGCCCGCAACGTCCAAAGGTTGCGGCGAACGGTTATTGGCCCGGTCGTCGAGGATCTTTATCCCGGGGGCTTTCGCCAGAATCGCCGTCGCCTCTTCGGGAGTCATGGGCCGGGTGAATTCCAGATTGATCGATTCGCAATGCGCCCGCATCACCGGCACCCGCACGCAGGTCGCCGCCACGGCAATCTCCGGCGCGTGGAAGATTTTGTGCGTTTCCTTGGTCATCTTCCACTCTTCCTGGTTATAGCCCTTGTCCCCTAATTTCGAATTGTGGCTGAAAAGGTTCATGAACAGCTGATACGGAAACACGCTCGGCTTGAACGCCTCGCCCTTGGCCCAAGCCTTGGCGTTCGCCTCCAATTCCTCCATGGCCGGGCGACCCGCGCCGGACGCCGCCTGGTAGGTCGACACGATAATCCTCTTAATCGGATTTACCTGGTGGAGCGGCCAGACCGGCACGTTCATGATGATGGTCGAACAATTCGGATTGGCGATAATCCCCTTCTTGGCCAGCTTCACGTCGGCCGGGTTCACTTCGGGGACGACCAGCGGGCAATCCGGGTCCATGCGGTAGGCGGAGGAATTGTCCACCACCACCGCGCCGGCCTTCACCGCCGCCGGGCTGAACTCCTGCGACTGATCCGCCTCCACCGCCATCAGGGCAATGTCCACGCCTTTGAACGAGCCAGTGGTCGCTTCCTCAATAGTCAGATCCTTCCCCTTGAATTTTATGGTTTTGCCGGCGGAACGGGAGGAAGCGAGAGCCTTAATATTCCCCACGGGGAAATTACGCTTTTCCAGACAGTTGAGCATTTCCTGACCGACAACCCCGGTCACGCCTACCACTGCGACATTCTTGGCCACGGTATTTCCTCTCTGTGAAATTACGCCCCTCTCAGGTGCGTACAAATATCCGCTCTCTGGGAGCGGTTTATTTTTTTGTCCCCGGGCGAAACCGGCCCAAATAATCCGTTCCAAATAATATGCATTCGTTTCGGCGCTGCCACCTTTTTTTTACGAACCGCTCCCGTTTTGACAACAGTCGCGGCACGGTTGGGGCCGATAACAATTTGGCCAGGCGGTTTTCGCCTGTCGCCAGAAAAAAAGGGCCCGGCATGCTCAACCAAATTATCGACCGTTTCCGCTGCATTGACGTTCTCCGCCGGACAAAACCGGACGACGCGGCGGACCTGGCCCGGCTCATCCTCCGCACCGTCGCGCAGGAGGGGGTGGTGGCAATGAACTGGGAACTGGCGGTCAAGCTCGGCGCCGGCCGGAAAATCCTCTACCGAACCGCCTACCAACTGGTAATCAAGGAACGCCTTTCCATGCTTTCCGATCCCGACGGCGGGGTCCTCCTGATGACCAACGCCGAATTCAACCGTTTCCTCGCCCGCCGCAGCGGCTGGCCGGAAGACGATATCGAACGCCGCTATGGCCGGCACGAATCGGACCTCCGCGCCGTACCCATTGACGTCGAAGCGGAGGAGGGGGAGGAACTGGCCGACGGCTCCGGCGAGACGGTGGTTATCGACCACCCCGAGACGCTCAAAGTGGCGGCGTTCTTGTCCGATACGGAAACGCTGCCGGTGGCGGCGCTGGAGGAAGAGGAGGCCCTGGAAATGGTCCTGCCGGCTGCGGAGTTGTGTCACAGGTGAATTCTTTGTCCCATTTCCGCGGTTTAACCGGGATAATTTGCCGGATGCGGGTTAAAAAGCGAGGCAAAGTTTTCCGGCAGCGGGGAGGTGCGGCCAGGGTCGGAAAAGTATTTTTTAGAAAAAACCGGCGGCGGAAGTTTTTCCTGAAGTAGTTTGCAATTTTAACCGATAATATAAGTATAAACAAATAAAGCTGTTAACGCAAAAGCTATTAAAAATACAACGCTTTCCTCCTCCCACGCCCCTGCCTTGGAATTGTGTCCTTGGCGGGGGTTCTCTTTTGGCAAGCCGATTGCTTCACTAATAAGCGCCAGAAAAAAAAAGGCGAAAAAGGTAAAAAAAGCGGCACCCGGCTTTCGGTCACCCTGGGAGGAACAACCATGCTCATCGGAAATTATCAAAACTATATCTCCTCTTACAACTCTTCCTCCAACGCCGCCTCCCTCTACGGCTCCGCGGGAAGCAAATCCGCCAGCGCCAGTATCGATTCCCTCCTTGGCGTCGCCCCAGCGAAGTCCTCCTCCGCCAATTCCTTCTATGGCGCCGAAGACACCGCGTCGGTTTCATCCGTCGCCCGCGACCTGCAGGAACGGGTCAAGATTCTCGACGTCTTCTCGATTATCTATCCCAACAACGACGCCCGCAAAAATGCCAAAACCCTCGACGAAGTCCAGGGCGATTTCTTCGCCGACTTCAACGACTTCTCCTCCGCCTTCGCCACCATCTCCCAGTCCCTGGGTATCGACGGCGAAGCCTACTCCATCGGCCTGAACGGCACCGGCGGACTAAACGTCGCCGGGGACGACACGGAAACGGCCGACCGGCTCTCCGCCGTCCTGAACGGCAACTCCGGTTCGACCTCGGTCATGACCGCCCGCTTCGCCGTCATGGCCGCCCGCGCCGCCCTGGTCGACGCCGGCAACACCGTCGACGGCTTCAAGGACGCTTACGGCAACGACCCTTACGCCGCCATCCAGGACAACATCGGCGCCCTCAAGGAACGCCTCCTCGGCTTCCGCACCGTGTCCGGCGGGGACGGCATGCAGTACGGCTTCATGCGGGACGGCGAATTGGAAATCACCTCCGCAGCCTAAGGGGGAAAGGGTTCGGCGGTTCTAACAAACGGATTAGCAAGCTGCACCAGCTTAACAATATTACTTACGGATGATGCGGTTGGATCAAGGACTCGGGCTTAGGCCCAAATGGGGCGGGGCAGTGGACGGCTCCGGATCCGGAAAGGACGGTGGATGATGAGCGTTATGGAAGAAACCATTTGGAACGAAACGGTCGAAGCGAACTACGCGGTCGAAGACGCCATTCAGCAGGCCGCGGTCACGGAACAGCCGGATTATCAGACCGGGACCGCGATTCACTTCGTCGCCGACGCCGCTTGCGGGGATTCCGACGCCCGAATCCAGAACCAGGTCGATATCTGGAGCCACAACCAGGCCGCCATGTTGGTGGCGGAAGAAACCACCCAGGCGTTCCTCGAACTGGTCTACGCCGCCGACCCGGAATATCTGGACGCCGCCGAATACGTCGACCTTCAGGCCGAGCCGCAAAAGTTGGTGGACTGGAATTCCATTGACGCCGCGTTGGGCGAATCGCAGAAAATTCTCCAGGGGGTGCAGACTCTCCTGTCCAGCATTCTCGAGGAAATGGGGGTCGAGGACTATCAGTATCTCCGGGTCTATGCCGACCACGAGGGGTTGATGCGTCTGGTCGGGGGGCACGACCGGGCGGAGGAGATCGAGGCGGTCCTGAATAGTCCCGAACACTTTGTCTTCCGTGAAATGTACGCCGCCGCCAACGCCGGCATGGGCATGGCGGGGAGTCTGGTGGGCCGGGTGGCGGTGCCGCAGGAGGTGTTGGAGCAGTACCAGGCGAAGTACGGCTGCCAGATTGGTTGAGAGTAACTGTTCACGTCTTCGCTTTCAGAGCCTAAAGGTGAAAATTCCATCCATTGCACCACCGTACGACTGTCAGTCCGAGCGGTAGCGAGGAATCCAGGGGTCGCAGAAGCCGAGTAAAAACCGACCCCATTTGGCTGCGATGGGACCACCCCGACGGGCCGATTGTAAAGCGTTTTTGATCAGCCCCTACGCCCCCTGGATTCCTCGCTACCGCTCGGAATGACAATTGTACGGTATTACTTTTAAAGCAATGTTCACATTTCCGCCCTGAAAGCGAAGACGTGAACGACTACGGTTGAGAAACGTGATCCATACCCGTGTGACCAAATCCATCCCACCCCAACCCGCACCGGAATCATCCCCCCGCTCCCTGAATCCCCGCCAGCCCAACCGTCGATAAATGAAATAGGGTATTGTCATTGGCAACACCCTTTCGCCAATTCGACCGACCGGCAGATAACAAACAAGGGGGCATCTGCATGCAGGAAGCCGCCGTTTTTCATATTAAACCACCGCTCAAACCGGCCGCGTTCCTCCTGCGCCTGCTGGCGGTCGGGCTGTTTGCCATGATCCCCGCCGCCGCCCATTCCGGCGAAAGCTCCCCCATCTACGTCGCCAGCCGCGAATACGACGTCGCCGTCGCCCCGGCCGACGAAGAATCGAAAAACGCCGACTCCGCCATCCTCTACCAACGCCATAAACCGGGAGCGGAATGGCAAGCCCTCGGACCCTGCCAACGCAAAGCCCGTCCCAACGGCGAAGTCCGCTTCACCCGCGAAGTCGAAGTCGAACAGGACGGCCTCTATCAATACACCAGCCGCCCCGTGGTCAGAGGCGAAGTCGCCAAACCGCCCAAACCCAACGACCCGCCCCAAGCCGTGGTCGTGGTCGACACCCTCCCCCCAAAGGCGGACATTCTCGCCCCGGAAAGCGAAGCGGCCGTTACCCCCGGCGACAAACTGACCCTCCGCTGGACCGTCGCCGACGAACACCTGGGGGAAAAACCTGCCGCCTTCACCTTCTCCACCGACGGCGGCAAAACCTGGCTCCTCATTCGCCGCGACCTCCTGCCCAAGGGGGAATTCACCTGGGAAACACCCGCCGACCTCGACGGGCCGGCGGTTATTCGCCTGGCCGCCCTCGATAAGGCCGGAAATATCGGACGCGCCCTGCGGCGGGTGGAATTTGTCAAACCTCCGCCCCCACCCGAACCGGAACCTCCGCCTCCTCCTCCGCCGCCGCCTCCTCCTCCTCCGCCGCCGCCGCCGCCCCCTCCACCTCCGCCGCCGCCGGCGAAGGTGGAAGAGCCGCCGCCGGCCAAGGAGGAACCGCCGCCGCCGCCGAAAAAAGTGGAGCCGCCGCCGGCGCCGCCGAAACCGCCGCCGCCCCCTCCGCCGCCGCCGCCGCCACCCCCTCCCCCCCCGCCTCCCCCACCGCCGCCGCCGGCGCCGGAACCGAAGGAGACGGTCCTGAAAAAGGGGAAGACGCGCGACCCCGACCGGGCCTGGCTTTACTATTTGATGGCTTTGAATCAGATGCGCCAGAACAAGCCGGCCGACGCCTTGCAGTATTATTGGCTGTCGGTGAAGGCCGACCCCGAATTCGTCAACGCCTGGGCCGATTTGGCCCTGGCCTACAACGAACTCGGCGCTTATAAAACCGCCCGCGAGATCGCCGTGAAAACCCGCGAACTCGCCCCTGACCGCATCGACCTCCTGCACCTGATCGGCGAGACCTATCACGCCGAGGGAATGCACCTGCTCGGCAAGGCGAATTCGACCGAGGATCGGATGCAGGCCAAGGGGTTGATCGACCAGGCGGTGGCGTGGTACGGCAAGGCGCTAGGGCAGGCGGCGAAGGAATGGCGTCTCGCCGACCAGGCGGCGAGTTATTACCGTCTGGGGGAAATCTGCTATTACGTAAACATGGACCGGGATGGCGCGCGGGCTTATTGGGAGAAGATCCTCCAGCTGCATGTTCCCACCCCCAATCCGGATTTGTTGAAATGGTCTCCCTGCGGCGACCAGTCCCGCGAACGGCAAAATCTCGAAGCCAACACCGACCAGTGGGTGGCGCTTGCCACCTGGCAGAACTGGGCCAGGGGTTATGTGGAACAGATGGACGCGCGCGAACGGGCGGGCATTGTCGAGATGATGCGGGCGCAGCGGATTAGCCGGGCCGGGGGTACGGTGGCGTCTTCCCTGGATTATGCCGGAAACGCCATGAGCCCGGGCCGGGCCGATGGACGCTCCATGTTTTCCTTGAGTGGACAGTATGGAAGCGGGGAAGATGTGGGAGCTTGCGTGGGAGTGGCGGGGCCGACCAGCGTGACGCGGGGCGGGATGGCGGCGGCCCCCACGGGGAATTGTCCGCCCGGGCCGGGCGACGCCGGCATGGGGTTGGGGGGAGGGGAGGGGAGGCCGGCCGCGGCCTTGACCAAGGACTATTCGTTTTATGCCAAGGAGGGGCGGGGGACTCGGGGCCCGGCGGCGGGACGCGGCCAGCCGCCGGCCGGGCCGGGCCGAGGCGGCCTGTTCGCGAACGGCGGGACGCCGCCGGCGCGACCGCCGGCGAATCCGGACCCGTATGCGTTTCCATTGGGCCGGGGCGAGGCGGCGTGGAACCAGGCGGAGGAGCCGTATGGGAACAAGCCGCTGCGTGGCTGGTGAGCGCCGGCGCTTTCCGGCTGGGTAACCGTTCACGGCACAATTTCAGTATGCTGGCAACAACCCTGCCTTTACCGGAAAAACGGTACGCTTGTCATTCCGAACGGTAGTGAGGAATCCGGCGGGATCGCGGTTGCGTAATAACTGGACTTTTGCAAAATCACCATTCAAACCGCCGAATGGCGATTTTGAAAAATCAAAAACCCTTGAAATTCGGGCAAAAACGATTTTTGCAAGGTGGCGATTGGCGGTTAAATCGCCACTTTGCAAAAGTTCAGTAATAACACTTTACATTCGGCTCGTCTCTGGCAGCCTAAACGCATCCAAATGGGGACGGTTTATATTCAGCCTCCGCGACCGCTGGATTCCTCACTACCGTTCGGAATGACAAGCGTACTGCTTTTCCCCAAAGGGAGCCCTGTTATCAGCGTACTGAAAACGAAGCCGTGAACGGTTA
>JAVBTZ010000123.1:0-11068 GCA_031555915.1 Planctomycetota bacterium
GCGTGACGCTGGACCCAATCAACGCAAGCGGAAATGAAACGTTAGTCCCCCCCTCACCCCAACCGCAAACTCCACGCCGGATCCAACACCGCCAAACGATCTCTTAACCCCCGCGTCAACCCCGCCTCCCCATCCTCACCCAACACCCCCAATACAGCCGCCAAAGCCGACGCCGCCAACCCACCCTCCCAGACATCCAAACCATGCCTGTCCAAAATCCCCACAATCTCCGGAACCTGCGCCCGCGCCAATTCCGCCCGCCCCGCCGCCGCCAACACCCGCATAAAAGCCAAACGCAACGCCAGACGCTCGCGGGGATGCCCCGCCCCCCTCCAGCCCTCTCCCAGTATCTTCAACGCCTCCTCCGGCTTCGCCCCCGCCCCTTTCGCCCGCTCCAACGCCTCCAGAACCGCCGGGTTCATCTCCCCCCCGCCGCCGCCAACCGTCTTCTCCTCCGCCAAACTCTCCAGCCAAACCTTGGTCCTGGCGCTGGCAAAAGGGGTCCCGTCACTAAAAGCCAAACGGACCAGCGAAGGAAACCGCGCCAGGTAAGCCAGCGTCTCCCCCTTCACCGCCGCCCACGCCGCCTGATACGGCGCACCCAGGCCCGCCAGGGCCTCAGCCGAAATCCGCTGCAAATCCAGCCAAAACAAATACGCCCCCACCCGTTCCTCGCTACCCCGAACCGCGCCGGCAAAATCACCCGCCGCCAACATGGCCTCCAGGGAACTCCCCACATGACCCTCCGGCGGCGCCAACAAAGTCCGCCCCTCTTCCGCCGGCGGGGGCGTCTCGACCCCCGACCACGCCGCCAACCGCCGCAAACGGTAAGGAAGGGGATGGGTCGGCTCGGCCGCGGCTAATATTTCCGCCGAACCGGCGGCTTGATTCAAGAGGGAAAGAACCTGGCGCTTGGCGGCGGCGGGATTGTCATCCCGGGTAATTCCCGCCGGTGCGGCGGGCGGGACGGGAGACGCGGCTTCGGTCGGCGGAGGAAGGGGGACTGTGGCATTGACACGCTTTTCGACCGCCCCCGCCGGCGGCCCGGGTTGGGAGGATAGCGTCTCGACGGCGATCTCTTCCGCTTCGACTTTTTCCACCGGTTCGGCCAAGGGCGGCAGCACCGGGATACGGAGAAGATGCTGCTTCAGATCATTAAGCAGCGGCGCGTCGTCCCGGAAATTTTCGTCGAGGGCTTGTTGGAGCCGGTTAAGTTGCAGGAGCAATTTCGCGTGCAAGTCTGCTTCGACCGGAGGCACAACCTGGTCGCCCAGCCAGGCAACGGCATGTTCCAGCCACCATTGGACCGCGTTCAGGCGGGCGCGCTGGCGTTTCTTGGGGGGGTATGCGGTGTCGGAATGCAGGGCGAAGAGGTCGGCGAGGATTTCCAGCCCGGTGGCGAGACCGGAGAGGCCGGATTGGTGCAGCAGCCCGACCGCGGCGTAACCGGCGACTTGAATGTCCTTGATTTTACCGCTGAGGAGGTTGGCGGCTTTGAGGACGATAAGCTCCCAATCCGGTGGGGCGGCGGCGCTTTCGGACACGGACGACATGCGGGCGATTTCCTGGTTGAGCGCCAGGTAGTCCGGGTCAAGTTCGCGGCTGGAATTCCAGTCGGCAGCCGGATGCGACAGGGGCGCTCGGCCCAATTCTTCCAGTTCCATGTTTCGCCTTTCGCCAGAAGTATGGACCTTCGGTCGCCTCTAAAAAACAGCTGTTTTTAGAAGCTCCACGTCAAAATTCAAACGACGACAACACCCGGTCGAAATCAAAGCGATAATCCTCAAACCGATTCGCCGGACTCCAAAACGACAAACGGAACGCCCGCTGCCGCCGCGGTATCACATACTGCCGGCAGCGTACCGTCTCGCCGTCCCGCAAGCAGGTAAAATCCAAATATAAAGCCGGTGTGGCGCCCTCATGGTCGAAGTCCACCACATTCGCCTCATACAGGCGAAAACGGTTCAACTCCCGCCTCAGCCCCTCCACCGTCGCGTCAAGCTCGGCCTGCCCCGCCTCGAAATCCCCCTCCAACGCCTCGCATCTGGCCAAGGCCCGACCGTCGCCGCTGGTAATCTCCACCGAGTTCAGGCGGGCGTCCCCCCGCCAACCCCTGGGTAAACGCAAGGCAAACCCCCAGTACAAATTCGCCAGCCAATCCCCCTCGCTCACCGCATAGGTCCGTTTATCCCCCACCCGCAGTACCGCTTCGCCGCCCCTGGGCATATCCCGGCCGGCCGCCCTGAAGGTCAGACCCAACCCGGGCCGGCGCATAAAATCGACAAAGTTGCGCCTGAACACCCCCGCGTCCCCGCTCCGCTCGGCCAACACATAGCCGGCCGGCAAGCCCACCCGGCTCACGGTAGTGTCCACCGGCACCCACTGCCCATTCACCCACGCCTCGGCCCAGCAATGATTCACCGCCCGGCCGATGTGGGTGATAAACCCTTGGCAAACCCGGGTCGGCACCCCCAACGTCCGCGCCATGGCCGCAAACAACCGCGCCTGCCCCAAGGAATCGCCGGACCGGTTCGCCAGCGTGTCCAAAGCCGACGACTCATAACCCTGCCACGGCACCAATGCAATCGACTGGTTAATCCATCCCGCCACATAACTGAGCGCCTTCAGGACATTCGTTTCCTCCCGTTTCGTCTCCACATCCGCCACCGCCACCCAAGCCGCGTCGATCACGGCCGGATGCGACGCGGGAATGTATTCCCGGTTCTCCAGGTAAGGCAGCAGCTCCTTGGGGGTAGCCACCGGAAAAATCGCCTCCGGGTCCACATACGGCGCATTTTGCACCGCGGTCAAAGTCGCCTCCGCTCCATTGGAATTGATCCGCGCGTACTCGGAAGACTGCAAGGCGCCGGTCCACTCATACGCCGGGTCCGCCCGGAATAAGAGCCAGGAAAACGAATCCCAAGCCGGCACCCCATCGTTGATGCCGACAAAAGCATTCCCCGCCTGCGAACGCGCCAGCGGCGGTCCGCCGTCGCCCCCTGGCCCCACCAAACCGCCCGAGCCGCCGGCGTCCGGCGTGTCCACCGGGTTCCAGCCGTCCCCGGCGTAGCTGTCGGCCAGAGTCGGATCGTCCAATCCCGCTCCCGCCACGTTAGGCAATTTCCCCGCGTCATACTGTTCCCGCGTCACCACATGGTAAACCAGCCCCCCGCCTTCCATCCGCACCAGCCGGCCGTCCGAAGTGTAACGGGCCAGGATGCCCGGCCGTCCCGGCGAGTTGATTTCCGCCAGCCACACGCTTGGCGGATTCGGGTCGGTCGACGCCGGTTGCGGGCCCCGGTCCAAAATGGTCACGCTCGTCGCCACCACTCCCCGGGTGGAACGGTCCAGGACATTCGCAAAATAAGTATCGCCCGGTCGCGGCCGATTCCCCGCCAGCCACTCGCCGTTAATCTCGAACAGCGTATCCGCCGGCACCGGCACCACCCCTGGCGTTCCGTAACAGCCGGTGGCGTCAAAAACCGCCTCGCCCCGGCCAATGGTTATCGTCTCCGAACCGCTCTCGCCCTTGGTCACCGTTTCGCTTCGCTGCATGGCCAGGCCTTCCAGGCTGGTCATGGTGCGGGTCTTGACGCTGCGGATGGGTTCGTCGCCGCCGTCGTAGAGGTGTTTTTCCTCTTCGATGACGATGCAGGGGATTCTTTGGAAGGAGGCGATGCGGCGGACAAAGTCGCCTTTTTCCACCATTCGGCCTTGATATTCGATGAGGTAGTGGATGCGTTTGTTGTTCCAGGGATGGGCGCCGGGCTCTCCGGCGCGTCCGACGTTGTCCCCTACTCCGGCCATAAGGGGGATAAGCATCAGGCAAGCGGCAAAAAGGCGAATAAGGGGGCGCATTATGGACGCACTCTCCCGATAGGGCGAGACAAATAGGGCCGGCGCGCATGCCGGCCATTTCCGATTCGCATTGATTATAACAGAAAAGCGAGCGGAGGGGAATTTGAAACACGCGGCGGCATAAAAAAAGGCCGGCCTACGAAAGGCCGGCCCAACTAAAACTCCTTGCCAAACCCCTGCCGCTTGACAACCGCATGCCAAGCACGTTTCAGCCAAGAATGCATTTGGCACACAACGCAATTGGTTCTGTTTAACAGAGCCGGGTACCCCGAGTTCCATCGAGGATTTTGGTTTGAGGGTTACATTATTTCGTGTCCGCCAAACCCAAACACCCTTCGGCAGAAAGTGAAAATTTCTTTAGGCTTTTTTCGCTTTATGGGCGGTATGTTTGCGTTCGCTGGGGCAGTATTTGCTGACTTCCAGCGACTTGTTTTCGCGTTTCAACCGCGTCACATAATTGCGGCTCTGGCAGGAACCGCACACCATCTGATAAACTTCAACCGGGTTTTTCTTCTTCTTGGCCATTGTCTTTCATCGCTCCTTGTCTTGATAACTTCGTGTTATGAATTACGTCGGGAAAAAGCGTCCCCGGTTCAGTGCGCAAAAACAAAAAAACAACACGCCGCCAAAAATGGCGGCGCATTGAACCAGATAATATTCCCGCCACGACCATTTCTTGTCAAGAAAATTCTCTTGGGAAAAATCAACCGCCCGACAAAACCAAGCGGGCAATAAAGAACAACCCCACCATCACCACCGTCGGATTCAGATCTTTCCATTTGCCCATGACCAACTTGAACAGCATATAGCCAATCCAGCCGAACATCAAGCCGTCCGAAATGCTGCTGGTCAAAGCCGTCACCAGAATCATCATGACGGTGGGGAGCGCCTCCGAAATGTCCCCCCAATTCAATCGCACCGCCATTGCCATCATGTACATGCCCACCACCACCAGGGCCGGAGCCGTCGCGGCGGCGGGGATCATCAGGAACAAGGGTGAAATGAAGAGGGACAAGAGCACCAAAACGCAAATCGCCATGGAGGTGAGTCCGGTCCGCCCGCCCTGCTGAATGCCGGTGGAACTCTCGACATAGGTGGTGACCGTGCTCGTTCCCAGGACGGCGCCGGCGACGGTGGCGGCGGCGTCGCACATCAGGGCTGTGGGGATGCGGGATTCGTACCACTTTTTCTCTTCACCGCTGAAATGGTTGAAGACGCCGATGAAAGTGCCGAGGCTGTCGAAGATGTCGATGGCCAAAAGGGTGAAGACCACCACGAAGAAATCGAAGGTGAGTAATCTGGCGCCGACGAAGGAAAACTGGCAGAAAATGGGGGCGATGGAAGGAGGCAGGGAGACCGCGCCCGTTTCCATGACCCCGTGGTAATTGGTCACGCCCATGAAGGCGCCGAGAACGGTCGTCGCCAGAATGCCGACCAGGACGGCGGTACGCACTTTCATGCATAGGAGGGCGCCGGTGATGATAATTCCCAGCAGGGCCAAAAGGGGCGCGCCATGGGTGACGTCCCCCAGTTTGGCAAAGCCTTCCTTCATTTCAATGACCCCGGCGGACCTGAGGCCGATGACGGCGATCATCAAACCCAGGGACATGGTCATGGCGTGTTTGAGCGGCTCGGGGAAGCCGTCCAACAGCACTTTCCGTAAACCCAAGGCGCCGGTGAGGAGAAACAGGATGCCGGCGATGAAAACCGCGGTCAGAGCCTCCTGCCAAGTGTATTTTTTCGCTCCCACGATGGCATAGGCGAAGAACATGTTGATGCCCATGCCGGGCGCGAGGATGAAGGGCAGGTTGGCGAACCAGCCCATCAAAGCGGTGCCGATGATGATGGCCAAGGCGGTGGCGGTGAAGAGGGCCCCCTTGGGCATGCCGGTGGCGGACTGGATCATGGGGTTGACGGCGAGGATGTACACCGCCGTCAGGAAAGTGGCGAGACCGGCCATGAGTTCAACTGAAACGGTGGTGTGGTGATCTTTCAGTTTGAAGTAACGTTCGAGCATGGGTATCCCCTGGCGGTTTGCCATGGCGCGGCGCCTAAACGAAATTTATTTTGGCTGGGTGTCGCGGTTCAACATCTTCTTGGCATCGCGAACCGCTTCTTCCGCCTCTTTCAAGGTTTCCTGCATATTCTTCACATCCCGCTGCCGTTCACGCACCGGGGCGGAGCTGTCCACTTGCTCGCCGAGTGCTTTTTCGGCTTCGGAGGTCGCGGCGTCGGCTTTCTGTTCGGCCGCTTCCTGAGCCGCTTTTTCCTTCGCCGCCGCCCGCTGGGCGTCGCGGCGTTCCAACAATTCCCGTGATTCCCGGGATAAAGATTCCCGCGTCCTGCCGCCCTCCCCCCCCCTTTCACTCCGCTGACGCGCACCCGAAGCGCCTGGACGGGACTGAGCATCCTCACCGCCCGCCTTCGGGTCTGCTGTTTTCGCACCGTTCCGACTTTCCGTTTTACCGTCGTCGGCAGTGCTTCGGCCGTTGGCGGGTTTGGATCCGGCGCCGTTCCGGCCGGCGGCGCCGGTTTTACCGTTCGTTCCGTTGACCTTGGCCTCCGGTTTGGCCTCGGCCGCCTTGCCGTTGGCCTTGGCGTCGCCATTCTTCGCCTCGCCGTTCTTGGCGTCGGCTTTACCGTTGGCGTCGACCTTGACATTCACCTTGGGTTCCGGCTTGGCGTTGCGTTTTTCCCGTTCTTCCGCTTCCTTCTTCATCCGATCCAGGCGTTCCTGGCGTTCGGCTTCCAAACGGGCCCGGAACTCGCTGACGCTTCCGTCGGTACTGCGGACCACCGGGCGCTCCCGTTCGGCGGCGGCAGGGCGGGAATCGCCCGGCCGGGCGGGGGTGGAAGCCGGCCCGGCGTCGGCGCCGGTTCTGGAATCACGGCCGGCGGGGAGGGATCGACCGCGGGTGGAGTCGAGATCCCGCCGCAGTCGCTCGCGGCGTTCACGCTCTTTGAGACGATCCGCCTCGCGCTCGCGTTCGCGAATGCTGCGGCGTTCTTCGCGGCGTTTGTCGGTGGTGTCGATTTCATTTCTGGGAATCGAGACCGGCTTCGGCGCCACGTAGTCGGTGGCGGCGAATTCATGTATATTGGCGATAGGCACATTCGGGTTCAACTCGGAACAATCGTCGACCCGGGCCGGTCCGAGGATGCCCATGGCCACCTGCAACTGCAAGCGGGCGAAGGTATGCTGATAGAGGGCGTTGTAGTATTCGCCCTGCGCCTGGACCAAAGCGCGCCGGGCTTCGATGACGTCGGCTTCGGTCTTGACGCCGGCCTGGTAGCCGACCGTGGCCAAGCGGAGCGCTTCGCGGGCGGATTCCTGGTTGATGACCAGGGCGTTGACCTGTTCCTCGGCGTTGGCGAGGCTGTTCATCTGGGTGCGGATTTCTTCGAGGGCCGTTTCCTCGGTGTCGATGATGTTGATTTGGGCTTGGAGTTCCTTGGCGCGGGCGCTGTGCAGCTCGCCCCAATTGCTGGCGCCCAGCTGGTACGACGCGTTCAGGCCGAAGCGCCAATTGGTATGCTGCCGGACTCCCCCGCCGCCGGCCCAGGTATTGGACAAGGAGGCGCTGATGGCCGGCCAGAAGGTGCTTTCGGCGATCCGTACCGCTTCGCGTTCGTTCATGGCGTCAAGCTCGGCGATGCGCAAGTCGGAGCGGTTCATGTTGGCCAGTTGCACCGCCCGTTCGAGAATCGGCCGCATGGGCAGGAACAGCAGCTTGTCCGTCAGGTAAATCTGGCTGTCCTGCGACACCCCCATCAATTTCAGCAGCGCCACCTTGTAATTGTCGACGTTGTTCTGGGCCTGAATCATTTGCGCCCGGTAGTTGGCTACCGCGACCTGGGCGCTGAGGACTTCATAGTCGGTGGCGGTTTCTTGTTTGCGTTTTTCCATCACCACCCGCAATTGCGCTTCGGCCGAAGTCACGCCTTCCTTTTGGGTCTCGACCAGGTGCTGGTTGAGGAGGATCTGGTAATAGTCGTTGGCGACGTTGGCGATGAGGTTCTGGACGGTGGTGCGGATGTTTTCGTCGGTGAGGGCTGTTTCCAGGCGGGCCTGTTTGAGCCGGGCGGGGATATACTCGCCCTGGACGATCGGCTGGGAGATGGTGAAGCCGTAATTATAGGTGTCGAAGAGCGCGTTTCCCTGGGACCATCCGGTACCGGCGGAGGCGTTGAAGGTGGGTAGGACGACCTGCCAGGCGCTGATGCGGTGTCCGCGGGTTATTTCCCGGTTTTGCAGCGCCATCATCAACTGTTTGTTATACTGCAAAGCGGCGCGGATGGCGTCGTCGATACTCAACTGCCCGTTGGCCATCGGCTGTTTGGATTCCCCCCGTTGCTTTGCCGACTCCCATTCGCGATAAGCCTTTTGCCGCATCGCCAAAGTTTCAGCCGCGATATCTTCGTCGGACGGGACGCTTTTACAGCCGGTAAAAAGTGCGGCCGCGAATACCGCTCCCCCCAGCAAAATTTTACGCATATTCGGCATATCGAGTCCTCGAACATCAACCTTTGGCGAAGGTAGTCAACCGGTTCGTTTAACCATTTCTAAACGTGATCCACCGCCCCACCCGGCGACGCACTTTTCCGGTAACCATTGATATTTCAACCAATTCCGTAAAAATTCAACTTCCTAACCCCCAATCCTGTTGGGGTTACGCAATCATGCTAGTCCCTTTCACAATTTTCGTCAATTGCACTTTTTTAAAAAACAACTGATTTCGAACGAAGGTCGCCCTCGTGAAGGTGACAAATAGGGAGTTTAGGAAGAGGTTGGGCTATCGGAAATAATTTTGCCGGCGTGGATTTGGTTGACAGGGGAGGAAAATGGCGATAGTCATAGGGTAATGACTGACAACAAATAATAATGACATTAACTGTCGTAACGAAAGCCCAAACATGAAATTTGAATGGGATGATGCAAAGGCTGCCGCAAATATTCGCAAACACGGGGTTGAATTTTCTAGCGCGGTGGAGGCTTTTGACGACCCCTTGTGTTTGGATATTTTTGATGCGATATACAATGGAGAGGAACGCTGGATAATTATTGGAAGAACCGTAATGCAATTGCTTATGGTAGTTTATACGGAACGCGGGGAAAATGGCGAAATCATAAGGATCATTTCGGCACGAAAGGCGAATAAGCATGAGCAAAGCGCGTATGATAAGGTACGATTTCGATCCCGATAACCCTCCGCCGCTCACCCAGAGGCAAAAGGATTTATTGAAGAAACTGGAAGAGAAGCCGGATTCCGAGATCGATTATTCCGACCTGCCCGACCAATCCAAAAGAATCGTGGAAGAGTTCGGTTACCGCCCGCACACCCGAATAACCACGGTACGCTTCGACTCGGATGTTCTGGGTTGGCTTCATTCCCTTGGGAAAGATTACCAGAAGAAAATGAACGATATCCTGCGAAAGGAGATGCTTGCCGCCAAAGCCGAATCGACTCGAGTGCAGCATAAGGTAACTCCCGAAGCGCCAAAAGAAAAACCCCGGGGAAGACGCCGCCAAACCGTGTCCTGATTTTTTCCTTACTACCCATCCCCCTAATCCATGACTTCCTTTAAGGACCCTCCCGTGCTCTCCTCCTCATCCATCCACATCGTCGGCGCCAAGGAACACAATCTCCAGAACGTCTCAATAGATCTCCCGCGAAACCGCCTCGTGGTCATCACCGGCCTGTCCGGCTCGGGTAAGTCCAGCCTCGCCTTCGACACCATTTACGTCGAGGGGCAGCGCCGTTATGTCGAGAGCCTCTCCGCCTACGCCCGGCAGTTTTTGGAAACGGCGGGGAAGCCGAACGTCGAGTCCATCACCGGCCTGCCCCCGACGATTGCCATCGAACAGCGCCGCGGCCACGCCAATCCCCGCTCCACCGTTGCCACCACCACCGAGATTTACGACTACCTCCGCCTCCTCTACGCCCGGGCCGGCATCGCCCACTGCTGGAGCTGCGGCAAACCCATCACCCGGCAAACCGCCCAGCAAATCGTCGACTCGGTCGCCGCCGAGGCGATGGGAAAACGCCTGGTCGTCCTCTCCCCCCTGGTTCGCGCCCGCAAAGGCGAACACAAGGACATCATCGCCCAGTTGAAACGCGAGGGTTACGTGCGCGCCCGGATTGACGGCTTGATGCAGGAACTGCATGAACTAAGTGAAATTCCCGAAAAGCGCCGCAAGCATACCCTGGAAGCGGTGATCGACCGCCTGCAAGTCAAGCCCGACTCCACCGCCCGCCTCACCGAAGCGGTCGAAACGGCCTTGCGTCTCGCCAAAGGTTTGGTGGTGGCGTCAATCGAGCAGGCCAAGGATGAGTGGCGGGACATCACCTATTCCGAAAACTACGGCTGCCCCGACTGCAACGTCTCCTTCCATGAACTCGAACCCAGGATGTTCTCCTTCAACACCCCCCAGGGCGCCTGCCCCACCTGCGACGGCCTGGGAACCCGCCTGGACGTCGACGCGTCCTTGTTGATACCGGATCCGTCCCTTAGTTTGAAGGACGGCGGCTTCGACATCACCCGCAAGGGGACGATGTTTCTGTCCATGCAGTACCAGGGGGTCTTGGACGACTTCGCCCGGTTGTACAAGGCGAAGGTGAAGGAGCCGTTTGGCAAGTGGCCGCGGAAGCTCCAGGAAATTTTCCTCTACGGCGACCCGGATTCGCGCAAACCCGCCAACCTCGGCGCCGAACCCCAGGACGGCCCCGGCTTCGAGGGGGTGGTGCCGATGCTGGAAGCGCAATTTCACCGCACGGAATCGGATTTCATCAAACAGAAGATCCATTCCTATATGGCCGAATCGGTCTGCCCCGATTGTCACGGCGCCCGCCTCCGGCCGGAAGCCCTGGCGGTGAAAGTGGGCGGCCTCGCCATCAACGAAATCACCGCCCTCTCCACCAAGCGCGCCATCGAATTCATCACCGCCCTGAAGCTGGACCGCGAAGGCGAAGCGGTCGCCGGGCCGATACGGAACGAAGTCCGCCAGCGGCTCGGCTTCATGTCCGACGTCGGCCTCGACTACCTCACCCTCGACCGCATGACCGGGACCCTATCCGGCGGCGAACACCAGCGCATCCGCCTGGCCTCGCAGGTCGGCTCGGGGTTGGTCGGGGTCTGTTATGTTTTGGATGAGCCGACCATCGGCCTGCACCAGCGGGACAACGACAAGCTGCTGGCCACGCTTTTGAAG
>JAVBTZ010000097.1:0-6658 GCA_031555915.1 Planctomycetota bacterium
GCCCAAAATTAACTTTTACCCATTCAGAATTTGCCCAATGACCCAGAGGCATTTTCGACCAGGCGGTAAGGGCGAAAATGCCGATCCAAACGAAACACCCGGGTTAAACTGGTAAAAGTTATTTTTGGGCAAAGCCTAATAGCGTCGACTCAGCCTTGCCAGTTGACCCGATGAAAATTAGACCCTTTCACAACATCCCCAATTTCATCCGCGCGTACATCGCCGCGCTCGCCACCCCCGAGATCATCCCGGTCGTCGATTCCAAAATCGTCTCCTGGCGTAAGGCGTGGTCCGATTCGGGCCGGTACAAATGCCGGGTTATCTCCCCGTACAAAACCTCCTTGGGGAAGCCCGGCATCTGGGGAATCCTGCCCCCGATTATCAAATAATCCGGATCCAAAAAATTGACCGCCATGGCGATGGGATACGCCATCATCTCCAAATAATCCAAAATAATCGGGTGGTCGCCATGCAGTACGAAAATCTGCTCCTTCGGCGTATCGGGGAAAATCATATTGTGAATCTGCCCCAACCTGCTCCCCGCCCCATACAAATCCACACATCCCGCCTTGCCGCAAAAACACACGTCCTCCCGCCCGTGAATCGCCATATGGGCGATATTCCCCGCCGTGCCGTTATGCCCTATCACCGGCCCGCCCTGATGCCAAATCGCCGTATCGTAATGCGTCTCCACGTAACAACCCAGCGCCAGACAGTCGTCCGGCAACCCCAACATCGCCCGGTCGCACGTAAGTAACGCCACCGAACGCCTTTCCACCACCACCGGCACCTCCAGGGCATCCCGCAACAACTGCCCCAAAGGTTGATCATTCAACCAGCTGGCATTCGGGAAAAGCACAATCCGCTCCCGCTTGCCGTCAATGGCGCAGGAGAGAATCACCACCACCCCTGCTATTCCCACCCCCCACATCCGCACCTTGGCCTGCAGGAGACCCAGCAACTTGTCGAGCGGCCGCGCCTCCCCGGCCCGGAAATCGGTCAGGTCAAACGACGCCGTCCCCTCCTCCGTGCCGTCGGGGGAGACAAAGGCCGCGGTCAATTCCTCGCTGGTGATGTCGATGGCAAAAATGGTGTCGTTAGGCATGGAAGGTCAATTCACCCAAGAGGTCAATTCACCGGTATGATGAAAATCTGCACGAAATACGTGAACCCGGTGTCGGGGTCGTACAACGCCGCCATACCGCTCTGGCTATAGTCGGGACGGAACATGTTTTCATAATGTTTGGGAGAGGCAATCCACCCCTTGACCGCTTCCGCCGCCGGAAGGTCGAAGCCTTTGTTGCGGGCCAGGTTCTCGCCCGCCCATTCCCAATCCAGCCGGGCCAGGCGGTTTTCCAATTGCCGGCCGTCGGAACTGGTGTGGCTAAGCCGGTTCATCCGCGCCAGGTCGCGGGCATGGGCATAGGCCACCGCGTCCAGGTCGGCCCGGCGGGACAGGGCCTGCATGCCTTTCCTTAAGCGCTCCTCGTTGACCAAATAAAACGCCTCGGTAGCTTCCCGGTTGTTTTGCACCGGCTTGACCGCCACTCCCTCCACCGCGCTGGCCCGGGCATTTTCCGGCATATAGGCATAAGCCATGTCGCCGTTCCGGAAACATCCCGGCAGGAGAATCGCCGCCGACAGCAGCATCGCCAACGCCGACCAGGCGGCGGCGGTGAAGGTGGCGGAACGGAATTTACGCCGATACTTCGTAGTCTGGTTAGACATGTTGCTCCCGCTGATATAACCGCCCCGTCCGCTCCTTCCCCCCAGAAGGCACATCCGGTGCGGTATCCATATCGACAATAACAAGGAAACACAGTATAATCGATTCGAAAACATTTGCCAAGAGGGGAGCGTGAAATGATCTGCATCTCCATAACCGCCGACACCAATGACGAAATGGCCCGGCTCATCGCCAAGGCCGAAAACGAAGGCGCCGACCTTTATGAGTTGCGGCTTGACGAACTCGCCGAACCGCCCGACGTGGAACGCCTGCTGCACGCCGCGGTTCAGCCCTGCATCGTCCGCTGCCGTTCCAACGCCGAACACGGCAGCTTCAAGGGGAGCGCCGAAGAGCGGCGGGACATTTTCCACCGCGCCGTCCGCGCCCGGGCCGCCTTCATCGACGCCGAGCCCGCCGACGTCCCCTACCTGGCCGGCAAAACCGGCAACACCATTCTAATCGGCAGCCTGTTCGATTTTTACGGCACCCCCAATAATCTCCGCGACCGGGTCCGCGAACTCGCCGCCCTGCCCTGCGAATGGGTCAAGTTCGTCGTCACCAACCGTTGCCCCGCCGACAACATCGCCGTCTTCGAGGCGATTCGAGCCTGCCAGAAACCTTGTATCGGCATCGCCCGCGGCGAAGGCGGCCTGATGACCCGGGTCCTGGGCCTGGCCTACGGCTCCCGCATCACTTACGGCGATTTCGAAAAAGGGTTCGAACAAGTCCCCGGCAAGCCGACCGTGAAGGACCTGGCCGAAATCTACCGGGTGAAGGAACTAACCGCCAACACCCGGGTCTTCGGGGTGATGGGGAATCCGGTGGACTTCACCCGCAGCTTCCGCCTCCACAATCGGGCGTTCCAGAAACTCCGCATCGACGCGGTCTTCATCCCTTTCTGGACCGAATCGGCGGAGGATTTTCTCGCCGCCATCCCCCAGGGAATACACCTGCGCGGCCTGGCCGTTTCCATGCCTTTCAAGATGGCGGCGTTGCGTTGGGCCGACCTTGCCTCCGAAAACGCCCAGCGTATCGGCGCCGCCGACACCCTCACTTTGACCGAAAACGGCTGGCGGGCCAACAATAACGAATTGCATTGCATCTTCGAGGTCGTGAAGGACGCGGTAACCAACATGGGCGTCAACCTGACCGGCGCGGAAGCGTTGGTGTTGGGTTCGGGCGGGACGGCGCGGGCGGTGGGGGTGGCGCTGACGCTGGTGGGTTGCCGGATAACGGTGGCGTCGGTGGATCATGACGCGGCGTGGCGGCTGGGGAATGTGATGGATTGGGACGTGGAGGATTGGAAGAACGCGCCGCTGGGGAGTTACAAGCTGGTGGCGAACACGACGCCGGTGGGTTTGTACCCGAAGTTCGAGGAGTCGCCGTATCCGGCCGACGCGTGGAAGGAGGGGATGGTGGCTTTCGATGTGGTGCATAATCCGCAGCAGACGCGTTTTCTGCGGGACGCGGCGGCCGGCGGGGCGATGATTATTGATGGAGTGGAGTTGTTTTTGAAGCAGGTGGCGCGCCAGTTCGAGCAGTGGACCGGGGAGCCGCTTCCCAGCATAACCTCCTTGACCTGGCGCTGGAACCGCGAGACGCGACAGATGTGATCCGCTCGCGGAACGGGGTGTTAAAATATTTTCACGATCGAAATTTTTCCCACCGCCCCCCGGGCGGCTTTTTTAATACGGAGCTTAATCCCATGGCAATAATTCACTACGAAAAAGACATCGACCGCGCCCCCCTCGAAAACAAAACCGTCGCCATCCTCGGTTACGGTTCCCAGGGCCACGCCCACGCCCAAAACCTCCGCGACTCCGGCTGCAAGGTAATCGTCGCCAACCGCCCCGGCAGCGCCAACGCCAGAAGCGCCCAGGAACACGGCTTCCACCTGCACACTATCGCCGAAGCCGTCCAACAGGCCGACATCCTCACCCTCCTCCTCCCCGACCAATTCCAGGCCAAAGTCTACCGCGAGGAAATCGAACCGCACTTGACCGCCAACAAAGCCCTCATGTTCGCCCACGGCTTCAACATCCACTACGGCCAAATCACCCCCCCCGACGACGTCGACGTCATGATGATCGCCCCCAAAGGGCCGGGACACCTGGTGCGTTCGGAATTCGAAAAAGGCGGCGGCGTCCCCTGCCTGGCGGCGGTGCAGCAGAATTACACCGGCCGGGCCATGGAAGTCGCCCTGGCCTACGGCGCGGGCCTGGGCGGCGGCAAGGGCGGCATTGTCGAAACGACTTTCGCGGAAGAAACGGAAACGGATCTCTTCGGCGAACAGACCGCGATTTGCGGCGGGGTGTCGGAACTGATCCGGAGCGCCTTCGAAATCATGGTCGAGAACGGCTACCAGCCGGAAGTGGCCTATTTCGAGGTTCTGCATGAAATGAAGCTGATCGTGGACCTTTTCTATCAGGGCGGGATAGCCTACATGAACCACGCCATTTCCGACACGGCCGAATACGGCGCCTTCACCCGGGGGCCCAGGGTCATCGGCCCGGCGTCCCGCGAGGCGATGCGGGAAATCATGGCCGAAGTGCAGAACGGCTCGTTCGCGCGGGAGTGGCTCTGCGAATGCCTGGTGAACGGACCGGTGCTGCGGAAGATGCGGGAGCGGGATCGCAGGCACCCGATAGAAGTGGTCGGCAAAAAGCTTAGAAAATCCATGCCGTTCGTCAACCCGAAGGAAGTCTAAATGGACAGGATAACCATAGAACGGGCGGGGCTGTCGGATCAGGGGCGGCTGGGGCCGCTCCTGCTGGCGGTTTACGGGCCGGCGCTCGAACCGGAAAACCGGGCCAAGCTGGAGGCGGGCCTCCCCGCCTCCAGTCTCGAAGACGAATTGATGGCGGCGGACGACTTCTATTTCAGCACCATAGAATTGATGGACTGCTGCTACCTGGCGAAAGCGGGGGACGAGGTGGTCGGCGCCGCCTGCGTGAACCCCTACGTGAACGAACTGCATTACGTGGCGGTGCGGCCGGAATGGCGCCGGAAAGGCATAGGCAAAAAGCTGGCCGAACTTTGCCTCGCCGAACTCGAACGCCGCGGCGGCGACCACATCCGCCTGGACGCCTCTTTGGCATTGATGGACGCCGGCGGCCGCGCTTTCGCCGAATCCCTGGGGTTTTTTTCCATTAGAAAAGCGCAGGTGATGGGGAGAAGGCTTGCCGGGTCGGGCAATAGCGCCGATGTTGGCGCCGAGGATTACGATGAGGATGATGAAGAGGAGATATGATGGCTTCAACCGCTTTTAAAAGAGAACCGTTGTCGGAAGAGAAAAAGAAAGAAATTCTCTCTACCCCAAGGAAATTTTTCTCCTCCGATGAGCGTATGGAAATCCTGGGACATGGACTCGACGCGTATGAAGCGGGAGATAGAAAAAAGGCTTTGGAAATAGCCAAACAGGTGCCGATACAACCAGGAGTGGCCAATGCCTTCAAACAGGTTTACGGGGTGAAGTATCTGGTTGACGCGGGATTTGATCTCTCCGAAGCAATCGAAAAATACGGTGAGGAATGGCTGGATGGATAATGAACAGGGTGATTTATTTGGAGCATACTATTCGTTGATGTATGAAGCGGCAAAACGTCAGAATGCACCCGGTGGCCGGAACAAATACCTGAAAACCGTCGAAGTGGTCACGGACCTGTTCAACGAATCCGCGAAATACGGAAGTTTTGAAGAAGGGCTCGCTTTTATCAAGGCAAGCCAAGACTATGACTTGACGCATTTAGCGACAACGCCCGCGCATCGCGACGCCATTTTGCGTGACATAGATAACATCAACCGGGGCGAAATCCATTACCGGCATTTACGCGACCAACCGGAAATCTACCGCGATTCCATCGCCCCCGGTTTCATCCACCGCGATTGCACCGCCAACGGCACCATCCCCATGGACGGCATGCGCAAAGCCCTGGCCAGCCACCTGAAACATATCGGCGCGAGGCAATCCATGATGTTGGCGTTGGAAGAACAGAAGCTGGTGGCGGCGCATTGGGAACTAACCAGAAACGCCATTATAAAATACGCCCGCCGGCAGCATGATCTTCTTCTCAAGCGGAACCATACCGAAGAACAGCCAAGCTAATTTTCGCCGCAAGGAACGCCTCAAAACCACCCCATTCCCTGCAACACCGTCTGCAACACCCCCACCACCACGCCAATCACCCCCCCGAGAATCGTAACCCACCTGAGTTCCGAACGGGCCAATTGGGTAATCATCCGCGCCAGCTCGCGGTCGTCGTAATCTTCTATGGAAGCGGTGATTATGTCCCAGACCCCGGTCTGTTCCGCGAAGTCGCCGAGGCGCGCCTGAATTAGCGCCCGGCCCTCGCGGGCGACCAGCGCGGCCAGACGGCGGCGGGCGGCCTCGGGGAGAAAACGATCCAAACGTCCCAGGGGACGCACCCGCCAAGCCGCCACCAACTCGTCCAACTGTCCCGCCAACAAATCCAGCGTGGCGTCCGAGCGAAGAATCCGCTCCGCCCGGGTGGCGGCCTCTTCCAAAAACCCCGGGGGCAAATCCTCCATGCCAAATCCATTCAGCGTTTCGGCCAGGGGTTGCTGCATCGCCTCCGCCATAAATCCAGCCGCTCCCGCGGCGGCGCGGTCGAAAATGTCCGGCCGCCAAACGCTGTCCATGACCGCCGCAACCAGGCGCTCACGCAAGGCGGGAGAACGGAAATCCTCGGCCAAGTCATTCCGTAAGGCGCGGGCGACGGCGGCCTTCAGGGCATATATGAAATTGTACCGGTTGGCCCCTTGACTGAAATTGGCCTCCAGAACGTCGGGGAGGCGCCGGCAGATTCCCTGGACGTCCTCTTTGATGCCAATCATGTTTGCGAAAATGCCCTTCAGATCCCCGACCACGCCCTGGCCGCGAAGTTGCTGGCGAATCGAATTCATGATGGCGGC
>JAVBTZ010000088.1:0-6144 GCA_031555915.1 Planctomycetota bacterium
TTCCACCATCCGGCTCCTCCGCGAAAACGTCTCGCCTTATTTACCCCATATCCTTACGGATACTCGGGGCGCGGGCAATGGGAAGCGCTTGAACATGTTCTTGAAGTGCTCCCAGGGGTGACTTTTCTGACTTCGTCGGCGCAGCCATTTCACCCACAAGTGTTTGGCGTACCAGAACACCTTGTTTAGGGCTTCGCCGTTGCCGTTGATTCCGAACGTCCAAGACGTAGTGCAAGTAGATGTTCGCCAAGAGGGGCGACAGCACCGACCCCTGCGGCGTACCTTGGTCGGAAGTGGACAGTTCTTCACTTATGTATTGGATGCCGGCGGCGTGGTGCGGTACATTTATTCGGCGCAGCTGGCGGCGGACCAGCATGCCCGGAATGCGCTTGAAGCGGTTAAGAAGATTCATACTGAGAATATGGCGCCGTCATGAATCGGAACAATTTAACCTGAAAGCGGCTATTCATGTCCACGGCCAATGCAGGAAGACTGGGTGCAGAGTATCTTTAAGGTATGTAAAGCCTCGAAAGTGCCTTTTTTCTTTAAACAGTGGGGTGGGGTAAATAAGAAGAAGGCAGGTCGGGTGTTAAATGGCCGAATTTATGATGAAATGCCAGCTGGTGCTGTCTGACAACTTCGGTATCGCGTGGCTCATACCGCCGCACCAATCCCGCACCAATAGGCAGTTTTTCGCGCCGAACGTCGCGGGATGTCCCCTGATTTATTGGTGCGGCAAGTTCAAAAATAACAACGATTTGCGTTGTAAATACCGTATTTTCAAAATGTTACAAAATCCAGTCGTTCCGCTTTGGGAGCAGGAAGTCGGTGGTTCAAATCCACTCGCCCCGACCAATTAGAAAAACCGCAACCTTCACGGGTTGCGGTTGTTTTTGGCTATGCCAAACCGATGCTTTTGATGGACACCTAAGAAAACAAGAACGCACCCATGTGTAGGGGTGCGTTTTATCGTAAATCTTGGCGAGGAATCACGGTTGTTTCGCCGCTTCGCCGTTGTCCTTCTCTTCTTCGGCGTTAACCTCAGGCTCGCTCTCGTTTTCGTTCTCTTCCTCTACCTCGTCATCCGCCTCGTCATCCGCCTCGTCAGCAACTTCTTCTTCCTCTTCCAACGCTTCCGCCACCGATTCGTCGTCCAGGCCCATTTCGCTCTCGACATCCCGCACCGCGGCAATCCGGCGGCTTTTCTTCTTCTCGTCCTTTTGCGGCAGCAATTCCGCCGGGTCAACCCCCTCCAAATACCGCCCGTAACGGCGGAACTTGGCGTAACGCTCGGCCAACAACTGCTCGACCGGGACCCCGCCGAGTTCATCCAAATTGCGGATTATCGCCCCTCGCAGCATTTCCCCCATCGCCTTCAAGTTCCGGTGCGCCCCGCCCATCGGCTCCGGCACCACCTCGTCAATCAATTTGAATTCGTGGAGATCCTTCGAGGTCAAACAAAGTTCCTCCGCCGCCTTTTCCTTCATGTTGCCGTCCCGCCATAATATCGAGGCGCAGCCCTCGGGGCTAATCACCGAATAGTAGGAATAGCGGAGCATGAGGATGCGGTCGCCGACGCCCAGCCCCAGCGCCCCGCCCGAGCCCCCCTCGCCAATCACCACGCATACCACCGGCACCTTGAGGCGGCTCATTTCCATCATGTTCTCGGCGATGGCGATGGCGACGCCGCGTTCTTCCGCGCCAATCCCCGGGTAGGCCCCCTTGGTGTCGATGAAGGTCACCACGGGGATACCGAACTTTTCGGCCAGCTTCATCTTCCGAAGCGCCTTCCGGTAACCCTCCGGGTGCACGCAGCCGGCGTTCGACAGGTGCCGCTCCTTGACGTCGCGGCCGCGGTGCTGGCCAATCAGCATCACCCGGTGGGGCCCGATGACCCCCAGGCCGGAGACAATCGCCAGGTCGTCCCCGAACATGCGGTCGCCGTGCAGTTCTTCGAAGGAGTCGAAGATGAGGGAGGTGTAGTCGCGGGTCTGGGGCCGGCCGGGATGGCGGGCGACCAGGACGATTTGCCAGGCTTTGAGATTTTCGTAGAGCTGGCGCTCGATTTGGACGTACTGTTCCTGCATGGGTTCGAGGAGGACTTTGAGTTCCGGGGAGTCCTTGGCGTTGGCGGCCATTTCGTCGATACGTCTCTTGAGTTCGTGCAGCGGCGCCTCGAAGGGCAGGAGCATTTTTTCTTCGTCATGCATGTCCGGTTCTACCCCTTCCTGAAGTATTCGACTGCCCGGCGGAACAACCGCATGCCGTCGCCTTCGCGGTTTTCGCGTTTTTCCCGGGTCCAGCGCGGGTGCTGGTAGCCGACGAGGTAACGTTCGGGGTGGGGCATGAGTCCGAGGACGCGACCGGTTTTATCGCAAAGGCCGGCGATGTTGTCGACGCTGCCGTTGGGGTCGTCGGGATAAACCGGGGCGCCGCCGGAGGGGCTGGCGTAGCGGTAGACGACCTGGCCGTTTTCGATGAGTTCCTTGATTACCTGGGGCTCCCGGGCGACGAGTTTGCCTTCGCCGTGGGCGACCGGCATTTCCAGGGCTTCGTCGCCGGCGGCGAAGATGGATACCGTATTATGCGGCGACCGCAGGCGAATCCAGCGGGCCTCGAATTTCCCCGAGTCGTTGTGGGTGAGGGTGAGGGAGCGGTCGGCGGCGGGGAGGATGCGGGCGTCGGGGAGGAGTCCGGTCTTAACGAGGGCCTGGAAGCCGTTGCAGATGCCGATTATCACGCCGCCGGAGAAGATGAAATCCTGGAGATGTTTTCGCATGGAGTTCATGAGTTGGGTGGCGAGGATTTTGCCGGCGGCTATGTCGTCTCCGTAGGTGAAGCCGCCCGGTAGGGCGAGGATTTGGACGTTGGCGAGGGGGGAGTCGGAGGCGGCGAGCCAGTTGATGTGGGCGAGTTCGGTGATGGCGCCGGCGAGGTCGAAGGCGTGTTTGGTTTCGAGGTCGCAGTTGGTGCCGGCGGTGCGGAGGACGAGGGCGCGGGGTTTGGCCATGGCATATCCTAAAAAAGCGCTATAGTAGCGGTAAAAAAAGCGGTAATAAGGCGAAGCCAAAAAAGCGGTTAAAAAGCGGTTAAAAAGCGGTTAATAAAATCCAGCCTAGGGCTGGTTGCGGGGGTTCTAGGGGGGCGCAACCAGCCCCCCTGTAAAAATGCGGTTATCCATTTTTAAAGAGGCGACGAAGTCGCCGAATTTAAAAATACCTTCTCCCCGGGGCCAGCGAAGCGCCGCCCCGGACGGTTCAAAAAAGGAAGGGAACCAACAAAAGGTATACCCCCCCGCAAAGTACGCAAAATAAAAACCCCTCGGCACATCGGGGGGTCTGGGGGGCAAAGCCCCCCAGGATCAAACAAATAAAGGAATCCGCACAAACAGGAATCTCAGGCAAAAAACGCGTCGGACCGCGAATACTCCGGCGCCACTCTCCGAATTATATCCTCCAGACTCCCCCAGTCCAGCCTCATTTCCTCCCACACCTCCTTGGTCAGGAGGGGGATCTTGGCGTCGCCGCCGTTACCCATCAAAAGCGCCCGCGCCACTATGTCCGCCATCCCGACGGCACAGGCCAGCCGCCGCGACCCCTCCGGCGCCTGCATCGGCGCGTGATGATGCCGGACCACATTGACCATGTTCACCGGGAGCTTCCAGTTCTCCATCACCATCGCCCCCAAGATCGCATGATTATATCCGAGCGCCTCCGCTTCGGCTTCGTAAAACAGGACGTCCTTCTCCTCCACGACCCTGGTCACCAGCGCCAGGTGGTCGGGCGCTTTCTGGACCATGACGAATTTGCCGAGGTCGTGCAGAAGGCCGCAAATGAAGGCGTCCTCCTCCAGTTTGGCGTCGAGGTGCTTGGCCAATTGGGCGGCTAAAAAAGCGGAGCCGATGCAGTGCCGCCAGAAGGCTTTCATGTCGAAGGCGCCCGTGCCGGGACCGGCGGCGAAGGAGTCGAAAATAAAGGCGGACAGGGCCAGGTTGCGAATCTGGTTGAAGCCGAGAATGACCACGGCGTTCGTGATGGTGGTAATGCGCCGCGAAAACCCGTAGAAGGAGGAATTGACCAGCTTGAGAATCCGCCCCACCAAAGCCGGATCCGACGACAGGGCGGAGTTGATTTCCGCCGCGGTCGTTTTGGGATCCGCTATGAGCCGGGTCAATTGCGCGACCACGGTCGGCAGGGACGGCATATCGGTAAGGTTATCCAATAGGTCGATGAGTTCGGGATGGCGCATTTCCGGTTCAGGCACGAATCAACCTTTCCTGAGTGATCTTGATGGCCAAGCGACAGAGTTCACGCATGTAGGGGTCTTCGCGGAATTCGGAAAACATATGGGCGACCCGAAGCAGGTTTTCCTGCATCGCCTCGTTCTCCAGGGCCTCCTTGATATCGGGGTCGTCCGAATCGCCGGTTGATTTGATGACGGCCATGTTTAAAACCTCTTGCGGTTGAAGATGAGAATGGTGACAAGTATTACCGCCGCCGAATAGGCTACGCCGTAAACAATGGCCGCCCCAATTTGTTCGGCCGTGGGGGCGGGACCGAGGACGACCTGGTTCCTAAGCTGGAAATGCTGCAGGTCGGGGAGCACATAATAGATGAACTGCGAGAACGGCTTCAGGACCGGGTAAATGTCGGAGGCGAAGGCGGAGATGCTTTCGTCGCTGACCTGCTTTTGCGCGGCCGTAAGGGGTTCGAATGAGGTGAACATATAGTTGATGCTGGAGGAGACCTGCCCCACCAGATAGGCGGTGAAGGTGAAAATGGCCGACAGGATGGGGCTCGTCAGCGAACTGAAGAACATGGCGAGGGAGACGACCACCATCATCTCCAGAAACAGCATCAGGACCGCCAAGGCATAGGCGCCCCAGTTCACCCGCTGGGTCCAGTCGGGGATGGGGGAGTAGTCGCCGGTATAGGCGGCGTAGACGACAAAGGCCAGGGCGGCCAGGAGCATGCCGAAAAGCGCCAGGCCGATGACGGCGAGGAGGCCGAAGTATTTCCCCAGCAGGAACTGCCAGCGTTGGACCGGCTTCGAGAGAATGGTGTAAATGGTCCGTTTGTCGATTTCCTTGTAAATCAGCCCGGTGCCGACGAACACGGCAATCAGGGCGCCGAAGAAGGAGAGGACGGCGAGGGAAAAATCCTGCACCACCTGCAATTGGTCTGCAATGGAAATCCAGCCCATGGCCAGGCTGGCCGCGATCATCACCGCCGCGAAAAAGGCGATGACGTAAAGGATTTTGTCGCGAATGGATTCGCGGAAAGTGTTTTTGGCGATTTGGTAAACTTTCCCCATGGTTCTTTTATTCTCCCCCAACCGGTTTCAATTCGTCGCGGAGTTGTCCCGTGGAACGCATGAAATATTCCTCCAACGATTCCTTGATGGTCCTGAGTTCCAACAGGCGGCCCCGGGTCCGGAACAAGTCCACCGCCTGGTTCGCCTTGTCCCACGAGTCGAAGACGAAGAACAGGTCATGCCCGCGCACCAGCGACCGCTTGGCCATTTTGGCGAGGGCTTCCCGGTCCTGGTCGGAAATACCCGTCCCCGACACCTCGATTTCCAAATCCCGCGCTTTCAGGAGTTCCTCCAGGGTGCCGCAGGCCAGGAGCTTGCCGTGGTCGATAAGGGCGGCCCGATGGCAAATCATTTCTATGTCGGAAAGAATATGACTGGAAAAGAAAATCGTCGTCCCCTTCGAGTGCAGGTCGAGAATGGCCTCGCGCACCTGGCGGCGGCCGACCGGGTCCAGGCCGCTCATGGGCTCGTCGAGAATGATGAGGGGAGGGGAGTGGACGATGGCTTGGGCAATCCCCAGCCGCTGGCGCATGCCTTTCGAAAACTCCCGCAGGCGAATGTCCCGGGCGCTCCCCAGGCCGACGAAGTCCAGCAGTTCGTCGGAACGCTTGCGGCGGCCGGCGGCGGGGAGGTCGCAGAGGGCGGCGTAGAAGTCCATGGATTCGCGGGCGGTGAGGTATTCGTAGAAAGAGGGGTTTTCCGGCATGAAGCCGATTTTCCGGTGGCACTCCATGTTGGTGGTGGGTATGCCGAAGATCCGCGCGTCGCCGGCGGTTTGGGTTTGCAGGCCGACGAGGATTTTGATGGTGGTGGTTTTGCCGGCGCCGTTGG
>JAVBTZ010000211.1:0-4749 GCA_031555915.1 Planctomycetota bacterium
TATCTATGTTTTGGACCATTTGATTCGGAAAATCAGGCAGAAAGTGTCCTGTCCTATCTAGTGCCACGTAAAGCCTAAATTTTCGGATAGATTTGCGTTTTCACGCCCTTGGGCAAGGCGGAGCTTCGCAGGCAATATTGAATATATTGTCAAGAAGCTCCAACGCAACCCAAGGGCGCGAAAACGCAAATCTATCCAAAAATTTAGGCTTTACGGGGCACTAGCCCCAAGCCTAAACCCAACGGATCCCGAGAAGAGCTCGCCGGGCTACCGCTCCTCTTAGTCACAAAAGGAGCGGTATCGCCCATGCTTGTTAGTAACGGTAATTCTCCGCCTTGTACGGACCTTCCATCGGAACGCCAATATAATCCGCCTGGGCCTGTTTCAATTTGGTCAGCTTGGCCCCGACCCGATCCAAATGCAGCCGCGCCACCATTTCATCCAGTTGTTTCGGTAGAACGTAAACTTTTTTCTGATATTTTCCGGCCGCGTCGCCAAAAAGTTCCATCTGCGCCAGCACTTGATTGGTGAAGCTGTTCGACATCACAAAACTGGCGTGTCCGGTCGCGCAGCCCAAGTTCACCAAACGGCCCTGGGCCAGCAGAATGATCTTTTTCCCATCGGGGAAAATAATATGGTCGACCTGCGGCTTGATGTTTTCCCACTGGTATTTTTTCAGTGAAGCCACATCGATTTCCGAATCGAAATGGCCGATATTGCAAACAATAGCTTCGTTCCGCATCGCTTTCATATGCTCGTGGGTGATGACGTTGACGTTCCCCGTCGCTGTAACGAAGATATCCGCTTGTGAGGCCATGTCGTCCATATTCACCACCCGGTACCCTTCCATCGCCGCCTGGAGGGCGCAAATCGGGTCGATTTCCGTGATGCACACAATCGCCCCCATCCCGCGTAAACTTTGCGCGCAGCCCTTCCCCACATCCCCATACCCCAACACCACCGCCACCTTCCCCGCGATCATCACGTCGGTCGCGCGTTTTATCCCGTCCAACAAACTTTCGCGGCAGCCGTAGAGGTTGTCGAACTTCGATTTGGTCACCGAATCATTGACATTAATTGCCGGAAACGGCAATTGCCCCTTGTTTTCCATCTGATAGAGCCGATGTACGCCGGTGGTGGTTTCTTCGGTCACGCCCTTGATATGTTTGAGGCGTTTCGAATACCAATGCGGATCTTTGGCGAGGTAACGTTTAATCGACGCAAACAAAATCGTCGCTTCTTCGCTATCCGGATTATCGAGGACATGAATGTCGTTTTCCGCCGCCGCGCCCTTGATTACCAGTAGCGTCGCGTCGCCGCCGTCGTCCAGGATCATGTTCGCCGGTTTCCCTTCCGGCCAGTTGAAGAGTTCGTGGCAATATTCCCAATATTCGTCGAGCGTTTCGCCCTTGTAGGCGAATACGGCGGTCCCGGCCTTGGCGATGGCCGCCGCCGCCTGATCTTGGGTCGAGAAAATGTTGCAGCTGGCCCAGCGGACTTCCGCGCCCAGGGCCTGAAGCGTTTCGATAAGAACCGCCGTTTGGATGGTCATGTGTAATGAGCCGGCGATGCGCGCGCCTTTGAGGGGCTTCGAAGCGCCGTAACGCCGCCGCAATTCCATCAACCCCGGCATTTCGGTTTCGGAAATCTGAATTTCCTTGCGGCCCCATTCAGCCAACGACAGATCGGCTACCATGTAGTCCATGCTACACCTCCGTACACTAATGAATTGTATGGGATAAGGTGAGTGCCGTTGTTTCCAGCGAGCCTGAGAGGAAGGGACCCCTTGCAGCACTCCTCGCGCTGAGTTACGATACAGTATACTCCACGCAACCAAGATTTCAACCCTTTCCCGCCAAAGGAACCCATGCCTAGACAAGACGCATTTCTCGAACGCCTGGCCAAGGCCCTCGCCGCCGACCCCCTCGGCGACCGTATTCTACTGGCGCCGTCCAACCGTGTCGGCCGGCAGTGGTTGGACGCGGTGGCGCGGCGTTTGGGCGCGGTCGCCGGAGTGCGGGTGATGACCTTGCGGCGGCTCCTGCACCTATACGCCGCGCCGATCTTGCGGGCGGGAGGACTCCGTTTGGACTCCCGCGAGGAGCGTCTGGCCCGCTTCGCCGGTGTGTTGGAACGGTTGCGTAACGGTCGGGGCGAGGAGGGTTATTTCAGCGCCCTACCGCCGTCCCTAAGTTTGGCCGAGACGCTGCGAAGCGCGGTCGACGAGTTGGAAATGGCGGAGCTGAAATTGGGGAAGCGTTTCGCCGACGGCTTTTCCTCCAAACTGAAGGCCGACGAACTCCGCCGCCTGCTGAAACATTCCCGCGACGCCGATCAAGCCGCCGGCGCGGTGGGTTATCATGAGGTCTGTCAGGCCGCTTTGACCGCGCTGGCAGGGGCTGGGCAGAGGGAGGCGCTGCCGACCCTGATCCTGCCGGAGAGCGTCAGGGAAAACGCCTGCTGGCTGGAAACGCGCTTTCTCAAACTTTGGCCCAAACCACGCCAGTTCATCCTGCCGGAAAACAGCGGCGACCCCGACGCCAAGCTCAGGGCCTTCACCGCCGACTGTCCGGCCGACGAAATCCGCCAAATTTTTCGGATTATACAAGCCAACGCCCTGCCGCTGGACAGGGTGGAAATTCTGCTGCCGGCCGGCGGGGATTATTTACAGACTTTTTTCGCCGTCGCCCTGGAGACCTTCGGCGGCAAGCCGGAGGACTGCCCGGTAACCGCCAACGCCGGCCTACCCGGGTTGTTGTCCCGGCCGGCGCGGCTGCTGGCCGCCTGGCTGGAGTGGCTGGAGGGGGACCTGCCGCCGCTGGGTTTGGCGCATATGCTTTGGGACGGGCTGATTGACGCGGGTTGGCAGGAAACGGCGCCGAAGCTGACGGCTGGAGCTTTGGCGGAACGGCTTCTCACCTTGCCAATCAACGCCGGGCCGGAGGACTATCAGCTGGCTTTGGCGAACTGGGAAGGGGGCGATGAGTTGGCGGCGGGTCTACGCTGGCTGGCGGCGTGCGTATGGGAAATCACGCCGGTGCACCCGGGCGACCGGACGCGGCTGGCTCTGGAGCAGCCGGGACGGGTCATTGCCGCGGCTTTGAAACTACTGGATTATTGCCGCGAAGGTAACGGCAAGCTGGACGCTTACGCCCATAAGGCCCTGGTGTTGACGTTGCAGGCGCGGGAGCCCTGGTGCGCCTGGGCCGGCTTCAAGGTTGCCGCTTGGCTGGGGGAAGAGTTGGCCGGGATGAACCTGATGGGAATGGGGCCGGCGCCCGGCCGGGTGCATGTGGCGGACTGGTATTCGGGCGGACACACCGGACGGGACTGGACTTTTGTGGCGGGTCTGGACGACGCGCGTTATCCCGGCGGGACCAGGCAGGACCCGGTGCTGTTGGACGACGAGCGCCTGGCTTTGTCGGCGGTTTCCCGTGGTGGGCTGGAAGCGTCGGGGCTGTCCCGCCAGCGCCGCGAAAAGACGATGCGGCGGCTATTGGCGCGGCTGGGGGGGACGGTGGTGCTGTCGCATTCCCATGCCGACGGCGTGGGCGGGCGGGAGCTGTTTCCGGCCGGCTTGTTCAGCCGCTTGACGGCGGGATTGCCGGCGGGGGATGGGGGGAATACGCCGGCGGTGTTGCGGCCGGCGCGGGCGGAGGAGTGTTTGCGCCGGCGGGACGATTGGCTTTATCACCTCCTGGAAAAGGAAACGAATAAATTGTCGGCCGAGGCTTTGGCGCCGTGGTATCCGAGTTTGGCGGCGGGTTGGCGGGCCGGGGCGGCGCGGGCGAGTGGGGAGTTCACCCCTTGGGACGGCCGGGTGCCGGAAGCGGGCGAGGATTTCGTCAAGACGCGACCGGTGTTGTCGCCGTCGAATTTGGAGAAATTGGCGCGTTGTCCCCTGGAATATTTTTTCCATAAGCTGCTGGGGGTGAGGGCGGCGGACCGCTACGAGACGACTCCGGGGCAATGGCTGGCGGCGAATGAGCGGGGGGAGTTGTTGCATCGGGTGTTTCAGGATTTTTTGGGGGAGATGGCGCGGGAGGGCCGGCGGGTCAGGGTGGAGGAGGGGGATGACGCGCGGTTGCGGCTATTGGCAATATTGGAACGGGAGATTGCGCGTTGGCGGCGGAAACGGCCGCCCCGCGACGAACTCATGTTCAAGCGGGAGCGGGACGAGTTGTACGAGGCGTGCGTGATTTTTTTGGTGGACGAGGAAAAGCGGGAGCGGCAGGGAAGGCCGCTCTGCCTGGAGGCGAATTTGGGCGGGGCCAGGGTGGAGGCGTTGCCGTGGAACCGGGTGGAGCCGGTGGAGTTGGCGTTGCCGTCGGGTTTGGTGTTGCGGCTGCAGGGCCGGGTGGACCGGATTGACCGTTTGGACGCCGGGGGCGGCTTGGAGATTGTGGATTACAAGACCGGGTCGGCCAAGAAATTTTCGCAGGCGGATCCGTTTCGGGGCGGGCGTTGTTTGCAGCCGTTTTTGTATGCCAGGATGTTGGCGCGGGCGGTGGCGGAGGCGGGGGTGCCGGAGCCGGTCCGGGGTTTTTCGTTTTATTTTCCCATGCCGCGGGATGAGGGGCAGTCGATAGCTTACAGTTGGGAGCGGTTGGCGGAAGGGGGATGGGAGGTGGTGGAGGCGTTGGCGGGGCTGTTGCGGCGGGGTTATTTTCCCTTTTCACCCGAGGCGGGCGATGTGGATTATTCCGATTACGCGGCGGCTTTTGCGGGTGAGGCGCGGGTTTTGGCGGC
>JAVBTZ010000157.1:0-5161 GCA_031555915.1 Planctomycetota bacterium
TGCTCTTTTGCCCGGATACTTCGTCAGGGCTTCGTTCTCGCGTTTTGTAACACAAACCACCACCGCGTGTTACAAAACGCTGCCACTACGCCCTTCCTCGTCTGCGGGCAAAATAGCTATTTTTAGAGGTGCCCTTTTGTGGGAGGGCGGATTTTCTGAGGACATCGAGCGGCGGTTAGCTCGATTTTCTCTGAAAGTTCACGGAGGGAGCTTGCTATGCGCCTGGGATTTTTGAAAATAACCCTCTTAATCCCCATGTCGCACAGTCTCAAGGAGAAACGGCGACCTTTGCGGAGTTTTATGGAGAAATTGCGGAATCGTTTTCATGTATCGGTGGCGGAGGTAGAGGCGCAGGATTTGCATCAGCGGGGGGTTATCGGGGTGGCGCTGGTGGCGTCGGACGGGACGGTGTTGGCGCGGGAAATGGCGGCGATTCGCGAATTTGCTTATGGCAACCCGGATTGCGAAGTTTTGGAGATACAGGAAGAAAGTCTGTCCTGGAGGGATTAACTATGCCTACGCGTAGACAAGAGCGTATTGGTAAACGAATAATGCAGGAATTGGTAGAGGCGCTCCGCGACCTCAAGAATGTCGATTTGGGGTTTATTACCATAACGAGATGCGAGGTGTCGCCGGATCTGCATCACGCCAAGGTTTTTGTGTCGGTGTTTGGCGAGGAGGAGGAGCGGGAGAAAACGTTGGAGATGTTGCGGCGGAATGCCTCGCGGTTGCGGGGGATGATATCGCGGCCGCTGGGAACGAAGGTGGTGCCCGGCTTGTCGTTTGAAAATGACGAGACGATAGCGAAGGCGGCGGAGATGAGCATGTTGATTCGTCAGGCGCGGGGGACGGACGCGAATCCGACGCCGCTGACGGACGCGGAGGCGGAGGCGTTGCGGTTGGCGGGTGCGAAGGGCGGCAGGCGGGTGGAAGGCGGGGACGAGGAAGAATTCGAGGCGGAGGACGTGTTTGCCCGGGCCCGAAGCGAAGTGGAGGAGGAGCTCCTGGGCGACGAAGCGGGTAGGGATGACGAGGAGGAGGAATTCCAGGACGAGGCGGAAACGGACAAGTCTTGGAAGCCGATTGATTTGGATGCGTTGCCGGAAGAATAAGGAACCGAGGTGGCGGATATCATCATTGTAATGCGCCATGCCGCACCGGAGGCGGCCAAACAAAAGCGTTATTGGGGGAAGGGCGACCCGGGCGTGGCGATGGCGAGTCTGGATGGCGTTTCGGCTTTGCCGGCGTTGATGCACGTCAAACCCGAGCGGGTTTTGTCGAGTCCTTTGCGGCGGGCGCGGTTGACGGCGGAAAGGTTGATAGCCGGTCTTGGCGACACAACCTTGGCAGTCTGGCCGGAATTGGCGGAGGTCGATTTCGGGTGTTTTGACGGTTTGACCTTTCCTGAAGTCGAGGCGGCTTACCCTGAGGCGGCGGCGGAGTGGGCGCGGCTGGGGGATGGCTTTGTTTTTCCTGGCGGCGAAGGGGTGGAGGCGTTTCTCGGGCGGGTCAGGCGGGTTTGGGAACGGGCGGTTGCCTTGCCGGAGCGGAATATATTGGTGGTGACGCATGGGGGGGTGTTGGCGGCGTGGGACTGTTTTTTCCGAGGCGCGCCGTTGGCTGAGCGTTTTGGCTTTTCGGCCGAGTATGCGGCGTTGACGAGTTATCAGCGGGTTGACGGTGAATGGCGGCGTGGTCGGTATAATGGCGTTCCTTAATAGTATTCGGCTGATTCTATGCAACCACTGGCCAAAGTCCTGGTTATTTCCCTCCTCCTTGCCGTCCTGGCTTATGCCGCCTGGCTTGCCTATCCGACCGTATTCCCCAAGATCACTTCCCCAACCGCGTACCAAGGCTATAGCGAAGGCGAATTTGTGCAGGCTTCCTCCCCGGTGGGCGGCAGGCTGGATGAATTGGCGGTGAAAAAAGGCGACTGGGTTAAGGTTGGGGATTTCCTCTTCCGGCTGGAATCGGAGTACGAGGAAGCGGTCCTGCAAGCGGCGGAAGCGGATCGGGATGCGGCCGAATTCCAACTGGCCGATATGCACACCGGCAAACGCCCTGCCGAAGTCGCCGCGGTCGAGGCCCAATTGGCCCAGGCCGAAGCGATTGAAAGGGACGCCCAAATTCAATACGAACGCGACCTCGAACTCTATCAGACCGGCGCCGTCGCGAAAGCGCAATTGGACAAAAGCCGGGCCGACGCCGACGCAGGCCGCAGCAAAGTTCAGGAATTGGAGGAAAATATCCGCGTCGCCAATCTGCCCGGCCGCGATATGCAAATCGCGGCGCAGAACGCGGCTTTCCTCGCCGCCGACGCCAAAGTCCGCCAAGCCGAATGGAACCTCCGGCAAAAAACCGTCGTCGCCACCCGAGCCGGCCGGATTTACGAATTGGTTTACCGCCAGGGCGAACTGGTGCCGGCCGGCCGGCCGGTTCTCCGCCTGCTGCCGCCGGAAAACCTCAAGGTACGCTTCTACGTGCCGGAAAGGGATCTCGCCAAAATGCACCTCGGCGCGGCAGTCAACATCCATCGCGATGGCGCCGAAGCGGTTCCGGCTCATATCAGTTATATCTCCCCTGAAGCCGAATACACCCCGCCGGTGATTTACAGTAACGACTCCCGTTATAAGCTGGTATTCATGATCGAGGCGGAACCGGATGCGACCGCCGCTCCCAGCCTCAACCCCGGGCAACCCGTGTATGTGGAACCGAGGTGAAGCATGCCGGCGGTAATCGACGTTCGCAACCTGAATAAATCCTTCGCCGGCCGGCGGGTGGTCAAGGACCTCACCTTACAGGTCGAACGCGGCGAAATCATGGGTTTTCTGGGCCCGAACGGCAGCGGCAAGACCACCTCCATCCGCATGCTGTGCGGCTTGCTGACCCCGGACTCGGGGGAGGGGAGCTGCTTGGGGTTTGACATCATCCGGCAAAGCAGCCGCATCAAGCGGCGAGTCGGCTACATGACCCAGAAATTTTCCTTTTGGGATGACTTGTCGATCCGTGAAAACCTCGCCTTCACCGCCCGCGTTTACGGTCTGAAGAATCGCGGCGCGGCAGTGGAGGAAGCGCTGGTTTCTTTGGGGCTTAAGGAACGGGCGGGGCAAATGGCCGGCACCCTCTCGGGCGGCTGGAAACAGCGTTTGGCCCTGGCGGCCTGTCTCCTGCACCAGCCGGAATTGCTGCTTCTGGACGAGCCGACCGCCGGCGTCGACCCCCAGTCGCGGCGGGATTTCTGGGAGGAACTGCATCGTCTGGCCGCCCGGGGAATTTCGATAATGGTCAGCACGCATTACATGGATGAGGCCGAACGCTGCCACAAGCTGGCTTATATCGCTTACGGCGTCCTGTTGGAAAAGGGTACGGCGGGGGACATCATCGCCCGCCAGGGCCTCACCACCTGGATTATACGCGGGGAAGGTTTGGCGGGTTTGGCGGAACGCTTGCGCGGCAGGCCGGGAGTGGAGCAAACGGCGCTGTTTGGCGAAACGTTGCACGTCACCGGCCGCGATAGCGAGAAGCTGGCGGCGACTTTGGCCGGGGAAACGGGCGCCAGTTGCCGGCGGGAAAAAGCTGAACCGAGCCTCGAAGACGTGTTCATTTATTTGATGGGCCGGGCCGGCGGCGAGCCGCCCGGCGGAGGGAACGGCCATGCCTGACGGCGGCGGCTTTTCCCCCAGGCGCTGGTGGGCGATGGTGGTGAAGGAATTCACCCAATTAAAGCGGGACCGCATCACTTTCGCGATGATCGTGGGGATTCCGGTGGTGCAGTTGGCGCTATTCGGTTTTGCCATAAATACCGATCCTAAACATATGCCTACGGCGGTTATATTGGCGGATCACAGCGAATTCACCCGCAGCATCGTGGAATCGCTACGCCGGACAGATTATTTCGCCATTGTTGACGGAATAAACACCGAGGACCAGGCCCGCGAAGCGTTGGCGCGGGGCGAGGTGCAGTTTGTCCTGACGATTCCGCCGGATTTTACCGTCAAGCTTCTCCGCGACGAATATCCCGCCATTCTGGTGGAAGCCGACGCGACCGACCCGACTTCGACCGGGCAGGCGCTGGCGGCGGCGGCTAAATTGCCGGAGTTGGTGGCACGAAAAGATAGGCTGGTCGGCCGCGAAGCGGGGGAGGGGGCGGAGCAACCGCGCCCTTGGTTCGAGGTGCGTAGCCACCGTTTGTACAATCCCGAGGGCTTGACCCATTATAATATCATACCCGGTTTGATGGGGATGATCCTGACCGTCACCATGGTGATGATGACCGGCCTCGCCATCACCCGCGAACGCGAACGGGGGACGATGGAGAATCTCCTGGCCATGCCCTTGAAGCCGCTGGAAGTCATAGCCGGCAAAATCATTCCCTATATTTTCATCGGTTTGGTGCAGTCGACCTTGATTTTGGCAGGCGCGCATTACGTTTTCTCCGTGCCGGTGCTGGGTAGCGTGGGGATGCTGTACCTTGTCGCCTTGTTGTTCGTGAGCGTCAATCTGGCGATGGGGATCACTTTTTCCTCCTTGGCGGCGAATCAGTTGCAGGCCATGCAGTTGACGGTTTTTTATTTTTTACCTAACTTGATGCTGTCCGGCTTTATGTTTCCCTTTCGGGGTATGCCCGGCTGGGCGCAGGCGATTGGGGAATGTCTCCCGCTGACGCATTTCAACCGTTTGGCCCGAGGCATATTGTTGAAGGGAAATGGCTGGCCGGAATTATGGCCGGATATTTGGCCGCTCCTGTTGTTCGGTGTAGTGGTGATGTTGATAGCGGCTTTGACTTACCGCCGGACTTTGGACTGACTGACGGCGGACTGATATTGTGAAAAGTTTATTTCACCCCAGAGACGAATGGCGCTGAAATAAGGGTAAACCTTTGCGAAACGGTGCTTTAAAATAATTATTACCACAGAGAACACAGAGACCACAGAGAACCACTCCTAACTGCGGAATGACGTATAGCCCTGCGATTTATTTCCACTTTTACCTTGGATTTAATTCTATTTATTAAAATGGAATTCAGGATTAACTCTACAACGCTAGCATGAATAACCAGTTGCGGTGACCTTCGTTCTTTGCCGCCAGCGCCGGAATTATTGTCTAACCCTATACTCATGCTACTTTTACGGAAGTGGTTCCCGTAAAAGTAGCGTTGTAG
>JAVBTZ010000067.1:0-10930 GCA_031555915.1 Planctomycetota bacterium
CTACAACGCGACATTTGCGGGAACCGCATCCGCAAATGCCGCATGAAGTTAGGGTTATCGGTAATACGAGAGGCGGTGGCAAAAAACGGCACGACACACCGTTCACCATACAACCTCTTGATCACACGACTGTTGTGGAGGTGGTTCCCACAACAGTCGCGTAGTAGGATTACATTCGGCTCGTCTCTGGTAGCCTAAACGCTTCCAAATGGGGGCGGTTTATATTCAGCCTCCGCGACTGCTGGATTCCTCACTACCGTTCGGAATGACAAGCGTACGGCTTTTCCCAAAAAAGAGCGCTGTTATCAGCGTACTGAAAACGAAGCCGTGAACGCTTACACTCCTGTTATAGCGCAACTTCCTCACCCCACCTCCAACGGCAGCAACATATCCAGCACCACCACCAACAGATCGTAACACGCATGACTCCCCGCCGCTATCCCAAAGCCACGCTCAATATAAATCGCCGCAAAATACAAGCCGGCCAAAGTCCTGAAAGTCAAAACCGGCAACGCCGCCCTCGCCTCCATGACATTCGTTATCTGTTCCGGACTCCCAGGCAAATGATGCGACGCCGAAAACAAGAGCGCCTGAAACAACGCCGCCAACGCCCACTTCCAGCCCCCGCGAACGCCAAGAACCTTCCCCAAGAACAGCCCGAACGCACCCATAACCAAAATGCGGAAAAAAAACTCCTCATAAACCCCGGCCCCGCAACTCAAAACCAAATTCGCCTCCCAGGCGATCTCCGCCGGCGCCCCCTGTTCCGCCGCCAGCATCCCCGCCGACAGCATCCCCGCCGACCATAGTGCGCCGGGACCTGCAAAAGCCGCGACCGAAACCGCCGCCGCCGCCGCCCCGCCTCCCGGCGACGGCAACCCCGAAAGAAGCGGCAAAAGCATCGAATCGACAATAGGCGGAAAATAATCGACCAACTTCACCACCAGCCGGGACAGAAGAAACACCGGCAGGGACAAAGCCAAACTTTCCAGAATCATCAAGAACCAAGTGTACAGGGGCGGCCAGCCCCATGGCTTCCCCGTCATGGCATGCATGGTGAGAAAAACCACCACCACCGCAATAAACGAAAGAAGCGGCCCGGCCATGCCAAGCCGGTTCAGGGCGTTGGCTATGGAAATGTCCACCGCGTTCGCCCACCTGAGCCCGGAAAAAGTGTTCAGCCACCACAGTCCGGCGTGATACACCAGAAACAGCGGGAGGGCAAATAGAAACCCGGTCAGGGGCGCCGCCGAGTTTTCCATGTACAGCTGATAGGCTCCCTGACCTTGGGGAGATTCCAGCTCCAAGCCTTCCATGCGCATCCCCCTCGTGAATTGGCTACGGCGCCTACGCTACTTCGCCTTGGCGTAGGAATCCTTCAAGGTCGCGGCGCGGTTGAAAACCGGCGCGCCAGGCTTGCCGTCCGGGTCCGGAATAAAGTAGCCGAGACGCTCGAACTGGTAGGGGATGCGGGAATTGGCCAAGGCCAGGGCAGGCTCCAACCGGCAATCCTTCAGTATTTCCATGCTGGCGGGGTTCAAGTTGTCGAGCCAGGTCTTGCCTGCCGGCGCTTCCGTCGGATCGTCCATCAGGAACATCCGATCGTAAAGCCGGACTTCGGCCGGAATGGCGTGCTTGGCCGAGACCCAGTGCAGCGTCGCCTTGACCTTGCGGCCGTCCGGCGCGTCGCCGCCGCGGGTGGCGGGGTCGTAAACGCAACGCAGCTCGACCACTTCGCCGGCGGTATTCTTCACGACCTCCTTGCAGGTGATGAGGTAGGCGTAGCGAAGCCGCACCTCGCGCCCGGGCGCCAGCCGGAAAAATTTCTTCGGGGGGTCCTCCAGGAAGTCCTCCCGCTCGATATACAATTCCCGGCCGAAGGGAACGGGCCTGGTGCCGGCCGTTGCGTCCTCGGGATTGTTCACCGCTTCGAGAAGCTCCTCCCGGTCCTCGGGGTAATTTTCCAGCACCACCTTCAGGGGCTGCAGGACCGCCATGGCGCGAGGGGCGCGGCGGTTCAGGTCTTCCCTCAGGCAGGCTTCGAGAAGCTGGATGTCGACCCGCGAATTGGTCTTGGCGAGGCCAATCCGCTGACAGAAATCGCGGATGGCTGCGGGGGTGTAACCGCGCCGGCGCATGCCGGAAATGGTCGGCATGCGGGGGTCGTCCCAGCCGGAGACGCGTTTCTCCTGCACCAACTGTATAAGCCAGCGTTTGGAAAGAATGGTGTTCGTGATGTTCAGCCGAGCGAATTCGATCTGCCGCGAGGGGAAGACCGGCAGGTTCTGAATGACCCAGTCGTAAAGCGGACGATGGTTCTCGAATTCCAGCGAGCAGCAGGAATGGGTGATTTCCTCCAACGCGTCCTCAATCGGGTGCGCGTAGTCGTACATGGGGTAGATGCACCACTTGGCGCCAGTACGGTGATGGTGGGCGTTGGAGATGCGGTAAAGCACCGGATCCCGCATATTCAGGTTGGGATGGGACATGTCGATTTTGGCGCGAAGGACATGGGCGCCTTCTGGAAACTCCCCGGCTTTCATGCGCCGGAACAGGTCAAGGTTCTCCTCGATCGGGCGGTCGCGGTAGGGCGAATTTTCACCGGGCGGAGTGATGCCGCGCTCCTTCGCCCCCATGGTGCCGCGCTTCTGGCGAATCTCCTCGGAGGTCTGCGAATCGATGTAAGCCTTGCCGTCCCTAATCAGCAATTCGGCGAACTCGTACATCTTGTCGAAATAGTCCGAGGCGAAGAAAAGCCGATCCTCCCAATCAATCCCCAGCCAGCGCAAATCGGCCAGGATGGCGTCGACGTACTCGATGTCCTCCTTGGCGGGATTGGTGTCGTCGAAACGCATGTTGAATTTGCCGGCGTAGGACTGGGCGAGACCAAAATTGGTCAGGGCGGCCTTACAGTGGCCAATATGCATGTAGCCGTTCGGTTCAGGCGGAAATCGGGTGTGAACGTGATCGTAACGCCCGCCGGCGAGATCGGCGTTGATGAATTCGCGGATGAAATCGGTGGCGGGGACGGTGGGAATGGTCATGGGCTGTTCCTGGTTTTTCGGGGGTTCATCCCGAGGTTATTAAAAAAAACACGCCGCGCGTGGATGCGGGCGTTGGCTTGGTCGGGGCAACCTGCGCCTTGTGCCTGTTTGCATTATAGCGACTGGACGCTACGGTTAAATAAAAAAAGAGGGGGCGGTCGGGGAAAACCGCCCCTTTGTCCTGCAACTCACGCATTTCAATTCACCCACTTCAACCCCGTTTCAATTTTTGAATTTCTTCGATGGGCAAACCGGTAATCCTGGCCACGACCTCCAAAGGGATGCCTTCGTTCACCGCGCTTAGGGCGAGATGAAGTTTTTCTTCCCCGCGACCTTCCTCGCGACCTTCCTCGCGGCCTTCCTCGCGGCCCTCCTCGCGGCCTTCCTCGCGGCCTTCCTCGCGGCCTTTCGCTCTCCCCGCGTCCTCCCCTTCTTGATACCAGCTTTTCAATTGCGCCGACTTGTCCCGACGCGCCTTCTCGACCGCTTCGGCGATAAGGCGTTCCCGCTCATCGGCGCTGAGCTCCTTCAAACGACCCCAGACCTTTTGCAGAGTCGGATCTTCTTTCGTGATCATTTCGAATTCTCCTTCCGTTTTTGCGGAAAAAAACCTGAGCCAATTCCACAAATCCGTACCATCGGGGCTGGGAGGCAATTTGGGGATTTCCAAAGTATGAATTTCCAGCAGCCGGGGATATTCACGGCCGGTTTCGGGGTCGCACAGGATGAAGCGGTGTTTGTATTCCTTTCCACCCTTTTCGGTAAGATGGTGATCGGCGATGACGATGGCGATGACCCGTTTAATCCTGTCATAGTCCTCGCCCTGTCCGATTTGGTCCACAAGCAACCCGGCGGTATAAAACAGCATCCGCTCCCACATCCATTTTTGCCAATATACCTGGACCTCGACATCAATCGCTTTACCGTCCGCCGTATGCACCCGGATATCAAGCACGCCCTCCTTGTCGCGAGGGTAACGGCCGCGCAGGGTAGGGTCGATCAATTCCAGGCTCGCATAATCCTCAGGCGACAAGTCCAGAACCGTTCGCAGAAACGCGGCCAGAAGATCCAGGTGATCCTTGTCCCCCAACAAGCGTTTAAAAACGAAATCGTTCAGCGGCGACAGCGGCGGTTTCTTCAGCTTCTCCATTGATTATCCCCCCTGCGAATTCAGTATAACACATTTATCGCCGCATTGACAGATGCGCTTCCCTTGCGGGAAGCGCATCCGAGTAACCCATGAATCCTGCGATAATGTTCGGTCAATCCCGATACGGCTCGTTTTCGGAAGTCGCCACGCCACCAGACGGACCCGACAGGAGCGGCGGCGGCGGCGGCTTGTCCAGCGCCACCGGTTCGGAGGCGACTTCCTTCGCCTCCTCCACGGCGGCAGCCTTGGTGCCGTCTTCCGGCTTTTTCTTCTTGTCGGGGATGAGCGAAGGATCCGGCTCCGAATCGAAATAAACGTGGTTGTCCTTAAGCCGCACCGTCACCTTGGTGCCGGGGCTTATGCCGCCGGAGAGGATTTCCTCCGCCACCCGATCCTCGATTTCGCGGCTGATGGTGCGGCGCAGGGGCCGGGCGCCGTAGTCCTGGTTGTAGCCCTTGTCAATCAGATAGGTGCGGGCGTCGTCGGCAAGTTCGAGGCCGATGAACTGTTCGGACAGGCGCTTTCTGAGGCCGGAAATCTCGATGTCGATAATCTTGTCCATATCCTCGCGGGACAGGTACTTGAAGACGATCAACTCGTCGATGCGGTTGATGAATTCGGGACGGAACTCGCGTTCGACCGCTTCGTAGAGGCTCTTCCGGAGCCGATCCATGTCGGACTCCTCGGTCTTCTTGGTGAAGCCGAGGGAACCCTGTTTCCGGATAAGATCGGCGCCGACGTTGGAGGTCATGATGAGAATCGTGTTGCGGAAATCGACCTTCCGGCCGTAGGAATCGGTGACCTTGCCCTCTTCCATGATTTGCAGAAGGATGTTGAAGATTTCGTGGTGGGCCTTTTCCAGTTCGTCGAGAAGAAGAACCGAATACGGCCGCCGGCGGACGCGCTCCGTCAACTGACCGCCTTCCTCGAAGCCAACGTAACCGGGGGGCGCCCCGACCAGCCGGCTGACGGAATGCTTTTCCATGTACTCCGACATGTCGATTTGGATGAGGGCGTCCTCCTCCCCGAACATGAATTCGGCGAGGGCCCGGGCCAGAAGCGTTTTACCCACCCCGGTGGGGCCGAGGAATAGGAACGTGCCCATCGGCCGCCGGGGATCCTTCAGGCCGGCCCGGCTGCGGCGGACCGCCCGCGCTATGGCTGAAATGGCGTCTTCCTGGCTGACGACCCGCTTATGGAGTTCGTCTTCAATCTTGAGCATCCGCTCCTGTTCCTTGGCTTCCAGCTTGTAGAGGGGGATGCCGGTCATGGAGGAGACGACTTCGGTGATGGCTTCGGGGCCGACCACGCCACGGGCCTGGTGGGTGCGTTCCTTCCACGCCTCCTTGATTTCCTTGATTTCCTTCTTGAGGGCGTCGGCCTGGTCGCGAACGCGGGCGGCGCGTTCGAAATCCTGGGCGGTGACGGCTTCCTTTTTTTCCCGTTCGAGCGTTTCCACCTCCTTTTCCTTGTCCTTCAGATCCGGCGGCCGGGTCATGGAGGACAGGCGGACCCGCGAGCCGGCTTCGTCGATGACGTCGATGGCCTTGTCGGGGAGGAAGCGCCCGGAGATGTAACGCTCGGACAATTTCACCGCCTCCTCGATGGCGTCGTCGGTGATCCTGACCCGGTGGTGGGCTTCATAGCGATCGCGAAGACCTTTCAGGATGGCGATGGTTTCCTGGGCGCTGGGGGGGTTGACGATAATCGACTGGAAGCGGCGTTCCAGGGCGGTGTCTTTTTCCACATACTTGCGGTATTCATCCAGGGTCGTGGCGCCGACGCATTGGACTTCGCCGCGGGCCAGGGCCGGCTTCAAAACGTTCGAGGCGTCGATGGAACCTTCGGCCCCGCCGGCCCCGACCAGGGTGTGGAGTTCGTCGATGAACAAGATTACATTCTTGGCCCGCCGTACCTCATTCATGACCGCCTTGATCCGCTCCTCGAATTGGCCGCGATATTTGGTGCCGGCGACCATCATGGCGAGATCGAGGACGACGATGCGTTTTCCCAGAAGGATTTCCGGGACGTTTCCATTGATGATGTCCTGGGCCAGGCCTTCGACGATGGCGGTTTTGCCGACGCCGGCTTCGCCAAGGAGAACGGGGTTGTTCTTGGTGCGGCGGGAGAGAATTTGCAGGACGCGCTGGATTTCCTTGGAGCGGCCGATGACCGGGTCCAGGGAGCCTTCGCGGGCCAGTTGGGTGAGATCCCGCCCGAATGAATCCAGGGCGGGGGTGGCGTTTTCGGTGGGGGAGGGCTGCGGGGCTTCGCCGGGGTGGTGCGGGTGGTGGTGGTGCGGCTGTTGCGGGTCCTGCGAGACGTCGGCGCCGAGGAGTTCCATGAGTTCGGCCCTGACGTCCTCGAGCTTGACGCCGAGGTTGAGGAGGACCTGGGCGGCCATGCCGTCCTGTTCCCTCAGCACGCCGAGAAGCAGGTGCTCGGTACCAATATAATTATGTTCGAGGATCCGCGCTTCCTCCATGGCGAGTTCGAGTACTTTCTTCGCCTTGGGGGTGAAGGGGAGGCTCGAGGAGGCGGAGATGGTTTCGCCCGGGGACGATACGTATTTCTCCACTTCGATGCGAATTTTTTCCAAATCGACCCCGAGGTTTTCCAGCACGTTCGCGGCGACGCCGGATCCTTCCTTGACCAGGCCGAGGAGGATATGCTCGGTGCCGATGAACTCGTGTCCGAGGCGTTCGGCTTCCTGCCGGGCGAGGTTGATGACTTTCCTTGCCCGATCGGTGAATTTCTCCAGCATGACTGCTCCTAAAAAAGGCATCGACCGCATCTGCGGCCGAAGGTACATTCCGTATGCAAAAAGACCATTCGTAATATCTATCCCGCCTGAACTTCATTCCCTCGCCGGGGGGTGGTGGGGGTGAGGAGGCGAATTATGGGGACACGCGGCAAATTCTAGCGCTTCAGCCGGACGCTGCCGGTGCGCCGGCGCGCCCGGTCCAGGCATTCTTCGAGGATGGCGACGCCCTGGTCCAATTCCTCCCGCTTGATGTTCATGGCCGGCAGCATCCGCAGAACCGTCTTGTGGGTGCAGTTGATGAGGAGCCCGTGGTTGCGGCAGTCGGCGACCAGATCCGTGCCCTCGAAGTCCAGGACGATGCCAACCATAAAACCGACCCGGCGGATAACCTTAACCCCGGCCGTCTCTTTCAGGAGCGTTTTCAGGCGCTCGTCAAGCCAGGGTCCCAACGTGTTGACGTTGTCCATCACTTTCTCGTCTTCCATGGCCTTGAAGGCGGCTATGCCGGCGGCGCAGCCCAGGGAATGGCCGCCGAAGGTGCTGGCGTGGGTGCCCGGTTTCAGGAATTGGGCGATGTCCGGCTTCGCCAGCATCACCGCCATGGGCATGCCGCCGGCGATGGCTTTGGCGGTGGTGATGATGTCCGGCTGCACCCCGAAATATTGGTAGCCGAACCATTTCCCGAGGCGGCAGGGCGCGGTTTGCACTTCGTCAAAAATGAGGATGAGGTTCTTTTCGTCGGCGATTTTGCGGAGTCCTTGCAGGAATTCGGGCGTGGCGGAGACGACCCCGGATTCGCCCTGCACCGGTTCAAGCATGATGGCGCAGGTGTCCTGGTCCACCAGGGTGGCGACGGATTCGAGATCGTTTATTCTGGCGTAGGAGAAGCCGGGTACGATCGGGGCGAAGCCGGCCTGGTATTCGGCCTGCCCGGTGGCGGAAATGGCGCCGAAGGTGCGGCCGTGGAAGGATTCCTGCATGGTGATGATTTTGTATTTGGGCTGCCGGGCCAACCGGGCCAGCTTGAGGGCGGCTTCGTTGGCTTCGGCGCCGGAGTTGCAGAAGAAGACCTTCCGTCCGTCGGTTTTATGCGAGAGGATTTCGCCGAACTGTCCCTGTTCTTCATTATAATAATGGTTGGCGACGTGGATGAGTTTCCGCGCCTGTCTGCAAATGGCGTCGGACACGGCCGGGTGGCAGTGCCCCAGACCCGCCACGCCCCAGCCGGGGAAGAGATCGAGGTATTCCTTGCCGTCGGCGTCCCAAACTCGCGATCCCTCGCCACGCACGACACAAATGGGTAGACGGCTGTAGTTGGCGATGACGTAATTGTTGAACTGTTCGGCGATGTCGTGCGTATTCATATTGATGCCTTTCTATGGCAGAGTTTTCGAGGAAATCGAGCAAACAGCCGCTCGATTTCCTCGAAAGTTTTGTATAGCCGTAATTCTCACAGCTGGACTTGTGCAAAACCACCATTCAAACCGCCGAATGGCGATTGGCGGTTTAACTCTACTACGCGACTGTTGTGGGAACCGCCTCCACAACAGTCGTGTGATCAAAATGTTGCATGGTAAAGGGAATTGCGAGTGGTTTTTCGCCACCGCCCCTTGAGTCGCCGCTAACCCTAACTTCATGCGGCATTTGCGGATGCGGTTCCCGCAAATGCCGCGTTGTAGAGTTAACCGCTACTTTGCAAAACTTCAGTTACAGCACAATCTCCGTCCCCACCCCGGTCTTGGTGAAGATTTCCAGGAGAAGCGCGTGCGGCAGTTCCCCCGCGACGATGTGGGCTTTCTTGACCCCACCTTCGAGAGCGAACAGGCAGGCCTCGACTTTCGGGATCATGCCGCCGATTATGATGTTGTCCCGAATGAGGCTTTCGGCCTGGCCCTGGTTCAGGTGGGTGAAGATGCTGGCGGGATCGTTTTTGTCCCGATGGATGCCGGAGATGTCGGAGATGAAGACCAATTTCTCCGCGTGCAAATCGCGGGCGACAAGCGAGGCGGCGGTGTCGCCGTTGACGTTGTAGAGATAATTGGCTTCGCGGCCGCAGCCGCAGGCCACGGGGGCGATAAGGGGGATGCGTTCTTCGCCGTCCGGCCAGTAGAAACCTTCGAAGGCGCGGTGGACCGGGGTGGCGTCGATGGCGACGGGTTCCCCGACGAAGCCGAGATCGGAATCGGGATAGCCGGGCAGGGTTTTCTTGATGGCGCGGAGGAACTGGTGGTCGCGGCCGTTCAGGAGAAAACCTTTGCCGCCGGTTTCCTGGAGGAGCCCGAGGAGTTCGCCGCCAACATCGTCGGCGAGGACTTTGGCGACGATGCGCATGGTGTTGGCGTCGGTGACCCGCTGGCCGTGCACGAAGCGGGCGGATTTCCCCGTTTCCTTCATGGCGGCGGTGATTTTTTTGCCCCCGCCGTAGACGATGACCGGACGCATGCCGACGGCCAGCATGATTTGGCAGTCGAGGAATATATTTTTCAGAATGGCCGGATCGTCCTGGGCGGAGCCGCCGAGTTTGATGACGATGAATTTGTTTTTAAACTCGCGGATGTAGGGCAGGGCTTCGGTCAATACCTGGGCTTTTTTGACTGCGTCTTCCATAGGGGGATTCCCTTATAGGCATAAATGGCTGAAGGTTGACTTTTTGAGAAAATCGAGCCAACCGCCGCTCGATTTCCTCAGAAAGTGTTGGTAGCCAGGATTAGCTATATAATTAGGTCAACTAAGCCTGTGCCTTTGAACTGCCGAAAATAAAACCCTTGTCCGCAAAGAGGTTAAACTTTCGAAGAAATCGAGCGGCGGTCTGCTCGATTTTTTCGAAAAGTCCACTGAAGGGTACATCTAAAAAATTGGCCCGCTAGCAATTCATATTACAGGGCGCCTCTAAATGCGATTTTAGAGGCGCCCCGCCACGGGATCATTATAATCAAGAGGATGCTTCGGTTCCATTGAAAATAGGGATGGGCCGAAAAGTTGGCTCTTAAAGGGAAACGAGCGGCGGTCGGCTCGATTTCCCGGGCATCTTTAAAAATCCATTGAAAGGAGAGGGAAAAAATGTACGCCATCGGTATCAACGGCAGTCCGCGCCTGGGCGGCAACACGCAAATGCTGGTCAATACGGTTCTGGACACCCTCAAGGGGGCGGATTGGGAGACGGAATTCTATCAACTCGGCGGCAAAAATATCCGCGGCTGCCAGGGTTGCGCCGGCTGTTTCAAATCGAAGGACCGGACTTGCGTGATGAAGGACGACTGCTTCCATGAAGTCTACGAAAAAATCCTCAGGGCCGACGCGGTGATTATCGGCACGCCGACTTATTTTTCCGACGTGACGGCGGAGGTGAAGGCGCTTACCGACCGTACCGGTTATGTCTCCTTCGCGAACGGTCGCCTCTTGAAGGGGAAAATCGGCGCGGCGGTGGTGGCGGTGCGGCGGGGTGGCGCAATCCAGGCTTATGACAGTATCAATCATATGTTCCTCATGACGCAGATGGTGGTGCCGGGGTCGATTTATTGGAATTTGGGGTTTGGTTTGCGGCGGGAGGATGTGAAGAATGATGAGGAGGGGTTGGCGAATATGAAGAATTTGGCGAGGACTATCGATTTGGTGGGGAGGGCGATTAAGCCGGTAAGGGGGCAGTGGCCGGAGTGAGCGGGTGGGGGGGGAAGGGGAGCGTCTCGTTTCCGCTTGGCGTGATTGGGTCCAGCGTCACGCTGGTTGCGGGGGCCGGGGGGGCGCAACCAGCCCCCCGTGGATGCGGTTATAAGAAAGTCAAATAGCGGTTGCGGTTAGCGGTTATTTAAAATGCGGTTAAAAGGCCGCGTAAAATGAAATGCGGTTCCAGCATTCGGTAAAAACGCATTTGAAACTAGTTACGCGGCCTTACCTTTTTGAGCAAAAGAGCGAAGCGTATTTTGCTTCCGGGCGGCCAAAGCGTCAGCGAATTCAGAGCGGGCGAAGCTCCTA
>JAVBTZ010000188.1:0-9014 GCA_031555915.1 Planctomycetota bacterium
TCGTCCGAAATGCGCCAACTGTCATCGTGAATTATGGCTTTAATGGCATGCATGGCAGTCTCCTGAATTTAAAGCAAGCTCTCAGAAGACTTACTGTATCCGGCGCAAGTTGATCATGCGCCTATTCGGATAGGCTCTAAGTGACGCTTGGCAGTAAAATCGTCACTTGGCAAAACTTCAGTTGTTTATATAAAAAACAGTTTCGCCAAACTGTTTTTCCTGCATAATATTATTAAGGAAAATTGCTGATAATATTTTTTGGATCTTAACCTGAAATATCACCGTAATCACCGGCAAGAACAGGTGTTAGCTATCCGACAAAAAGCGCTTCGGCAACGGCCTTCAGAAAACACCTACAACCTCATTGTTTTTCACGCGTCAATGTCTACCATTGACCAAACCGCCTGCACGCTGGCAAAGGGAGAGAGGGGTAACGCCTGAAGCATTGCCCCAAAACAGCAGGTCTGTGACGCTACTCGGTTGGGTCCGGATACGTGTTCGTTATTTTTATTTTTTCTTCCTCTGACCTACGGCAAAACCGCGCCGCGCGTCCAAGGAAAAATAAAAACAACGCCCGCACCCTCCCAACCCTTGGGCAAGGAAAATCGTATGTCGAAACGCGGGGATGCCTCGGGGAGGGGGAGAACCGCCCGATGGGGCCGTCTTCTCCTGGTAATCGGTTTGACCAGCTTGATTCCACTTCTATCGGGTTGCCTGTTCGTTAAGCCCAATCCAATTTCCGACGAGGAACATTGGCAAAGGACCCTGGACGACCGCTCCTCCCTCTACTGGGAGCAGGAGCACCCGGCCGCCCCCATCACCCTGCCGGAAGCCGTGGCCCGGGCGGTCAAGTACAACCTCGACCACCGCCTCGCCCTGATGGAAGACGCCTTCCAGATGAACCAGCTGGAAGTCGCCAACCTCGGCCTGCTGCCGCGCCTGGCCGTAAACGCCGGCTACAGCTGGCGCACCAACGAAAACGCCTCCAGCTCCATCAGCTACCGGAACCGCACCGAATCCCTAGAGCCGTCCGTGTCATCGGACGTCTGGCGCTGGAACAGCGATCTGTCCTTCAATTGGTCGCTCCTCGATTTCGGCCTCAGTTATTTCCAGGCCAAGCAACAGGCCGACCGCTTCATGATTGTCAAGGAACGCCGGCGGCGGCTCGTCAACAACCTGATTAAGGACGTCATCGCCGAATATTTCCGGGTCGCTTCGGCGGAAGTGATCGGTAAACAGGTCGAGGAAACGCTCGCCAAGGCGGAAGAGGCGCTCCAGGCTTACCAAAAAATCGAGGCCGGCAAAAAAGGCTCCCCGGCCCAGGCCCTGGAACAGCAACGCGCCCTCATCAGCATCATCTCCAACCTCCGCCTGGTCTCCCTCAACCTCGCCAGCGCCAAGTCCAAACTGGCCGCCCTCATGAACCTGCCCCTGTCCAGCCAGTTCAGCATCGTCCCCCCAGGGGAAGGCGAAATGAAACCGCCCCAACTCGCCGCCCAACTCGCCGACCTGGAAACGATCGGCATCTACCTCCGGCCGGATCTGCGCGAAGAAACATACCAGGCCCGCATCGACAAAACCGAAGTCAAGAAAGACATTCTCCGCATGGTCCCCATGCTGAACGTCTTCTCCGCCGGACAGTTCGATTCCAACCAATACCTCGTGCACCAGGCCTGGGGCGAAGCCGGCGCGCGCCTGACCCAGGACCTCATCGGCATGGTGGGAAAATGGAAACAGGTCAAAGCCTCCAAAATGCAGACCGTCGTCTCCCGCCAGCGCCGGCTCGCCTCCACCGTCGCGGCGATGGTGCAGATTAACCTGAGCTATTACCAATACCAGCAGGCGGTCGAACTGTACCAGGATTCGGAACGCCTGAAAGACATCGACAGCCGCCTGCTGGAACTCAGCCAAGCCGCCTCCAAAGCGCGGGAAATCGGCGAACTGGAGAAAATCCGCCAGACCGCCGTGGCCCTCAACACCCAGCTGGACCGCGACCGCAACCTTATCGAGGTCTTGAGCGCTTGGGGCAACTTGTACTTCTCGGTGGGCGGGGACATTTTAGGAAAATTCCAAGGCACGGAAGACCTCGCCACCCTCACCTGCGTGGTGGCGGAGGCTTTGGGACGCTGGTTGGTGGGGGAACTGCCGGAGTTGCCCGGCGACGCCCCGACTTTGCCGGGCGGTTCGCTGGCCGGTGGCAGATACCAGCCCCGCGCGCCATTGCCCCCCGTGTTGTCGGTGTCCGAGGACATCAAGCGCATGGCCGAAGAAAAGGCGGCCCGGGAAAAAGCCGCCGCCGAGAAAAAAGCCGAGGAAGAGAAAAAGCAAAAGGGGAAAAAGGACGCCCCCAAAGGCGGCAAAACCGCCAAGGCGGAGGCAGACCAGGATGACGCCGCCGGCAGCCGGCCGGCCCGGGCGCGGCCGGAACGCGAGGCCATTCTCAAGGAACGCCAGGAACGCTCGGCGCGGGGCGAGGCGCCTTCGGCGACAGTGAATGAAGACCCCAAATCCAAAAAACCGGAAAGCGCAAAGAAGCCGGAGAAAAAAGCCGAAGCAGCCGAGGCGGGTAAACCGGGCGTGGACCAAGGCAAAACCGACCAACCGGCCGCGCCTCCGGCGTCCCCGCCGGGTAAAGCCGGAGCGGCTCCGCCCGGCGGGGCGGATAAAGCCAAGCCGCCGGCGCCTCCAGCCAATCCGGCGGAAGCGAAAAATCCCCTGGAGGATTCGCCCAAGGTTCTACCAAATAATCCGCAGGATAAGGCGGCGGAGAAACCGGCCGGAGCGGAAAAATTTTCTTCCCTCAAACCCCCGCCCCCGGCTGACAAGGCAGTTGAAGCGGACCCGGCGTCCCAGTGGGTGAAGTTGTTGCGGCAGACCGAAGACAAAATGACCGCGCTTGAGGAATCGGTGCGGGACCAGGACCAAAAAACCGCTGCCGGAACGGAAGAAACGGCAGAACCGACCGGGAAACAGGCGGTAACCAAGGGGCAACCTGGCCTTGAGCCGCAAGGGGTGAAGTTGCGGCGTAGCCCCGAGGAAATCATGCGGGAGTTGGAGGAATCGGTGCGGGAGAAGGGGATTAAGTCCCCGGCCGAAGTCGAGGCGGAAGTCAAGCCGCTGGCGGCCGGCGAATTCACGCACAACAGCGCCCGGACCGCGACGAACAAAGTTCCAGTCCGCAAAAACAGTCCCAAAGCCCGCAGTTCTGAAAAGACGAATCCCCGGGCGGAAATTCTGCAGGTGAAATAGATACGATATATCCCCGCGAAGCTTTGCGGAAGAGTTATTGGCGGGTACAATAGCTTTTCCGGGGAGCTTCGCTTTTTTTTGCATGGAGTCCAAGATGCGTACCGTCATTACCTGCCTCCTCCTTTGTCTAAGCCTATTCGCTCCCGCCGCCCCCGCCGGCGAAGGTACCTTCCTCGACGAACTGGACGCCCTCCTATCGCCGCCGAACCTCCCCCCGCCCGGCCTGACCGCCCCGGCCGCTCCCCCCGCGAAAATTCCGCCGTCAGCCAATCGCCCAGCCCCCGACAACCGCCCAACCCCAACCGCCGACCCCGCCGGCGCTCCTATCAATAAAGACGCAAACACCCCCTCCGCTCCAGCCAGCCGGCCGCCCAGAACCAACCTGTACCCCGACGTCCGCGTTCGGGTCACCGCGCAACGCCACGCCATTCTCTCCGCCAACTGCGCCGGCCGCATCGACGAATTGAATGTCGAGGACGGCGACCGCTTCCAGGCCGGGGAAACGTTGGCCCGCATCGACGGCTCCCTCATCCGCAGGCAAATCGCCCGCGCCCAGGCCGCCCTCCAACGCACGGAAGTCCTCTACCGCCTGGCCCGCGAACTCTACGAAATGCAATCCAAGGGCGAGGCCGAAGTGGATGTGGCGAGGATGGACATGGAACAGGCCCGGGCCGACCTGCAGGCGGTGGAGGTATTGCTGGAAAGGACCGTGGTCGAGGCGCCGTTCCCGGGCCGGGTGGCGGATGTGTTTGTCAAGGAAAAGCAGTATGTGGGGGAAGGGACGCCCCTCTGTGAAATTTTGGACGATTCGACTTTGGAACTGGAATTCATCGTGCCGTCGCAGTGGGTGCGCTGGTTCAAGCCGGGCTACCGGTTTTTCGTGAAGATCGAGGAAACCGGCACCAGGCACGAGGCGGTGCTGGAAAGACTGGGGGGGAAGGTGGACCCTCTAAGCCAATCCCTGAAGGCTTACGCGAGTTTACTGGACACGAACCAGGACTTAATGGAAGGCATGAGCGGCGAAGCGGAGATCAAGGCGCCGGAAGCGGAAAAGGAATAAGGAGGTTTGCATGGACGTCCCCGATGGAGTGTATAGACGCATCACCTCCAGTCCAGACATTTGTCATGGTCAACCGGTCATACACGGTACTAGAATCATGGTTTGGCTGATTTTGGCGTACCTTGCCAATGGCGATAGCATTGAGAGTGTGCTGGAGGCGTATCCCGGTTTGAGCAGGGATGATGTATTGGCTTGTCTTGCCTATGCATCCCGCGCCGCCAAGGAACGGGTGATCCCGATGGAGATAGAGTCGCATGCGTTTTAAATTCGATGAAAATGCCGACTCCCGTTGGCGTGTCCTTCTTGAAAATGCAGGCCATGTAGTATCAACCGTAACAGAAGAAAAACTACAGGGAGAGAGTGATGCAACCATAGCGGCTGTTTGTCGCTCGCTTGATTTGTGTTTATTGACTCTCGATGTGGATTTTGCCCAAACCACTACTTACCCTCCGGCGGAATATCCCGGGATAATTGTCCTGCGGCATCCAAAACCGACCCTGCAAGGCATGTTGGCGTTGGTGCGGCAAATAGTCACCTTACTCCCGAAGGAATCTCCAAGCGGAAAACTGTGGATCGTCGAGCCTGGTCGTATACGCATTCACGAATAAACGAAGTTTCTGGAGACACGTCCCATGTCCAGTGGCACCAATCCCGATAAAGGCAACGGCAATGGCGGCGGCAACGGATCCGGCGCCGCCGCCCGCCCCGCAAGCAAAATCCCGGACAGCAAACCCGCCGGCGCCAAACTGCCCGCCGGCTACCCCGGCGCCGACACCATCGTCATGACCGACCGCGACCGCGCCATCGCCTCGGGGAAAATCACCCCGGCCACCGGAATCGCCCCACCCCAAACCGCCGGCCCGCAAAGCAAAACCCCAGCCTCCCCCACCGACACCGCCGTCCTCGCCGCCCCCAACCTCGGCAAAGCCACCAGCGTCAATCCCATGGCGATTCTGGAACGCCTCAGCATCCTCCTCCAGCTCCAGCGCCGCGGCCGCACCGCCAGTTCCGACGAACTCCCCTTCATCATGGTGAACGAATCCCGCCAGCTCCTCCCTTATCGCCAAGCCGTCTACTTCAGTATCCGTAACGGCAAACCGACCCTCAAGAGCCTCTCCGGCCTCGCCGTCCCCGATTCCTCCGCCCCCTACGCCCAGTGGATGCGGAAGTTCGTCAGATGGCGCTGCCAGTGCCCCGAACCCGGCAAACAACAGCGCCTCGACCTCGCCCAACTCCCCGACCAGGCCCCCAAACCGCCCCGCTGGTATCGGGACTGGAAGGACTGGCTCCCCCCGCACGCCCTCTGGTCGCCCCTTTTGGACAACCGCCGCACCCTGATTGGCGTCGTCATCTTTTTCCGCGAAACCGCCTTCACCGACGCCCAAAACATGCAGGCCGCCCACCTCACGGAGTCTTACGCCCAAGACCTCGCCCTCTCCCTGTCCCGGCCGGCCGGAGCCAAACGCTCATGGTCGCCCCTGCTGCTTTTGCTGCTGGCCGGCGCGGCGGTCGCCGCATTCCTGCCGGTGCATCAAAGCGTCCTGGCCCCGTCGGAAATCACCGCCAGGCGTCCCGCCCTGGTGCGCTCGGGTTTGGACGGGGTCGTCGACCGCTTTCTGGTCGAACCCAACCAGCGGGTCGAGGCGGGGCAGGAATTGGTCCGTCTCGAAGACGCCCAGCTCCGCACCCGCCTCACCGTCGCCAAAAAAGCCGAAGACATGGCCCAGGCCGAATACAAGCAGCTCCTCCAGGCCGCCCTCTCGGACCCGAAGTCCAAACAGCGCATCCCCCTGGTGCAGGGCCACATCGAACAGCTGGCCGCGGAAACGGAATACATCGAAAGCCTGATGCAGCGGATCGTCATCACGAGCCCCATGGCCGGCGTGGTCCTGTGCGACATGCCGGACGAATGGCTCGGCCGGCCGGTCAGCCTGGGGCAGCGGATAATGCTCGTGGCCGACCCCGACAACCTGGAACTGGAAATCCACCTCCCCGCCACCGAAAACATGCGGGTGCAGGTCGGCGACAGCGTGGTCTTTTACCCCAACGTCGCCCCCATCCGCCCCATGCGCGCGACCGTCGCCCACGTCGGCTTCCGCGCCGGCGAAGTCCCCGGCGTGGGGATGGCCTATGTCCTTCGCGCCGACGTCGACGCGGAGGGGCGTCCCCTGCTGGGACTGCGGGGCATGGCGAAGCTTTACGGACCCGAGCAGCCGCTCTGGAGGATTGTTTTCCAAAAACCCCTGATGGCCGCCCGGCAGTGGCTGGGATGGTGAGGGCATGACGGCAGCCTCCGCGACCCTTCCGAAAATCCGCGACGAACTGCAGCTTATCCCCGGCCCCCCGACCCGTTTCGGCGCGCCGACCTACACCCTGTACGACCCCGCCGGACAGCGATTTTTCCGCCTGGGCTGGCTGGAGACGGAAATCCTCTCCCGCTGGAGCCTCGGCGACCCCCAACGTATTTCCCAAGCGATTCAAGCCGAAACGACCCTCGCCGCCCCGCCGGACACGGTGACCCTAATCGCCAATTTCCTCATCGCCAACAACCTCACCGCCGCCGCCACCCCGGCCGAAACGGAGTACCTCCTGAAACAAAAAAAAGCCCGCCGGAAAAGCTTCCTCTCCACCCTGATGCACAACTATCTTTTTCTGCGGATCCCCCTGTGGCATCCGGACGGCTTCCTCAGCGCCACGGCGGGTTTGGTCGGCTGGATGTTCACGAAAAGCTTCGCCGTCTTCGTCCTGTTTTTCGCCGCCCTGGGGTTGTATCTGGTTACCCGGGAGTGGTCACTATTCCGCGATTCCATGTCCAGCCTCTTCACCCTGCAGGGGGGCATTCTCGCGGCGCTGGCCCTGGGCCTCTCCAAAACCGTGCACGAACTCGGCCACGCCTACGCCGCCAAACTTTACGGCCTCAGGGTCCCGTCCATGGGGATAGCCCTGATGTGTTTCGCGCCGGTCCTCTGGACCGACACCACCGAAGCCTGGAAGCTCCGCGATCGCCGGAGCCGCCTGGCGATTGGCGCCGCCGGGGTGTTGACGGAACTGATGCTCGCCACGGCGGCGAGTCTCGCCTGGCCCCTGTTGCCGCCCGGCCCCCTGAAGACGGCGGTCTTCATGCTGGCGGGGTCAATTTGGATCCTCACCCTGATGGTCAACATCAACCCCTGCATGCGCTACGACGGCTATTATCTCCTGTCGGATTACTGGGACATCCCGACCCTGCAGCCGCGCTCCTTCGCCCTGGCGAAATGGTTCCTGCGGGAACAGCTCTTCGGCCTGGGCCTCCCCCCGCCCGAACCCTTCCCCCGGTTCGACCGGATGAAGCTGGTCGCCTACGCCTTCGTCACCTGGCTGTACCGTTTCTTCCTGTTTCTTGGCATAGCCTTCCTCGTCTACCATATCTTCTTCAAGGCCCTGGGCATCATTCTCATGCTGGTGGAGTTGACCTTCTTCATCGCCCTCCCCATCCTTAAGGAATTGGCCCACTGGTTCACGATTCGAGACAAGATGCGCCTGAATTTCCGCTTTCTACTCACCACCGCCGCGTTCGCCGGCCTGGTCTATTTTTTAGCCGTCCCCTGGCACGACAAGATTGGCGGCGCCGCCATCCTCACCCCCGAGCGCCGCGCCGCCTTCTACTCCCCGCAGGGCGGAATAGTAGAAGACGTTTCCGTCCACAACGACGATCTGGTCGAACCGGGGCAAAGCCTATTCCGCCTGCGCTCGCCGGATCTCGAAAGCCGCATCGAAATAGCCAAACGGAAAGTGGCGGCACAACGCTTGAAGTTATCCCTGGCCAGTTTGGATCAGGGCCTGAGAATCGAGGCGGCGGCGGACTGGGACCAACTGGAGCGTTTGGCCGAGGATCTGGCGGGGCTACTCAGGGAACGCGAGGAGCTGGAAATCAAGGCGCCCTTCTCCGGCCGCATCGTCGACATGCCGGAGTGGCTGACGCCCGGCGGCTGGATTCAGGCCAAGGAACCGTTGTCGGCCCTGGCGGGCGGCAGGCACCTGGTGCAGGTTTATGTGCCGGAATACGATTTGGACCGCCTGGCCGTGGGTTCGGTCGGCCGTTTTTACCCGCGGGAAAAAGGCCAGGAACCCGTGCACCTGAGAATCGAGACCATAGAAAACCAGGCCACGCGGGAGATTCAACCGCCGGAACTGGCTTCGTTGTACGGAGGGCCTTTGGGCGCGGTGAAGAACGCCGCGTCGGGCAGGCTCGAAACGGAACATGCGGTGTACCGGGTGACCTGCGGCGTGGTGGGGGAGGGGGCGTCGGCGCAACTGCTGGTGGGGCACGCCGCCCTGGACGGGGCTCCCCGCAGCGTGCTTACCGAAGTCTGGCGGAAATTCATGACCATTCTGGTGCGTGAAAGCGGGTGGTGAAAAAATCCGCCCGGCGGGGCATTTTACCCTTTTCCGGCGGGCGGATTTTTATTATAATCCAGGCTGTTGTGCCGAACGGACGCCGACGCGTCCGTTTTTGTATGCTAGAATTGGAGAAGCGTACCATGCACGAAAACGCCAAGGACATCAGTCAACGCGTGCGCGGACTCAGAGAGGACATGGGGATATCGGCCACGGAGATGGCGGAGTATGTTCAGGTGACGCCCGAACAATACGCCGCTTACGAATCCGCGGCCGAGGACATTCCGGCGTCGGTCCTGTCCGAAATCGCGGTACGGCTGAAAGTCGA